>JBIIJO010000086.1:0-3438 GCA_044233685.1 Candidatus Planktophila sp.
AAGGATCGTTGGCTCAGCGGTAGAGCACCACATTGACATTGTGGGGGTCACTGGTTCGATCCCAGTACGGTCCACTTCAGTAAGTTCATTTAGACCCAGTGAAAACTATCGGAATGCGTGCAATGTCAGCCGATACAATTTCGCTTATGAAAGCCCCAAACAAAAAGCCTATTGCCCGTGTGGTCAATACCGTTGAGCGTGCCGTGGGACGGCGTGATTTGGTTTTGGCTCGCAAAGGTGTTCGCGATTCTGTTGTTTCACTTGCAGGATTATTGGGCTGTCCAGTTACCAATGAAGATGGCCGTGAGATAGGTCGCTTAGTAGATGTTGTTGTTAAGCATGGACAAGATGCTTATCCACCAGTCTCAGGATTGATCGTAAAAGTGGGTTTGCGTCGATCATTTATTGATGGAGCCCGTATTGCAAAGCTAGAGCGCCATCAAATCAGGCTCTCTTCCACAACCATAAATTTGACTGACTACAAGCGCCGTAGTGATGAATCATTGTTAGATGCCGATGTTCTTGATCACCAGATTGTGGATGTGAATGGCCTGCGGGTGGTTCGCTCCTCAGATCTTTACTTAGCGCCTTTAGATAAAGAGATTCGTGTAGTTGGCGTGGATATTTCTTTTGTCACTTTCCTTCGCCGCATCTTTCCTGGCGCACTAGGTCGCCGCGCAACACCTCAACACGTTCTGGACTGGGCAACAGTTGCATCTCTTGCTGATACTTCAGGAGTTGTTAAAACCTCTGGTTCTAAAACCGCACTTTCACAACTGCGCCCTGCGGACTTAGCAGACCTTATTGAAGATTTAGCCGGACGTGAACAAAGTGCGTTGATTGAAATGTTGGATCCAGAGTTGGCAGCTGATGCACTGGAAGAAATGGAAGATGAAGAGCTGCAAGGCCTTCTACGTGGATTGAGTGAAGAGCGAGCTGCCGAACTCCTAAGTCGCATGGAACCAGATGAGTCTGCTGAAGTACTACGCGATTTAGCTGATGAGCACCGTGAGGATATTTTGAAAGCAATGGATGTCAAGATGGCTAAGCAGTTGCGCCAGCTCATTGCTTTCGATGAGACCCTCGCCGGTGGAATCATGACCACTCACATGGTTTTTGCGCAAGAAAACGACACTTGCGGTGCGGCTCTTGCCCGCCTTGTTGAAAACAGAGATCGCGATATTTCTGATGGTGTTGTTATCGTTGATAGCAAAGGCAAGTTAGTTGATCACATCCAAATTATTGAGTTGGTGGCCGCTAAATCCACCGCACTTTTGAGCACTCTTATCGGACCTCCTTACCCAACATCTGTCCAAATTGATTCTCCGTTGGAAGAAGTAATCGAAGAATTTTCAAACAACCGAGGCGCATCCATCGTTGTAATTGATGAAAAAGGAAAGCCTGTAGGACGAATTTTGGCCGATGACTTGGTGGATGCACTTAAGCCTGAGGAACAACATGGATTATCTAAAGGAACAGGTGCGCTCTCATGACAACAACGCGCAAGATTCGTTTAGCTGCACTTCTCTCAGTCATGGGCCCTGGAATTATTGCTGGGCTTTCAGATGATGATCCAGCCGGCATCACCACTTATTCGCAACTGGGTGCAAAATTTGGATATCAACTGCTGTGGGTAGTGGTTCTTTCCACTATCGCTTTGATTATTTTCCAGGATCTCGGTGCACGCATTGGCGTTGTTACACGTCAAGGACTCATTGGTTTGGTGCGTCAAAAGTATGGTGCTCGCTCTGGAACTCTTAGCGCAAGTGCTTTGATTATTGCTAACTTCGGCACCCTGACTGCGGAATTTGCGGGCATTGCGATAGCGGGAGAACTCTTTGGCCTCTCACGATTTGTGACAGTTCCTGCAGGTGCCCTAATAGTTTCATTTCTAGTTCTTCGAGGATCTTTTGCCAACATCGAAAAGGTTTTCTTTGCACTTTCGGCAGTCTTTATCTCCTACATCGTTGCTGGTTTCATGGCCCAACCTGATTGGGGTCAAGCAGCTCGCGGCGTCTTTGTGCCATCTATGCCATTTACCCATGATGCTCTCTTTCTAGCCACTGCAACTCTTGGAACAACTCTTGCCCCATGGGGACTGGCTTTCATCCAGTCGTATGCAGTAGATAAGCGTTTAACTCGTGATGATTTAAAACTTCTACGCATTGATGTGTGGACCGGTTCTTTGCTCACCGGAATTATCGGTTTCTTTGTTGTTATTACGTGCGCTGCAACATTGAACAAAGAAGGGATCACTGAGATTACCGATGCAGCCCAAGCGGCTCGCGCGCTTGAACCTTTGGCCGGAACTATGGCAAAAGCTCTCTTTGCTATTGGCTTGGTGGGAGCGGCATTACTTGCTGCATCTATTTTGCCATTATCTACTGCTTATTCTGTTGGCGATCTGACCGGTCAACCTGCAGCCCTAGATGATGGTCCAAAAGAAGCTCCATTGTTTTATGCAACCTTCGGCGTGATGACGGTTTTTGCTGCGGGACTAATTCTCATTCCTGATTTGCCGTTGATTAAGGTTCTGGTCTTCACACAGATTCTCAACGCCGTATTGCTACTACCGCTGCTGATCTTTATGTATGGAATATCTAAAGATGAACGACTCATGGGCGAGTTTGTCTCTACGCGACGAATGCGCGGTGTCTATGGCTCAATTATCACTCTGGTTTCTATCTGCGTACTTGCACTTCTCTGGCTCTCGATTAATCCATAAATGATTAGAAGCGCAACCGCCGGCGATATCGCGGCAATTACTTCTATCTACAATGATGTTATTGCAACTACAAACGCGATCTATCGAGAAGACACAGTAGATATTTCAGAGCGCATGGCCTGGTTTGAGGATAAAACCTCACATGGTTACCCAGTCATCGTTGCAGAAAACGATGGCGCAGTCGTTGGTTATGGAGTCTTTGGATCTTTTCGTTTTGGAGAAGGCTATAACCACACCGTTGAACACAGCGTTCACGTGGCCCCTTCGCATCGTGGCAAAGGAATTGGCAAGCAGATTCTGGAACATTTAATGGATTTGGCACGAGAGCAGGAGCGAAAGGTAATGGTTGCAGCCATTGATTCAACTAATACTGCATCTATTAATCTTCATGCCACATACGGTTTCAAAGAGAGTGCACGGATGCCACGCGTTGCACAAAAGCATGGACAGCTTCTTGACCTTGTTTTGATGCAGTTGGAGCTTTAAGCGCTCTTCTGCAGGCCTTGGATAAAGGTAAGTGAGTTCTGGAAAATTAGCTCCTGGTCATGATCCAAAGTCGCAACGTGGTAACTGTTGACTAACTCAATGCGAGACTTGTTCACAGAACCAAGACCGGCCATAACTATCTCAGTGTTTGAAACTGGCAAGGTGTGATCTTCTACTGAGTGAAAGAGTTGAACTGGAACAGTTATCTGGCTCAGATTCTTACGAGT
>JBIIJO010000087.1:0-3412 GCA_044233685.1 Candidatus Planktophila sp.
TTCTTGGCAGATGGCAAAAGACTTTTACTCCCCCGAGTCAATGGATTAGTCATTGAATGGGTTGAATGGGATGGAAATCCAACAAATTTGAAGATCACCAAAAACCTGACTGAACCAACTGGACCAGCTGTGACAGATACGAGTGATGTGGGTGCAGTGATCACACCTGCACTTCGTATTGATCAAGAGGGTTATCGAATGGGGCAAGGCGGAGGGTTTTATGATCGCGCATTACCAACTTTGCCTGGTTGGAAGATTGGTTTAGTTCATGCAGGTGAATTAACGAGTGAAACTTTGCCTCGAGAATCTCATGACATACCCCTAGATGCTGCAGCAACACCTTCACTCATCGTCAGATTTAAGCGTTAGGTAGATTGCGCGCCATAACTATTCGCTGAATTTGATTAGTTCCCTCATAAATCTGAGTTAGCTTGGCATCTCGCATCATTCGTTCAACTGGATAATCTGACACATAGCCATAGCCGCCCAAAATCTGAACCGCATCAGTTGTTACTTTCATTGCAACATCACTAGCAAAACACTTACTTGCCGCTGAGAAGAAGCGTAGATCTTTTTCATTGCTCTCACTCTTTGATGCAGCAACATAAGTTAATTGACGTGCAGCTTCAATATTCATCGCCATATCTGCCAACATGAATTGAACGCCTTGGAAGTCGAAAATCTCTTTACCGAACTGCTTGCGCTCATGTGAATACTTGGTCGCAACATCAAGTGCGCCTTGCGCAAGACCTAGAGCTTGGGCAGCGATAGTGATGCGTGTGTGATCAAGTGTGTTCATTGCTAGTGCAAATCCTTCACCAATTTCGCTGATGCGGCGATCATCTGCCAGCTTGACGTTGTCGAAATAAACTTCACGGGTTGGTGATCCTCTGAAGCCCATTTTCTTTTCTGGTGCACCAAATGAGACACCTGGATCAGATTTTTCAACTACGAATGCAGTGATTCCTTTAGAGCCAAGGGATGCATCGCCTTGGGCAATGACGGTGTAAAACTCTGAAATTCCTGCATTTGAAATCCACTTCTTGCTTCCATTGAGAATCCAACCATCTCCATCGCGCTCAACCTTTGTGCGAAGGGCTGATGCATCAGAGCCTGCATCAGATTCAGATAAGCAATATGAAAAACCTTTACCTTGTGCCAGTTGTGATAACCAGCGCTGCTTTTGATCTTTATTTCCGCCCAGCATTAAGGGAAGTGAACCAAGTTTGTTAACTGCGGGAATAAGTGATGAAGCACCGCAAACGCGTGCAACTTCTTCAATAATTATTACAACAGCAAGTGCATCTGCCCCGTCGCCACCTAATTCAGTTGGAACATGGGCTGCAGCTAGACCTGCCTTTTGTAATGCATCTGCTGCCTCCTGTGGGAAGCGATGATCTTCGTCAACAGCTTTTGCAAAAGGAGCAATTTCCTTTTCTGCCAAAGCGCGAACGCTGGCACGAAGGTCTTTATATTCGCTGGGAAGATCAAATAAGTTTTCCATTAGGGCTCATTTCTATCGCGTTGGGCTAAATCTTGCAAATACTTGTTATATGCAGCTAACTCATCTGGCTGACCCATAGCTGCAGATCGTGCGGCATTTTTATCAATTCGGATAGCTTCACGTGAATCATCCTTAACCCAGCTTACAAAGGTGGCAACCAAAGCGAGAAGAATAGGAATTTCGCCCATCGCCCAACCGATTGATCCACCCATGCGCTGATCGGCAAGTAGATCAGTGAGCCATGGTGATTGAAGAGATCCGAAGTGGCCACCATCAATAAGTGTTGTAGTCGACATCAATGCCACAGAGAAGAAGGCATGAATACTCATTGCCGCAAAGAGAATAACGATACGAACTATATGTGGAACTCTTCGAGGGTTTGGATCGATTCCAATAACTACATGGAAGAAAAGAATTCCAGCGAGTAGGAAGTGAATGCTCATAAAGAAGTGGCCCACGTGCGATTGCATCATCGAGCCAAATAGATCTGTGAAGTAGAGAGCAAAGAGTGAGCCATCAAAGATAGCCAAAGCCACAATTGGGTTGGTATAAAACACAGCTAACTTCGAATGAAGTGCAGCAAGTAGTGAACCTCTCACACCGCGCTCTTCACTATTTCTACCCTGTGGCAAAGTGCGAAGCGCTAATGTAATTGGCGCTCCAAGCACAATTCCAATCGGTGCAATCATTCCTAGAATCATGTGAGCAACCATGTGGTATGAAAAAGCAAAGTTTGCATACAAACCAAGGCCACCACTTGTTGCAAAATCTATTGCTGATATTCCAAGGGCAAATGAAATTGTGCGACCCACTGGCCACTTATCGCCACGCTTTGTAAGAACAACGACACCCTTTATATAGAGTGCAACGGCTGTAACCAAGATTCCAATCATTAATGCATCTGGTTCATAACTAAACAAAATTCGACCCCATGTGGGTTCTGCAGGAGTAGAAATTCCAGCGATGGCTAATGCTGGATCAAATTTGGCTGGCTCTGGTCTTGATGGTGCCTGACTTGAAGATAACCATGCACCCATTGCAACGGTTGCAACCATTATCAAGCTCTCTGCAAAGATTAAGCGCGCAAAGCCTTTCCAATTAATAGAACTGCGCAAAGCCAAATTCTTACGATGTAAATATCCAATAATAATTAAGGTAATCGTTAGAACTACTTTGCCAATTACTACCCATGCATATGCACTGTTCCAGGCCTCTTTGAAATTCAAGCGGGCCCAAGCATTTGCAGTTCCACTTAATACAACAGCAATAGCGGCCCATAAAGCTAATTGGCTAAAGCGTGGAACTGCTACTGGCCTATCCTCTGGTTCCAAAATCGCCAACGTTATTACTCCGCCTACCCAAAGAGATAGTGCAACTACGTGAATTACCAAGGAACCAATAGCTAGCCCATGTGAACCACCTGATGCTGAGTGGCTTTGAAATACAGGTGCGATCAAACCAATGAAAGTAAGGATAAGTAAGGCGATAACTGTAAGAATCTTGTTCACTCGAATTGCTGCAAAGGTAATAACTAGGGCAACAAGTGTTTGAAATAGTAAGTACTGACCTAAAGTGATTTGTGTGAGGAAAGAGCGCAGAACTGTTGAATCTAATGCAAATGATAAAGGTTGGTCGAGAATTGTTGCTAGCGTAAAGAGAATTACTCCGATACTTCCTATGGACCAGGTAAGGCCTGAAATCCATAGCATTGTGCGAAGCTTTTTAGCTGAAGTTGAAAGTTTTCCATGGGAATCAAGAAGCAGGAAGCCCATCGCCAATAGTGATCCAACTACTGCAAAACTGCCAATAAGGGATAGATATTTAAAAATTGTGCTTAAAGCAATCATCGTTCCCTAAAGAGTTTTCGCGCATAGAGCGCGAGTGCAATCAAGACAAAAAACGCCATGA
>JBIIJO010000088.1:0-3372 GCA_044233685.1 Candidatus Planktophila sp.
TTTTTCCTCTGCATCTTCATGTTGTGATGATGGAACATCTAGTTGTGGCATTGGTGCCTTCATCTTCACAGGCTCCATATGAATATGAATTCCGCGTCCGCTACATGAATCACATGTAGTTGAGAAAGCTTCAATGAGTCCCTGTCCAACACGCTTACGTGTCATTTGAACAAGACCAAGGGAAGTAACTTCTGCAACCTGGTGTTTGGTGCGATCGCGGCCCAAACATTCAACGAGGCGGCGCAAAACCATCTCGCGGTTTGATTCCAAAATCATATCGATGAAGTCAATGACAACAATTCCACCTAAGTCACGAAGGCGTAGTTGACGGGCAATTTCTTCAGCTGCTTCTAAGTTGTTCTTAGTGACAGTCTCTTCAAGGTTTCCGCCCTTACCAATGAATTTACCGGTGTTAACGTCGATAACAATCATTGCCTCAGTGCGATCAATAACAAGTGAGCCACCTGAGGGCAGGTAGACCTTACGATCAAATGCCTTAGCCAGCTGCTCTTCTACTCTAAAGTCTGCAAAGAGATCGCCGGTGCCTGTGTATTTTTCAATCTTTGTTGTTAGCTCTGGGGCAATAAAGCCAAGATAACTTGTGACTTCATCCCAAGCAGTTGCACCTTGCACAGTGAGCTTGCGGAAATCTTCATTGAAGATATCTCGGATAACTCGAACAGCAAGATCTGGCTCTTGGTAGAGAGCCACAGGTGGATTGAAATTCGTGTTTTGAGTCTTGGCATAGATGTCATCCCATTGAGCCTTAAGACGTGCCACATCACTAGTTAAATCTTCTTCGCTCACACCTTCAGCAGCTGTGCGAACAATGACGCCCGCTTCTTCTGGGATTAAGTTCTTCAAAATTGCTTTCAGGCGTGTGCGCTCAGTTTCAGGTAAACGCTTTGAAATACCAGATATTCCGCCACCTGGAACATAAACAACATAGCGTCCTGGCAATGAAATTTGGCTAGTTAAACGTGCACCCTTTTGACCAATAGGATCTTTTGTAACTTGTACTAATACTGGCTGGCCAGTCTTTAATACAGTTTCAATTTTGCGTGGTTCAGATTCAGAAATTCCTGCAGCATCCCAGTTAACTTCACCGGCATACAACACAGCGTTACGACCCTTACCAATATCAACGAATGCAGCTTCCATAGATGGAAGAACGTTTTGAACGCGACCTAAGTAGACGTTACCAACGTATGAAACGTTGCTATTGCGGTTCACGTAATGCTCAACCATCACGCCATCTTCAATTACGGCGATCTGTGTGCGATCTGCAATCTGGCGAACAAGCATTTCGCGATCAACATTTTCACGGCGTGCTAGGAATTCTCCATCAGTGATAACTGTTGAACGCTTGCGATATGGCTCGCGGTATTCAGAGCGAGCGCCACGGTCATTGCGATCGTTGCGATCACGACGTCCCCCACGGCGATCATTGCGATCTGGGCGTTCAGTACGTGCCGGGCGAGCAGGACGCTCGCGAACTTCACGGACCTTAACAACTGTTACAACACCATCTTCATCAATTACTTCACCTGGTGTTACACCCTCAGCATCTCCTGCTGCGCGGCGACGGCGACGGCGACGATGTGTTGTTCCATCGCTATCAACTGCCTCTTCACCGGTTTCCTCTGTTGAATCTTCATTAGTTGCAACATCTGCGCCAGGCTTACGGCGACCACGGCCACCACGGCGGCGGCGGCGGTTGCGATCTGGACGATCGGTGCTATCTGCGGCTGGTGCATCTGCTGCTGGAGCTTCTGCAACCTCTGCCTTTTTGCGCGCAGCTTTTGCTACTGGCTTATCAGGGGCTGCTTGAAATACTGGAACCGGAATAGCTGCTTTTTTGCGCGTAGCTTTCTTAGGCTCATCTGTTGTTACTTCAGTAACGCTTGCTTCTGCTTTTGCTGAAGCTTTCTTAACCGCACGCTTGCGCGGTGTTTTAGGCTCAATAGCCATGGCACCAAATCCTCTATGCGTCTTTTAAAACGCTTATCTCGTTAAAAAATCCCTGTTTTAGGTTTTTCTTACCTGTTCGCGCTGGGCTTTTACCGCGATGGATTCGCGAGCCGCGCTGAACTATGTGCCCTAAGTATGGCAGATAGGGGGCTAAATGCCTACTTCAGCCCCTGGAGCGAGCGTGAACGTTCTGGAGCAGGCCAAAACCTATCAATGTGGCAAACATCGATGATCCACCGTATGAGATGAATGGCAGTGGCACACCCGTCATTGGCATGAGCCCTAAGGTCATTCCAATATTTTCAAATATCTGAAAAGCAAACCATGCAATTACACCCGTTGTTACCAAGCGCCCAAAGGGATCGCTCGTTCTTCGCGCAATAGCAAAAGCGCGCATGAGCATAATCAAATACAAAATCACAATTAATCCACTACCTAGAAAACCTAACTCTTCACCTGCAACGGTGAAAATAAAGTCTGTCTGTTGCTCTGGAACAAATCGGCCATTGGTTTGTGGACCATTAAATAATCCAGTTCCAATTAATCCCCCAGAGCCCACAGTGATGCGGGCTTGGCGAAGTTGGTATCCGGTGCCTTGTGTGTCAACGGTTGGATCTACGAAAGTTTGCAAGCGCTTAATCTGGTAATCGCTAATAACTCCAGTGTTTGTTGCAACAACGCCTCCCAAGACTGCAACTAGTAAAAGGCCAACAACCCACCTAGTTGGCGAGCCTGAAACTGCAATGATTGTTACCACGGAAGCAGAGATGATAAAAACTGTTCCCATATCAGGCTGGATCAAAATAAAGATTATTGGAATAGCTGCAACTGCTAGAGCTTGAAGAACATCTCTAGAAGTAGGTTCATCACTATCGTGGGTTCGCTCAGATAAAATCATGGACATACCAATAATGATGGAGATTTTTGCTAGCTCTGCCGGCTGAATCTGGAAACCTCCAGGCAGTGCAATCCAGGCTTTAGCACCATTGATTTCACTACCTAAACCTGGAATCAAAACGATGATTAAGCCAATAACACCTAAGCCCCAGACAATCGGTGTGTAAGCACGAAGAAGGCGATAGTCAATAACTGTTGTGCCATACGCCAAAAGTGCACCGATGGCGATGTTAATGACATGGCGCTTAAGGTAATACTGAGGATCTAAACCATTGCGCGCATACCAATCACGAGTTGCGGCATAGACAAGCAATGTGCCAATAAATAAAAGCACTGCAACTGCTGCAGTTAATACTGGGTCAAAGCCATGAAAAATCGAACTTCTCTGGCGACGATAAAGGCGCTGGCGCGCAGCTATTTGGCTCATGGCGCCTCCTTAGGCTTTGTCGCAGGTGAAATCTTTGGTAAATCTGTTGGAGGTTTTCCATTGGGATAGATGGCTGC
>JBIIJO010000019.1:0-13370 GCA_044233685.1 Candidatus Planktophila sp.
ACAAAAACTCGAATTGCATCCACCAGCATCTGAACTGCAATGGCTGCAAGTAACAAACCAGCGATGCGTGCCACAAGTGTTACGCCAGCTTCCTTAATTACTTTCATAATAGTTGTGGAAGCCATCAGCGCTGCTGCAATAGCAACGTGAACCGCAATCACCGCACCAACTAAGCCCGCAGCCATGCTTGGGCTATCTATTTGCTGAACGAAAATCATTGTTGCAACGATTGCGCCAGGTCCAGCAAGTAAAGGTGTTCCTAGAGGTACAAGTGCAATGTTTTCATCTTTAGAATCACCACGACCGCTTCCCTTGCCTCCGGTTAAAAGATCTAAGGAGATGAGCAAAAGTAGTAGTGCGCCAGCAGCTTGTAATGCTGCGATTGAAACATTGAGATAGCTCAAAATAAAGCGACCAAATAATGCAAACATCGAAATCACAAGCAGAGAAACTAAGGCTGCTTTGATAGCAAGAATCCTGCGCTCTTTTGCAGACTTATCTGCAACGAGGGCTAAGAAAATTGGCGTAGCACCAGGTGGATCCATGATTACAAATAAAGTTACAAATGATTGGACGGCAAAGGTTAAAGCGCTAACTTTCATGCCCGTACCACCCTTCGTTTATCGGCAAGAGATTCAAGTTTTTCCCATTGAGCTGGGCTGGTTTGGAACTCTGCAAGTGCGTTGAGTTTACCGCTTCCGTGATAGTCGCTGGAGCCAGTTATTACTAAATCTAATTCCGTGGCAATTGAGCGCAACATCGCTCTTTCCTCTGGGTTTTGATCTCTGTGATCAACTTCTATTCCGTTTAATCCAGCAGCAACTAACTCTTGAAAATCACTTGCCTTAAGAATTTGACCGCGATGTGATGCAAAAGGATGTGCAATTACAGCCACTCCTCCAGCCTTTCGAATCATTGCAATTGCTTGAGCAGGCGTGGGTGCTGCATGAGAAACATAAAACTCGGATTCATTATTGAGCATGCCTTGAAAAGCTTCATCGCGCGTACTTATGACTCCCTTGTTTACTAATGCATCTGCTAAATGAGGACGCCCAAGAGTTGCACCTTCAGGGCGCGCAGCTTCAACATCTGCCATTGAAATATCAATTCCAGCAGCTTGCATCTTTTCAACCATCTTGCGCATCCGCGGTAATCGTCCATCGCGCGTTTCCTCAAGCATGACTTGCATCTGCTCATGTGCACCATCAAAGAGAAGCCCCAACATATGCACGCTAATGCCGTCTTCGGTTAAGCAGGATATTTCACTGCCCAGTACTAGTTGTAAATTGCCACGTAAACTTTCAGTGGCCTCTTGCCAACTAGAAGTGGTGTCGTGATCACTGATACCCAGAACCGTTAATCCTTGAACTATTGCTTTATTTACTAGTTCGCGGGGACTATCTGTTCCGTCGCTTTTGTTGGTGTGCGTGTGCAAATCAATCATGGTGCAAGTTCCATAGCCGTAGGTCTAGAGCGAGTTACGACTAAAACGCATCCAGTCAAAATCAGTGCAATTCCCGGATAGATACCCAGTGGAGGATTTTGTCCAAGCCACCAGAAAGCAAGTATTGAACTAACTGGAACTTCGAAAAAGATAATAAGAGAAACAATTGCTGGTGATACTCGCTTGAGGGCGGCATTAAACATTGAATGGCCCAAAATCTGTGCACCAACAACTAGACCTAAAAGAATCCACCATTCGCGCCCATCAAAGTTAAATATTGGAAACCCCATCAGCAACGCCATTGGTAGAGCGGTCATGGCACAAACGAAATAGCAAACTGTCGTGTATACAGTTGTCTCCACTGTGCGCTGTGCTCGTGAACCAGCCATCATGTAAAGAGCAGCTAAGGCTGCAGAAACTAGTGCGGCAATATCTCCTAAAAATGCTCGAAGAGAGATCTGTAAGTCAATCCCTGAAATCAAAAGCACGCCAGAAAAACTAACAACCATCCCAAGCCAGGCTTTAGAAGGAATATGACCACCGCTGAGCTTTACAAACAAAGCAGCAAAAATTGGTTGCAGTGCAACAAGTGCTGTACCTGCTGCAACTGTTGTCCAGCGCATTGCTAGAAAGAATCCAACGAAGTGAATAGCTAAAATAAAGCCGGCAATAACTGACCACTTTATGCCTTCGCGATCCCTTGGATGTTTGAGAGCAAAGGGAAGTGTTAAGAGTGAGCCACCAAGGTTTCTCCAAAAAATCAACGTGGGAATTGACATTGCACTCATTGCAATAAGTGGGCCTGAAGTTCCAATGCCCATGATTCCAATACCGAGACGAATTAAGTCTGGTCTTGCCGGAATAGTTGTGTGACTATCGCGCGAATCTGTTTGCGAACTCAATTGCTCTCCGGAGAAATACCTAGGCGAACACCCACTAGAGATTTACTTCGCTTAACAAGAATTTCTGCAATCGCAAGAATCGACTGCGCAGAATCAGAATCAGGTACAGCTTGAACTAGCGGTACTCCATCATCGCCACCGGTTCTAAGCTCTGGATTAAAGGCGATCTTGCCTAGAAGCGGAACATCGATGCCAACAAGTGCCGATAAGCGCCTTGAGGTTTCCTCACCGCCACCAGAACCAAAGAGTGCAATCTTCTCACCGCATGTTGGGCAGCCATATTCAGACATGTTTTCAATAACACCGATAACACGTTGATGAATCTGGTGCGCAATTCTTCCTGCACGTTCTGCAACCTCGGCTGCAGCAATTTGAGGTGTTGTTACTACAACTATCTCTGAGTTTGGAATCAGCTGGCCTAGTGAAATAGCTAAATCGCCAGTGCCGGGAGGTAGATCAATGAGTAAAACATCTAGATCACCCCAGTGGGCATCTGAAAGAAGTTGCTCAAGCACGCGGTGTAATAGTGGCCCACGATAAGCAACTGGATCTGAGCGCTCTGGCTTAAACATCTCCATTGAAACTACTTTTACGCCAAAAGACTCCAGTGGGATAAAGAGTTGATCAATAGCAGTTGGTCGCTGACCCATTAAACCCATTAAGCGAGGGATTGAGTGACCATAGACATCTGCATCTAATATTCCAACGCGTAAACCTTTTTTAGCAAATGCAACTCCAAGGTTTGCAGTCACAGATGACTTTCCAACACCACCTTTTCCAGAAGCAATGCCAATAACTCGTGTGAGGGATTCTGGTTGGGCAAAGGTAATTGTCTTTTCACGGCCACCACGAACCACTTTTTTAACATAATCACGTTGCTCTTGTGACATGACTCCAAAAGCTAATTCAACGCTCTTCACGCCTTCGACATTCTTAAGGGCCGTAGTGATATCACCACGTAGTCGATCTTGCATCGGACAACCAGAAATCGTTAACAAAACTTTAATGCTCACGTCGCCGTTTACCTCAGTGAGATCTTCAACCATTCCAAGTTCGGTTATAGAACGATGGAGTTCGGGATCCTGAACCTTTGAGAGTGCATCATTGAGTGAATCGATAAAGTTCATATGAGGTCTGGGTCAATCTTTGCAGTTGGTCGCTTTGGTTTTGTCGCTGGCGTTTCATCCAACAAATCACCCAACTGTTTTTTTACAAAAGTCTTTGGATGTAGATCTGCTGGCTGAAGATTTTCAAAGCCAGGTCCTAAGTTCTCTCGGAGTTCAGCAGTTGCTGTCTGTGACAAGGTGCGAACTTTCTTTACCCACTTTGCAGCCTCTGCAGCTGCCTTTGGTAGTCGCTCTGGACCCAGCAAAAGCATTCCCACAATAGCCAAGCCGAGAATTTCACCCGCGCCGAGATCAAAGAACATAGCGAAAGCCTACCTGCTAAATCGGTCTCTAGTTATTGCCAGCTACCAAGGTAACGGTGACTGTGACCTCTTTATTATCTCGGATGTAAGTCAGGGTGACCTTATCCCCCACATTCATAGAGCGGATGGCAACAATTAATTGTTCAGGGGAATCAATGGCCCTATTTTCAAATCTAACGATTAAGTCACCCGCACGAATTCCAGCTTTAGCTGCTGGTCCGCCAGGCAAAATAGATGTGCCTGAATTGGCAACAAGTGCACCAACTCCACTGTAATTCATATCCAATGAAACGCCTAAGAACGGATATGTTGCTTTGCCGGATTTAATCAATTGATCCGCAGTTTTTCTCGTTTGATTAATTGGAATTGCAAAACCCAAACCAATTGAACCGGTTTGTGAGGATGAACCTAGAGTTGCGATTGCTGAGTTAACGCCAATGACCGCCCCTGTTGCATCAACTAGTGGGCCTCCAGAATTTCCTGGGTTGATTGCAGCATCGGTTTGTAGTGCATTAATGAATGAGCTTCCAGAACCAGAATCACCAGCAGTTACTGGTCGATCCTTAGCGCTAATAATTCCAAGTGTCACAGTACCTGAGAGTCCAAGCGGTGAACCAATTGCAATCACAGAGTCTCCAACAGCAACTTTGTCACTATCGCCAAACTCAAGTGCTGGCAGATTCGTCGCACTGATTTTTATAACTGCTAAGTCATAAGATGCATCACGACCAATTATGCTCGCGCTATAGATATCACCATTGTTCAAAGTAACTCGTATTGCACCATTTCCGTTACCAACACCGGCAATAACATGGTTGTTAGTCAAGATGTAACCGTTACTATCGAAAATAAAACCGGAACCAGTTCCCCCACGGCCTGTTGCAGAGCGAGTGTTAACAGAAACAACTGAGGGCAAAACTCTGGCAGCAATTCCCGCAACAGAATCTGGTGCACGCTCGATTGTGCTGGAAGAATTCACAATGTTGGCAGAATTAAAAATAGTTCCACCTGTCGCTGTAACTCCTAGAAAACCACCAAGGCAACTTGAAAGTAACGCGATGATAAATACCTTGCCTCGTGAGCTCTTACTTGGCGCACTTGTTTCCCACCAAGGTCGAACATTGTGGGTTACCTTTTTTCTAGGAAAAATCATGTTCATATCTTCCTATAACTTTGTTGCAACTAACAAACCATCGCCAGTTGGAAGCAACGTACTCACCCAATGCTCTGTGTCATTTTTAATGATTTTCCCAGCATCGCGAAGCGCCACAGTTTTTGGGTCTCTCTGAGCTGGATCGTTGACCTTTGAGCCTCCAAAAAAGCCATCAATAACCATTGCCCCGCCACTTCGTAAGATGCGATGCGCTTCACTTATCACAAAGGCTAAATCTTGAGGATCATGGCGGACTACAACTAAGTCATAGGCCCTATCAGTTAACTTTGAAATAACATCTAAAACTGAGTTGGTAATCAATCTATAGCGAGTGGGAGAAATCTCTGCATCAGCAAATGCCAATTTTGCGATCTGTGTATGTTCCATTTCATCATCTATAGAAGTCAGAGTGCCGCTAGCCAACATCCCATCTAACAACCACAGACTTCCAACACCTGAGCCTGTTCCAATTTCAACGACTGATTGTGCGGAGAGTGTAAAAGCTAAATGCTTGAGATAAGCACCTACTCCTGGGGTGACATCATGTGCACCAATCTCAACTCCGCGAGCACGAGCATAGGTTTTGAATGGATCTTCAGTTATAAAGCTTTCAGCATATGAATGAGGATCTATTTTCATTTAAGATTCATTATCCATTGTGTTAGTAAACGGACTCCATAGCCAGTTCCACCTTTGGGATTTTCGCCAGCATCAGCTTCACTTCGTGCAGGGCCAGCAATATCTAAGTGAACCCAACGGCGATTGCCAGCAAAGTGTTCTAGGAAAAGTGCTGCAATAATTGAGCCCCCAGAGTATTTAACTTTTTTAGCTATATTATTGAAATCGGCCACATCACTTGCAAGAGAATCTTTATAATCATCAACTAATGGCATATGCCAGACCCGATCGCCAGATTCAATACCTGCAAACTCCAAATCACGTGCAAGTTGCTCATCTCGCGTATACATCGCGGCGTGCTGCTTACCAAGTCCTAAGGTTGCTGATCCAGTTAAAGTTGCAATATCTACCAAATAATCAGGATCTAAGTTTTTATCGGCATAAGCCAAGCCATCAGCTAGAACTAAACGTCCCTCTGCATCGGTATCAGTTACTTCAACAGTTGTTCCGCCATAGTGAGTAATAACATCACTTGGACGCTGGGCGGTGCCTGAAAATGCGTTTTCAGCACACATCATTAACGCTGTTACGCGAATATTTGGTTGTAATTCCTCCAGCGCAGTTAGCGTTGCCAGAATTACCGCTGCTCCTGTCATGTCACTTTTCATTGGAATCATCAAGTCATAAGGGCGTTTGAGAACTATTCCACCAGTGTCATAAGTGATTCCTTTGCCCACCAATACAACGTGTGGAAGGGCATTAATCGCATTTTTCTTCTTTGAAGGTGCGTACCCGACTTCAATAAAGCGTGGTCCGGGTTTTGGAGATGAATTACCAACAGCGCGTAATCCACCAAATTCTTTGAGTTCTTTTCCAGCAAGTACTTTTACTGTGAGCCCGGTTCCTTTGGCGAATTCTTGGGCTTTTGTAGCCATCCACGCAGGATTCTTAATATTAGAAGGCGTATGCACCAAATCACGAGCGCGCGTAACTGCTTTCGAAATAGCGATAGCAACATCTATAACCTCTTTTTCGTTTGTAGCTACTAGGAAATTTGGCTTACCTGCAGGCTCTCCAGTTTTGAGATTCCAAAGGTAGGCACCTAAGGTCAGAGCGATTGCATGTGCTTTAACGTCTTTACTATTCATTGCACATGCAGAGTAGACGGTGGTGTTCTTTCCACGAACTTTTCTAGCAATTGTTGTGGCGGCAATACGAAGTGATGCAGTTGATGAATCACCAACTCCCACTAGAAATATACGATCTGTTTGGGCATCCTGTGAACTGACAGGAATTTCAAATAATTCCCCCGACTTGTATGTGGGAGAAAAGAATGACAGCTCATCCAAAAGGCTAATATCAAAAAACTTTTCAATATCCTGAACTAGATTTCCAGGGGCAGAAAATGAAACAACTCCTTCTGAATCTTTAGCAAAAGCGAGCGCAATTGAATCAGCGCTAGTGGCTATTGAGAGTTGAGGCTTGGCAGCTTTAAGAGTCCAGAACATGCGTTGAAGGCTATCGCCTGTTAGTGATTTACTTCTTAACTAATGCAACCGCGGCATGAAGTGCGGCGCTGAGATTATTAGCTTCTTCAGAGTTGAGTTCGACGACTAGGCGTCCGCCACCCTCTAGTGGAATTCGCATCACAAGTGAGCGAGCCTCTTTAGTGACCTCCATTGGACCATCACCGGTACGAGGTTTCATGGCTGCCATGTGGGGACTCCTTTAAAGATGGACGAGGAAAGTTCAAGAGGAGAAGTATCTCGCATTTAGAGCACAAGCGCGAAATCGAGAAGGCGTTAAAAGCCTAGAACCGCGCTCAATCTGGCTTTTCCAGCCGAAATGACAGCATCAACTGCGCGCTCTGGCACCTGAAGCATTAGGGCAATCTCACTCGGTGACATCTGGCGCACGTAATGCAAGGTCAAGATGATCCGCTCTTCTTCAGGCAGCGAGGCCAGCACCTGGGCCAATGTTGGGGACTCGCTCATGGTTATAAGGCTACTGGCTCTTAACGCCTATGCGGTTGAGGATGCTCTCAGCGGAATGTTCGTGCAAAGCGGGATAAAGAGATTCTCACACCAATATAGAGCGCAGGAAGCATCGCCAAGAAAAGTATGCGCGGAGCTATAACTTCTTCGGACCAGTCAAAGATTGTTGTATCTGAAGTGATTTCACGTAAATGAAATCTGCCTGTTCCTTTGATTATTTTGCCGGTGTGGAGCACATCGCATGTGTGCGGAGGCTGCCATGAAGTAACTGTCATTGAATCCAAAACTCCAAATGGACCAACGCCAGTGAATGCATTAATGGATGTTCCAACGCCTTCTGTGATCTCTGAAGTTACCCAGACTTTAGTCTGAAGCATCCACTCGCCTTGTTTTTCCCATTGTGCAAGCGAATCCCAAACTTTTTGTATTGGTGCATTAATTTTTAAAGAAATTGCAATGTGATTACTTGACATTAAGAACAGGCCTTTAGTGCTTGCGTCACATCTGTTGTCCAAGAAATCAACTCCCGCATCCCCGGCTTAATAAAGTTCTCAACTTCTAGGTGCTCGACTAATTCATGTAAGGGGTTATAGATTCCAAATGGATCTAGAATTACAACTGGCTTATTGTGAAACTTTAAATAGCGTCCCACCCAAATCTCAAAGAACTCTTCAAGAGTTCCTGCACCGCCAGGCAATGTAATAAAAGCATCTGCAATATCGGTAATCATCGCCTTTCGCTCACCCATCGTCTCAACGACATGTAGTTCATCGTTATCGTGATCAGCGAATTCAATATCAACAAGGGCTTGTGGGATAACGCCGATAGTTCGTCCGCCGCCCTGACGAGCTCCCCTAGAAACTGCGCCCATCATTGAAATGTGACCGCCCCCAGTGACTAATTCCCATGAGTTAGCTGCAATAGCCCCACCGAGTTCAAAGGCAAGGTCTACATACTTAGGGTCAATCGTTGGCGATGATGAACAAAAGACTGCAATGCGCATGCGGGTAAGGATAGGGGTTAGGCTTAGGACATGACCACCATTGCATCTGGCCACGGCATTGCAACGATGGCTGCCGGAAAAACTCTTGATGTTTGGTTTCCGGCGCCGCAACTTGCTTCCTTGCCAGCAACTGTTCCTAATGAACTAAGCGCGTTAGTCGGCAAAGATGATGCTCGCGGAGTGACTCGAGAACTAGTTGCAGTTGAAATTGATATCACTGCAGCACCTGCTGATGCAAAAGATGCGTATTTGCGTTTACATCTGTTATCTCATCGCTTAGTTAAGCCTCATGGCCTCTCGCTCGAAGGCATATTTGGCTTACTCAATAACGTTGTCTGGACAAACTTTGGACCTTGCGCTGTTGACGGTTTTGAATTAACTCGTGCACGTCTAAAGGCTGCGCATGGACACGTAACAGTTCTTTCTGTCGATAAATTCCCACGCATGGTTGATTACGTAATCCCGAGTGGAGTGCGTATTGCTGATGCTGATCGCGTAAGACTTGGAGCTCATTTAGCTTCAGGCACAACAGTTATGCATGAAGGTTTTGTTAACTTCAATGCCGGAACACTTGGAACATCAATGGTTGAGGGTCGAATTTCAGCTGGTGTTGTTGTGGGCGATGGCTCAGATGTTGGCGGCGGCGCATCCATTATGGGAACGCTCAGCGGTGGAGGAAAAGAAGTGATTTCAATTGGTGAGAAATCACTTCTAGGCGCAAACTCTGGCTGTGGAATTTCACTAGGTGATAACTGCGTAATTGAAGCTGGAACTTATGTGACAGCTGCATCAAAGATCCGTTTGCCTGATGGTGAAATTGTTAAGGCTGCAGCACTATCTGGTGGAAACAACTTACTCTTTCGACGTAACTCACTTGATGGTGCACTTGAAGCAATTAACCGCACTGGTACTTGGGGCGGACTTAATTCAATTCTGCACGCTAACTAAGCTAAACCACGCTGAAGGTATTTTAGTTCTACTTCTAAAAGTCTCACCGCGAAGAGCAACCTTCACACCACTACTAGAAGTTGCTTGAATCTGAGCAACTGTTCCACTTTCATTCATTCCTAAGATCTCTAAACTCACTACATCAGGCAAAACAAATGCCGCAGCAATGACGCCTTGTGGTACTTCTCGATTCCATGTAACAAATCGTGGATTAATAGTGAGGTCTAATGAACCAGGATCATCGACAATCTGCGTGTAAGCCCTTGCACTACCCCAGGCATTTAGCGCAAGCTCTGTCTTGCCACCTGATGAAGAGGAGAAATAGGCAGTAATTGGTAAACCAGATTGTGTGATCGTTAAACCCGCAGTTCGCGTAACAACATCTTTCCAAACCACACCGAACTTCTTCTCAATCTCCTTGGCATAACCCAGGAAAGTTTGATCAGAAATCGATCCATATAAATCACAATCGCAAGCACTTCTATATACGCCCGCCTTACTCAACGCATATGTGCGTGAAGCAATTGCTTGCGCTTCAAGTGCTGCAACCGGCCAAAAGGATGGCATCTCACTAATACCCCAGAGATACTCATCAGCTAATCGAACTGAGTTTGTCATTGCAATTCGATATCCCGTTGGGGTTTTAACAGCCTTAATTTGAATCTGTCCATATCGAAGTCGCTGAGATACACCTGAGTGATTAACCGATATGACTGTCTCTGGCCCTTCTAAATAGCGAGTGCCAGACCAACGAACTGTGAAAACTCTGCTTCGAGGTAGTACCTGTGAAGTTTTCCCATTTGTTATCCGTGGGCTAACCGTTGAGCCAATTATCGAGAAGCTAATTGAATCTGCCAAGGAAAATACTGGGATAACGCTTTCGCTACCCGCATCTCCTTGAATGATTTGAAGCTGTGATCCCTTTAGCGTGCTTGAAATCTTTGCACTAGAAATGAGGTGTCCAATGTTGACTCGTAGAATTTTCGAATCATCTTTTGGTTCAATCTCAACATCCTTATAGAAATACTTGATGATCTGCTCAGCACTTTGTCCTGCATTGGCCATGTAGCGTGCGCCCATCTGACTTAAGCCAACGCCATGTCCATAACCTGAACCTTGGAATGAAAAGGTTGCAGGTATATCCACCGCATGTGCAGTGGGAATCAATGTTGAAAAAACTAGCAACAGAGCTAGAAAAGCTTTAGACATCCTCATCGATGGCTGCGCTCTTTCCTACCTGCAAAAATTCACGATATGCAGTAATCACAGTTTTTGGATCTCCGCGTTGAACAAGTTTTCCCTTATGGAGCCAAGCAACGTCATTGCAGACATCTTCCAGTGTAGCCATTGCATGACTGACTAAAATTAATGCACGATCATCACTTCGCAGTTCCTTGATGCGATTGAGAGATTTTTCTTTAAACTTTGCATCACCAGTACTCAACGCTTCATCAACAATCAAAATATCTGGTCGAACAGTTGCTGCAACCGAGAATGCTAAGCGGGCATACATACCTGATGAATATGTGCGCATTGGGGCATCGATTGCCTCACCTAATTCAGAGAATTCTGCTATCTCTTCGAAGTGGCTATCAATTTCATCGCGTGACATTCCCGCAGCTAATCCACCTAAATAAACATTGTCTCGGCCTGACATTGAAGGGTTAAAGCCAACGCCCAGAGCAAGCAAAGTACTAACGCTTCCATAGACTTCAATTCGCCCTTGTGTGGGTGGCAAAATTCCTGCAATAACGCGCATCAGTGAAGATTTGCCTGCACCATTTGTTCCAATAATTCCTAATACCTGGCCATATTCAACATCAAGATTTACTTCATCCAATGCACGGATAACGCGAGTTTGTTTTCCGCCACGACCCAATGACTTAACGCGTGCTTTTAGAGTTGGTCTGCGATCAATTGCAGTCGTGTATGTAAGGCCAAGTCCGCGAACTGATACGGCAACTTCATTGGTCTTATGAGAGTTAGAGACGGACGGCAAATTCACGCTCCCTTGATAAAAAGAAGTATGTACCTATTAAGAAAATTCCAACTGCCCAACCAAGACCGATGAGCATGTGAGAAGTAAGTGGTGGCTGCCCATGAACTAAAGCACGAGACCAACTATCTAAAATTGGAAACAGTGGATTGAAGAGTTCAAGAGTTCTTAGCTCAGGCTTCAAGTCGGATGCTTCATACAAGATGGGTGACAAATACAAAAGGGTGCGTGTCATGTATGGCAAGAAACTTGCAATGTCGCGGAAATACACATTAATGCAGGAAATTGTCACTGCAAGACCCAATGCCAACAACATGGTTATTAGCAGCACTGGAATAGCCCAAAACATTTCCCAAGCAAATGGCAGACCTAAAACTGTCCTGATTGCCAGAAAGACGGCAAGAGTTGGCAGGAATTTAAAAATTGCAATTACAACTGCTGAGACTGGCAACATAATGCGAGGGAAAGCTGTGTTTAGAATCAAGCGTTGGCCTGCTGTAATTGACTTCACGCCACCTGTTAAAGAGTTAGCTACTAAATAAAAGAGAAAAAGCGTCGCAGTTAGATGTGCATACCGCGTGCTGTCAGATGACCCGCTAATGATCACGATTAACAAGAAATAAACAGCTGATAACAGCAAGGGATTAAGAACTAGCCATAGTTGACCAAATGCTGAGTCAAAATGCTGTTCCCGAAGTTCTGAGCGCGAGTATTCAGAGATGAATGTGCGGCGCGACCAGAGAGACTTCCAATATTTCCTCAGGGGTGGCAGGCCAGCGCGAAATGGCTCATAGACCTGCGTTGGAGTGCTCACGGTCGTAAGGTTACCGCAGGCGCTAACGACTTTGGCGAAGTTAGAAAGCCAATACCCCATGTCATATGCATTGTCAGCAAAATAAGTGGCAACGAGACAAATTCAGCAAGTGATTTTCCAATTCTTGCCGATGCAATGAGAATAAACAACGCATATACCAACGCTGGCACGAAAAGAATAGGTGAAACAACTGCGCCAAGAATTAGTGATGAAGCAACTCCGATTACGGTAAATGGCGGGGCAAGATATCTGTAATTAATTGTTCCTTCATGTCTGCGAGAAACAACTCGTCTCCAACGGCCATATTCGAAATACTGTTTCGCAAGGGCTTTAACCGTTGAACGTGGACGATAAGTTACAACTAGTCGAGGATCAAAAAAGATTGTTCCTCCAGCAGCACGTAATCGAAAATTAAGCTCCCAATCTTGTGCACGTGTGAATCTCTCATCAAATCCACCCACTGCAACCAAAGCTTGTTTTCTAAATGCCCCTAGGTAAACTGTATCCACCGATGCAGCTCCACCACCTGTGTGAAAACGTGAGGCACCAACACCTAAAGGACTACGCATTGCTCGCGCAACACCTCTCTCAAAAACAGTGTGACCTTCTGCAGCCATGATTCCGCCAACGTTTACGGCACCAGTTTCTTTCAAGATTTCAAAAGCAAGTGAGAGATAATTCTTAGGAATTTTTGAGTGGCCATCTACTCGCACAATGATGGAGTATCTACTTGCAGCAACTGCCAAATTAAGTCCTGAAGCTGTGCGTCCTGAAGGATTTGAAACAACTACAACACGCGAATCGGCTTTAGCCAATGATTGAGCAATCACTTCTGTTCCATCATTGGAAGGCCCAATTGCCAAAATAATTTCAATCTCGCCGCCAAAATCCTGATCAAGGACAGCCTTCACAGCCTCTTCTAAATATTTTGATTCGTTGAGGACCGGCAGGATGACTGAGATTTTGGGCTCCGGTGAGCCATATAACTCATTTGCTGATGTCGTCATAACCCCTACACCGTATCGTCCAAGTACTCTTACACGGTGAAAGCGACGCGACCAATACGCAT
>JBIIJO010000020.1:0-13364 GCA_044233685.1 Candidatus Planktophila sp.
CTCCAGAAGCCAACAGCTAAACCAGCAGCATATGCAGCACCTAAGGCAGTGGTCTCACCAATAAGTGGGCGAGTGATATCAATTCCCATAATGTCAGCCTGCATCTGCATGCACAGTGAGTTAGCGGTGATGCCACCATCAACTCTCATTTCACTCATTGGAACGCCACTATCGGCAACCATTGCATCCATAACATCGCGGGTTTGGTAGCAAATAGCTTCAAGAGCGGCGCGAGCAAGATGGGCTTTAGTTGCTGCGCGTGTTAAACCAACGATTGCACCGCGTGCATCACTTCGCCAATAAGGGGCAAAGAGACCTGAGAATGCAGGGACAAAATAGACACCTGCAGTGTCAGTGACCGATGATGCAAGATTTTCAGTTTCAGCAGCGTTAGTAATGATTCCTACTTGATCACGCAACCATTGAATTGCAGAGCCAGTAACGGCAACAGAGCCTTCCAATGCGTAATGTGCAGGTTGGTCTCCGAATTTAAAGCAGACAGTTGTTAATAAACCATTTTTAGATCTAACAATTTCCGTGCCTGTGTTGAGCAGTGCAAAGTTTCCAGTGCCATACGTCGTCTTTGATTCTCCGCGTTCAAAGCAAACTTGTCCAACCATTGCAGCCTGTTGATCTCCTAAGATTCCAGCGATTGGAATAGAAGTTCCAAATGGACCGTGAGGGTCAGTGGATGCATACACTTCAGAGGAAGATCTGATCACTGGAAGTGAACTGCGAGCAACTCCAAAAATATCTAGAAGCTCTTGATCCCAATCAAGGGTTTCAAGGTTCATTAATAATGTGCGACTGGCGTTGGTCACATCAGTTTGATGAACTCCGCCGCGAACTCCACCTGAAAGATTCCACAATAACCATGAATCAATTGTTCCCATTCGAGCATTTTCATTTTTTGCGGCAGCAACATTGCTCAGAAACCAGTTCATCTTGCTGCCCGCAAAATAAGGAGCAATCGTTAAACCAGTCTTGAAGCGAACCTTCTCTTTTTGAGAATCAGTTAAAGAGGAGAGAAAATCGGTGGTGCGAGTGTCTTGCCAGACAATTGCATTGGATAAGGGTTGACCCGTGGTCACATCCCAAACAACTGTGGTTTCACGTTGATTGGTAATTCCAATGGCTGCTAAATCTGAACCTAAAATGTCGGCCTGCTTGAGGGCTCCAGCGATGACTTCTTGCACGCGTTGCCAAATTTCAGCTGCATCATGCTCAACCCACCCGGGGTGAGGCATTATTTGGCGATGTTCAAGTTGATGTTGGCCAATAACTTTGCCCGAATGGTCAAAGATCATGAAACGAGTACTTGAGGTTCCTTGATCCAAACTGCCGATATAAGTCACGAAGTGAAAACCTTTCACAATTAAGTTAGGCTTACTCTACCCAGATGCAATGGAGAATCAACGCTTATGTTCCTATCACAGCTAAGCCCCCAGCAGCGTGATAGCGCCATTTCAGAATTATCGAGCGAAACTTTTGACATATTAGTTATTGGCGGGGGAGTCACAGGTGCTGGTGCAGCCCTTGATGCAGCATCACGTGGTCTAAAAGTTGCTCTGATTGAATCCCAAGACTTAGCGTCTGGAACTTCAAGTCGTTCCAGCAAACTCATCCACGGTGGACTGCGATACCTAGAACAATATGACTTTAAATTAGTGCGAGAAGCACTCCATGAGCGCGAACTTATGGTTTCTTCTCTCTCACCACATTTAGTTAAACCAGTTGGATTTTTGTTTCCTCTGACTGAAAAATTCAAAGAGCGAACTTATGTTGGTGCAGGCCTTGCGCTCTATGACGCACTACGTGGTTTCCAACGTGCCCTACCTTGGCACAAACATATTGGTCAAAAGCAGATTAATGAGATTGCACCATCACTGCGCCCAGATTTGATTACTGGAGCAATTAAGTATTTTGATGCACAGGTAGATGACGCGCGACACACAATGACAATCGCACGAACAGCAGCTCGACATGGGGCAGTAATTGCAACACGTGTGAGTGCAATCTCGCTCTTGCGAGAAGGTAAGCGCGTTGTTGGAGTTAAAGCGAAAGATTTAGAGTCTGGAAAAACTATAAACATCAGTGCAACAGCAACAGTGATGTGTGCTGGCGTGTGGAGTGATGAACTGCATGCAAAGTTTGAATTAAAGCCAGGTTATAACGTGGCAATGAGTAAGGGCGTGCATATCGTTTTACCAGGCTCAGCAATTAAATCTAACGCTGGAATTATTCTTAAGACCCCAGTTTCTGTTTTGTTCTTGATTCCATGGGGCGATAAGTGGATTGTTGGAACAACCGATACTCCATACACAGGAGATAGAGCAGAGCCTTTAGCAAGTCGCGAAGATGTTCAATACATTTTGGATCAAGCCAATCGTGTGTTATCTCCTAAATTAGAGGTTTCTCAAATTATTGGTGTTTATGCAGGCTTGCGACCACTGGTAGCAAATAACAAAGACTCTGCAACAACCAAACTCTCGCGCGAACACACAGTTGATCGACCAGCTGCTGGATTTGTGAGCATTGCCGGTGGTAAATACACCACCTACCGAGTGATGGCTAAAGATGCCATTGATCGCGCAGTCATAGAACTTCGTGCGATTAAGCCAGAGTCAGTAACAGACAAACTGCCACTAGTTGGTACTGACGGTTACTTTGCATTAGTCCAGCAGGTTGAGCGCTTAAGTGAAAGCAGTGGTCTTGATACCGACACAATTAATCACTTGCTCAATCGCTATGGATCCATGATTAGTGAAGTTCTTGAACTTATCGAGGCAAATCCAAAGCTTGCAGCAAAAGTTGATAAAGATTTGCTCTACATAAAGGCAGAAATTGAATATGCAGCTAGCCATGAAGGTGCAAGAACGGTTGATGATGTTATTTCACGCCGCACACGTATTGCCTTTGAAGCAAGTGATCATGGTGTGCACCTGGCTGATGAAATTGCAGCGATTATTGCTCCAGTTCTTGGGTGGAGTGCAAAAGAGCGTAAAGCCTCTGTTGCTGCCTATGAGGAGTTAGTAGATCGCGAGCTTGAAGCACTTGATCAACTTCTAGAAGAGCATGAAAGAGTTAGTTCTTAATCTGCTTTGAACAACCATCAACTGAAGGCTTCTTAGTTGGCTTCTTAGTTGGCTCTGGTGTTGCTGATGGAGTTGGGCCTTGGACCACTGTGAAAGTTACTGCTTGAGAGCTTTGTGCATGTGTTTGTGACACATCTGTATAAACAACATTTCCACTATATGTGCCGGCGGGAACGCCCTTGATTGCCAATGTCCACTCACCACTGGTGGCACGCAGAACTGTTTGAACTGGTCTTGTCTTTGGCGCAGTTGCAGCGTCAAAGACAAGTTTAATTGCACCAGTTACAACAGGAGATGAATCAGGACGCGTGACCGTTGCTTTGAAAGTAACTGACTTATTGGTTGTACTGGCTGATTGTGCATTGATAATCATCTGAGTAGGTTCATTATTTGGCATTAAATCAACTAATGAAGGTACCCAGCTACCTTTAGAGAGATTGAGGAAATCTGAGGAACTTCCTCTAAAGATGTTTAGATCTAGTCGAGTACCAGGCACACCATATTTAGGTGCTATTCCACAGGATGTGTATTGCCAGATAGTCCATTGTGAATCACAGTTAGCGCCAGTCCATGAGTGCACGTAGCAACCACCAGCTTTAATTCCAGGTTGATTAATCGGGTTAAAGGGATCAATTGCATATTGAGCTAGCCACAGAGGGTATTGAGCCAACTTCGCACTCTTATTCATTGAACTCTCTAGAAAGTTTGAATAGGAGTAGAGAATTGGCGTTCTTCCTGTTTTCTCCTTAAGTAATCCTAAGAATGTTTCTGCCCACAAAGTAACTGCAGCTCGGCTGGCATATTTCTGGCAGGCACCTGAAGAGGAGACTCGGACACATTTACTCTCAAGATCAAGGGCATAGGGAAGATCTTTTTCAGTGTAACCACCGATGGCAGCCAATCTCCATAATACTTTTTGTGCTTGGGCAGTTGCATCTCGAATAATTCCTGCAGGCTCACTTGCATCAGGCAAAATTGCATAGTGATAAAAACCTGTATAGAGACCTGCAGCTTGAGCTGCTGCGTGATCCATAATCAGGTACTTAAGTGCAAGTGCATCTGCTTCATCTCTAGTATCTGAGGCTTTAATCATGACGAAGCGAAGTCCAGATGCGTAGGCAACTGAAAAATCAATTGGCTTGTCGTTGGGATGTTGCCATCTACTCACATCTGCTCCGTGGATGCGACCACCAGGACCGAAAGATTCAACAACTAAGGCAGGATCAGTGGTTGAAATCTGGGGCAGTTTTTTAATGGTGATTGTTTTTATGGGGGAGTTGGAAACTTTGCCCCCAACATTTACTTGAGCACGATACTTGATCGGAATATCAAAAGAGGTTGCAACAGCAACAATCTTCCACGTTCCTGCTTTGGTGGTCTTAGTTAAAAAACGGGTGGTCTTCCATTCACCTGATGAATTGCTTTGAATTTTCACGCTCAAACCAGATCGAGCTGGCTTTATGGTTCCGTAAAAGGTAACTACTGATTCAGTTGCCGATGGAGTTTGTCGCAAGGAAAGGGTGAGAGAGCTAGAAGAGGCCTGAACTTGTGGCACATTCAGAGCCAAAAGAGTCAGCGCAATTGCTGTGATTGCTGCGCGGATTTTCATCGCTCACCTATTTCAACATCAATAGCCAAGACAGATTTTATTGTTTGAGTAAGTATCGCTTGTTGCTTGAGCCGAGTCTGTGAGAATTCATGGGAACTAGAAAGCTTACGGGCATCTGAAAAGTCCAAAGTAAGAACCTTGCCATCAAAATCTGCCAAGCGGGCGTCAAAGAAAGCAAGCCATGAGACTCGGTCTACTTCCAATACCGCATCGAGGACTTCATTCCATCGATTGCGTATTTCTTGCAGTTCCATAGGCGCAAACTTTACCTATTAACACTGTTTTATGAGTGGTGTGGCGCGCCTAACCAACGGTAATACTCACCAACAAGTTGCACTCTCATATTCATATTGGCATCTGGATGCACATGCAGTTCTTGTGCAACTCGTGAAATGACTTGTTCCACAGACTTTTCACTGACATATCGTGTACGCCCAATCTGGGCATTTGTCATTCCATCAGCGACCAATCGAAGTACCTCTGCTTGTGTATCAGTTAGATGGGCCATTAATGCCAAAACGCCTTTCTCTTGAAATGAAGCATTTCCATTTATCCAAGCGACCTTATGTTTTTCAATCGCTGCAGCCTTTGATTCATTAATTGCAGTGCATAGAACAGTGAAGTCAACAATAGATTTCTTAATGAGAATCTTGGTTCCGGCAGGCACGTCTTCATTAGATTCACCGATAAAGCGTAGATCAGGACAGGTGTTAAGAATTACAATTCCTATGTTGTGATTTTCTTTGCGCATGTTCACTGCGATTTTCACTGAAGATATTCCTGCAAGGTTCATATCCAGCAAAATGACATCTGGTTGCAAACGTCGAAGCAAGTTTAGACCCATACTCTCACTCTTAGCTTCTCCGATCACATCAATATCATGAAGACGTAGTGTTGCCACCAAAGTAGACATCACAAATGCGTCATCGACTATGACCAGTACTCGTTCGTTCATGTCTATAAGGTTAACGTTGAAGTAGACAATTACTCCTTGAATAGGAAATTACTTAATCAATTGAGAGATGGCCCCAGAGATATGAGAAACAATCACTTCAGCAGAAATAGGGCCACCCCTAGATGCGCTCTTTGCTGCTTGAGCATGGATGTAGGCACCGCTTGCAGCAACTTGGGCTAAATGATTGATGTCGTTAAGTATTTCAACAGTGTTAGTGGCAACCAAAGCACCAATGATTCCTGCCAATACATCACCACTCCCAGCAGTTGCCAGCCAAGGTGTTGCTACGGGAAGTTCTATGAGTAAGTCATCATTTGCAACGTAAGTGATTGATCCTTTAAGTAGAACAGTTACACCTAAAGTTTGGGCAGCCATGACTACCCACTTTTTAGGATTTCCTTCAATCGCCTCTGCCGTAACTGGTACGCCTCGCGCAGTAAGTAGGGCTGAGAGCTCTCCACTATGTGGTGTGATCAAAGTTGGTTGCTCTAAAGACCCAGCCAAATAAAGCGCTCCAGCATCTAGAACTGTTGGAACATTTTGCTTGTGCGCAAAAACAAACCAACGGTGGCGAAGCCATGTGGTGATATCTGAATACTTCTTTGTGTGAATTCCAGAACCGATAAGCCACGCTGTGACTTTTCCAGGTTGCACCACACAAGAAGGTGTTGCGTGCAAAACTAAATGTGCCAAACCTGAAGAACTATGAAAGCGAATCATTCCAATTCCTGTTGCAGCAGCTGCAGAAGTTGTTAGAACCGCAGCACCTGGATATTGGGCAGAACCAGTGATTACACCGAGAACTCCTCGACTGTATTTGTGGTCAAGATCAGAAGGGGTGATAACGCATTTGGCTGCATCACGAGCGGTCCACTTCTTAATAGTTCTGGTCATGAACTCAGCCTATCGCTCATAATTTGCGAGCCTGCACCGCTACATCCATACTAAGCACAATTGAAGGCAACAAACAGGGGGAATCATGGACGCAAAGTGCCCAGTAGCACACGGTGCAAACACTCAATCGGGTGAGTCAAATACACATTTGTGGCCTAAGGCGTTGAAGTTAGACATCCTCCATCAGCATGATCGCAAGACCAATCCACTCGGTGAGGATTTTGATTACCGTAAAGAAGTTAAGACTTTAGATTTTGCTTCAGTGAAAAAGGATCTGCATCAATTCATGACTCAAACACAAGAGTGGTGGCCAGCAGATTGGGGTCACTACGGCGGATTAATGATTCGTATGGCCTGGCACTCAGCTGGTACATATCGCGTTGCCGATGGACGCGGTGGTGCTGGCACAGGAAGTTTTAGATTTGCTCCACTAAATTCATGGCCAGATAACGGCAATCTAGATAAGGCACGTCGCTTGCTATGGCCTATTAAGCAAAAGTATGGAAACAAACTGAGCTGGGCAGATTTATTTATTCTTGCAGGAACAATCGCCTATGAAAGTATGGGCTTGAAAACTTTCGGTTTTGCCTTTGGACGAGAAGATGTTTGGCATCCAGAAAAAGACATCTATTGGGGATCAGAACCAGATTTGATGATGCCAAGTGATGAACGATATGCAGACACAACAGATGCCAGCTCTTTGGAAAATCCTCTGGCTGCTGTGCAGATGGGATTGATTTATGTTAACCCTGAAGGAATCAATGGAGTTTCTAATCCAGCGCTAACCGCCCAACATATTCGCGAAACATTTGCGCGCATGGCGATGAATGATGAAGAGACCGTTGCATTAACTGCAGGCGGACACACAGTTGGTAAAGCCCACGGTAATGGCGATGCATCTCTATTGGGTCCAGCACCAGAGGCTGCAGATATTTTTGAGCAAGGTTTGGGATGGAATAACCACACAAAGCGTGGAGTTGGTCGAAACACCGTAACAAGTGGAATTGAAGGTGCTTGGACATCTGAGCCAACTAAGTGGGATGCCGGTTACTTTGAAATGTTATTTAAGCATGAGTGGGCACTTGTGAAGTCTCCAGCAGGAGCACATCAGTGGGAGCCAACAAATATTGTTGAAGCAGATAAGCCAGTAGATGTTGAGGACTCATCAATTCGCTATAACCCAATGATGACTGATGCAGATATGGCAATGATTATCGATCCGATTTATTTGGAAATCTCTAAGAAGTTCCATGCAGAACCTGCACGTCTAGATGATGCATTTGCGCGCGCTTGGTTTAAGTTAACCCACCGCGACATGGGTCCAAAGATTCGCTATATCGGACCTGATGTTCCGCAAGAAGAGTTAATTTGGCAGGATCCGATTCCTGCAGGCACATCTTCTTATGATGTTGCAGCTGTTAAGGCTAAAATTGAGGCAGCAGGATTATCTGTTTCAGAGTTAGTTTCAACAGCATGGGATAGTGCGCGAACATTCCGCGGCTCTGACCTTCGCGGCGGTGCAAACGGATCACGTATTCGCTTAGAGCCAGCTCGTAATTGGGAAGGCAATGAGCCTGCTCGATTAAACAAAGTTCTTGCTGCTCTAGAGCCAATTGCAAAAGAATCTGGTGCAAGCATCGCAGATGTGATTGTTTTGGCTGGAAACATTGGAGTAGAAAAGGCTGCAGCTGCTGCAGGTGTGAAGGTTTCAGTTCCATTTACACCAGGTCGCGGAGATGCAACGCAGGCACAAACCGATGTTGCCAGTTACGGTGTTCTTGAACCCATTCATGATGGATTCCGCAATTGGGTGAAGAAAGATTACGCAGTATCACCTGAAGAACTGCTTCTAGATAAGTCCCAACTTCTTGGACTAACCGCTCCTGAAATGACAGTCTTGATTGGTGGAATGCGCGTGCTTGGTACAAACCATGCAGGCACATCACACGGAGTCTTTACAAAAAATGTTGGCGCACTCACTACTGATTTCTTTGTCAACCTTACTGACATGAAGTACACATGGGAGCCAGTGGGAGAGAACCTCTATAACATCCGTGATCGAAAGAGCGGAAGCATTGATTGGACGGCTACTCGTGTAGACCTAGTCTTTGGTTCAAACTCAATTCTTCGTTCATACGCTGAGGTCTATGCCCAAAACGATAACAAGGAAAAGTTTGTTAAAGACTTTGTTGCCGTGTGGACCAAGGTGATGAACGCTGATCGCTTTGACCTGCACAGTTAATTCTCAGAGTAGTTAAGTCGGCTTGATTAGAGCTCGAATACGACAACACCTTGGGCCTTCACAAGAAGGGATTGCCCGTATTTCACGGTGTGAAAAATGGGGCTAGGGCTTGAAATATCTGTAAGGTCACACACGCTTGAAAGGGATAAATAAGTTCCTACTTGTTATCATTGGGCGTGGCGAAAAAAAGTAAGATTTTGACGAAAGCAGTCGGTACTGCACTCATTCTCCTAACTCTAGTGAGCACAGCAGTTGTTGTTTCGAAAGCATGCCATGCTGAGCAAAATTCTGTGGCAGTGGCAGCCGTCACCCATGTTTCACATGGTGATCATCCTCATTCACCTATCGCCACTCAAGGTTTAGGTAGTGGTAATTTATTTACGAAAATCTGTGCGGGGATTTTCTATTTAATTTTACTTTTTGGCGGCAGGTTTCTTTTAAGAATCTTCTACCAGTCTTATCACGACAAGTTCATTCTCTTAAAATCTCACTTGATGACATATAGACCGCTAACGAGCCTTAACCTGACCTTATCTTTACCTGAATTGGGCATTCACCGAATCTAAATCAATCTCGCTTCTGTCCAAGAACTGCGAGAAAGGTTTTTCATGCCCGTTTTTATTATCGTTTTTGCCCTACTACTTGGAATTACACCAAGTAGTAGTTGGGCTGCCCCTTCCTTAGCAAATGCACAACGTGAAGTGGATAGATTAAGAACTCTGGCTGCCGAGAAATTTGAGGCGGCGAATGAAGCAACAATTCGGATCAAGCAGCTAGAAAAGCAGACGGCTATTCTTGAGAATAAAGAATCGACCTTACGAAAAGAATTAAATTTAGCAGGATTGACCCTTTCACGCATTGCCGTCTCCAAATTCACTGACTCTGGAATGGGAGAAGGATTAGATCTCCTTTTTTCTTCAGACCCATCTAGGTACCTTTCAGATGTAGGCGTTTTAGATATGGTCTCTAGGAACTATGCAAAACAACTCCGAGAATTTGCTGTTAAAAAGCAAAACGTGGAAGCAACTCAATTAGTTGTAGCTGATAAAACAACTCTGTTGCGCATTGAAAGATCCAGGCTTAATCGACAAGTAAGTGCGGCAAAGGAAGATTTGGCACAGGCTCAAAAGATCTTGAACAATCTAAAAAAGGAGGATAGAGAGAGATTGGCAAGGGAAGAGGCAGATAGGGAAAATCGAATTCTCAGTGACTCTAAAAAATATGCACAAAGTTATAAGGGAGATAACACAAGAGGTTCAATTGCATTGAAATATGCCCTTGCCCAAGTCGGAGATGTGTATGTGTGGGCTGCGGCGGGACCAACACGTTGGGATTGTTCAGGATTGACTATGCGCTCTTTTCAAAAGGCAGGTGTATCACTTCCGCATTCATCTCGAATTCAAATTAAATATGGAAAAAATATTTCAGCTTCATCATTAAAGCCAGGTGACTTACTGTTTTTTGGTAAGCCGATTAGCCATGTCTCCATGTATATGGGTGGGGGAAAAATGGTTCAGGCCCCACGTCCAGGTAAAAGAGTAGAAGTTGTGAATTTCACAAAAGTATTTGGAAAGAAGCCATTTGTTGGAGCTCGCAGATTATGATGAAAATAAAGATATTAGTTATTCAAATTATTTTGATTTCCCTGAGCGTGGTTGTGCTTCCAGCACCAAGTAATGCAACGAGCCATAAGCCGACACTTGCTCAAATTGAAGCTGCCAAGAAGTTAGAAGCTGCAAAGAAAAAAGTTGCAGCTGATGCGCTCAAGCGGTTGGAGAAGGCGCGTGGAAATTTGCGTGCTCTGACGACTATCGCAAAGGCTGCAGAAGCAAAGTATGTTGCAGCACGAAATGAATTGGCACGGGCCACAGCTAAATCCGTAGCCGCTACCAAAATCTATGAAGAAGCTGTTGCATCTGTTGCATTTACACATCGTGAGATTGGCAAGTTAGCCGTGCATGCATATAGGTCAGGGGGGAGTTTAAGTGATCTTGAAGTACTGCTGGATTCTCGCGGTCCCCAAGAACTTATCGATCGGATGTCTACGCTAGATAATCTGGGGGCAACCAATAAAACAACGCTCTCACGATTTAAGTCAGCTGAGGAGATTGCTCAAAAAGCAAAAGTAGTTGCCGTTGCCGCTCAGGAGGAACAGAGAGTAGTCACAATTCGAGTGGCTGATGCAAAGAAGGAAGCAGCTGATGCTCGGGCAGAGCAACAGAAAGAGGTAGATAAGCTTCAGGCAGTTCAAGACAAACTACAGCGCGATTTAGCTTCAGCAAAGAAAGTTCGCATTACTTTAGAGCAGCGCCGACAACTTGCAATTCTGGAAGAGACTCGAGCAAATGAGGCAACAAAGGTCACGGGCCAGGCAAAAATTTGGCGCACTGGTGGACCAACAGGAGTGAGTAGTTCACGAACATCTCAAGCTCAACGGCTCAAAGCAGTTGAATTTGCAAAAAGGCAGGTGCTTGCAAAGAAGCCTTATGTCTGGGGAGATGAAGGACCAAATACATTCGATTGCTCAGGTCTTGTTTATGCCGCATATAAATATGCCGGTTTAGGTTGGCCCATTTGGGACCGCTTGAACTCAGGTTTGTATTACACATATACAAAGCAGATTCCATTGTCGGAAATGGAACCAGGAGATCTTCTCTTTTATTCATACAAGGGCACGATTAGTACTATCCACCACATCAGCATCTATGCCGGTGAGGGCATGATGTGGGAAGCTCGTTCAACAAAGAGTGGACTTCGATTCTCAAATATTTATAGTGTTGATGGCTTGATGCCTTATGCAGGGAGGGTGTGAGAGTGAAAAGAATTACTTTTGTTCTGCTTAGTTTTTTAATCGCAAGTGTCCACAGCGCTTCGGCAGCTGGAGAAAACATTGGTTCCCTCTCACACATTCATAGTGTCAGGGCCTTGGGAAATCAGATAATTCTTGGCACGCACGAAGGATTATTTGAATACCTCAATGAAAAGAGTGTGAAGAGAATTAGTCCAGAACGCTTTGACGTTATGGGGCTTGCAATTTCAGCAAAGGGCTTTTACGCAAGTGGACATCCTGGGGCTGGTTCAAAGCTTAAAGATCCAGTTGGACTTTTATTTTCTTCCGATAGTGGGCAAAGTTGGAAAAGTTTGGCTCTGACTGGAATTGTTGATTTTCACATTCTTGAAACGAACGGTAAGGAATTTTACGGTGCTGACTCAGGCTCTGGCCAACTAATGTATTCCAGTAATAGCGGTAAAAGTTGGGCAAAACGTGGCCTGAATCCATTTACAGACATCGCCCCTGATCCAAAAATAAGAGCCTCTGTCTTGGGAGTTAAGGATGGCAAGGTTTTCCGTTCCCTTAATGCATTCAAGAGTTCCTCAGTGATAAAAACAACATTTGAAGTTGATTCGATTGACTGGATTGAGGGAAGCTTGATTGCATCATCGGGCAAGGTTCTTTATGAATCAACTAACGCTGGTACTAGTTGGAAAAAACTCATTACGCTTCCCGCACCTATCGGCACCATTACTCAGTCATCATCGATGATAGCTGTGGTCATGAATGGTGTGATCTATTCAGCAAGTAGAAGTAATCTTGAGTTTATCAAGCATCAAAAAAAGTAAATTGTTTCCGAGAGGCTGCCTTACTTCTACCGATCTTCAATTGTATTGAGGCCGAACGTCAGTGGGGCGGGTCGGGCTCGAACCGACGACGACAGAATTATGAGTTCTGGGCTCTAACCAACTGAGCTACCGCCCCTAAAACTTCTTTGAGTGCATGCGTATGTTACGGGGCTAATTCTATGGTGGCAAAGATAAGGTCAGACATATGAATCTGCGCCGTATTTCCACGCTCCTTGCCCTTGTGATGTTGCTTCCACTCAGTAGCGCAAACGCTGCACCTATTTACGTTTTTCCAGTGGCAGGCTGTGAAGTCAACTATGCCAGAGCTCATCATGATTATGCAGCCACAGATATTTTGGCTAAGGCTGGGTGCAAGTTTGTGGCACCCATTAATGGCGTGGTCGATGAAGTAAATCGAACAGATAGCTGGAGCGGAAAAACTAATTTAGGTATTGATCGTGGGGGACTCTACGTTTCAATCATTGGTGAAGACGGTGTGCGCTATTACGGATCTCACTTGCGAACAATCCCAGCAAGTATTCAGCCCGGAGTTGTTGTTAAAGCTGGACGGTTGTTGGGCGGTATTGGATCAACGGGCAGTGCCCGTGGAACTGCGCCACATTTACATTTTGGTATCTCATGGCCAACCCCACCTCAAACGTGGTGGGTGCGTCGCGGAGAAGTATTGCCGTGGAAATATTTAGATGCGTGGAAGGCTGGAAAAGATTTATCTCCAGTAAAAGAAGTTAATGCACGTAAGTTAAAAGTTGGAGAGATTCCGCCTGTACCAAAAAAATAACCCCCACTGTTTCCAGTGAGGGTTATTTGTAAAGCGGTTTTAATTAGGCAGGATTAACTGCATCAGCCTGAGGACCCTTTGGACCCTGTACGACCTCAAATGAAACTGCCTGACCCTCTTCAAGGGACTTGTAACCGTTTCCTTGGATT
>JBIIJO010000089.1:0-3352 GCA_044233685.1 Candidatus Planktophila sp.
CAAATATCACCGTGGATAACGTGGAGGGCTCAACAAGTATTCGTATGACCAAGAGTGGTGAAGCTCAGGTTCACTTTGAAAACAAAAGCCTTGAACAGAACCTTTCTCACGATAAGAAGAAAGAACGTCTATTAGATCCAGCTGATCCCTTTCTCCTGGAAGTTGGAATTGCGGATCACAAGGGCCAAATCAAGCCGTCGAAGAATGATAAATACAAACAAGTAGAAGAGTTCCTTCGCTTGCTCGTTCCCACACTTAACTCAGCAATTGAAGCTGGTCAGATTTCAAAGCCAAGTAAAGATAAGCCGCTATCAATTGTTGATTTGGGATGTGGGCATGCCTATTTAACTTTTGCAGCCCACCAGTATTTAAGAAGCATAGGAATGTCCGTTCATGTGACTGGAATTGATGTTCGCCCAGCATCGCGTGATCGAAACAATGAGATAGCTGCAAAGCTTGGAATCACAGATACGATCACTTTTAAGGCAGAAGAGATTGCTTCAACAACTGCCAACAAGGCCGATGTTGCAATCGCACTACATGCCTGTGACACAGCAACAGATGATGCAATTGCCTGGGCAGTAAATGGCGGAGCCAAACTACTTTTGATTGCTCCTTGTTGCCATCACGATATTCAAAAGCAGATGGAGCAAAGTCCAGAGCCATGGGGGGCGATAACTAAGTTTGGTGTCATGAAAGAGCGCATGGGTGATTTACTCACAGATGCACTTCGTGCGCAGATATTGCGCATTGTTGGTTATCGCGTTGAGATTATTGAATTTATCGGGGGTGAACACACGCCTCGAAATATCATGATTCGTGCAGTAAAGACTGGGGCACAACCTGATGCGCTAGATATCGATAGATATCGCGAAATCACCACGCAGTGGGGCGTAGTGCCTGCCCTTTCCAAGAAAATTTCCACCTTCACTATCGGTTAGACTTCACTCATGTCTAAGGTCCTTGCATCTCTTCCTGTAGGAGAAAAAGTCGGTATCGCCTTTTCAGGCGGACTCGATACTTCTGTGGCTGTTGCTTGGATGCGCGAAAAGGGTGCGATTCCCTGCACATACACCGCAGATCTTGGCCAATATGACGAGCCAGATATTGATTCAGTACCAGATCGTGCAAAGGAATACGGCGCAGAGATCTCACGCTTAGTCGATTGCAAGAGCGCATTAGTTGAAGAAGGCTTAGCTGCAATTGCTTGTGGAGCTTTCCATATTCGCTCAGGTGGAAAACAATATTTCAACACAACCCCATTGGGCCGCGCAGTAACAGGAACCATGCTGGTTCGTGCCATGCATGCAGATTCAGTAAATATCTGGGGCGATGGTTCAACCTATAAGGGCAATGACATTGAGCGTTTCTATCGCTATGGCCTTTTAGCTAATCCAAACCTACGTATCTATAAGCCTTGGCTAGATGCTGACTTTGTTAATGAACTCGGTGGGCGCAAAGAGATGTCTGAGTACTTAGTTGCTCACAAGCTTCCTTATCGCGATAGCTCTGAAAAGGCATACTCAACTGATGCCAACATCTTGGGTGCAACACATGAGGCAAAGTCTCTAGAGAATTTAGATACTTCAGTTGAACTAGTTCAACCAATTATGGGAGTTCGCTTCTGGGACCCAGCTGTAAAGATCGAGACTGAAGATGTGAAGATTTCTTTTGTTCAAGGCCGCCCAGTTGCAATCAACGGTAAGTCATTTGATGATGTTGTGGCCTTGATGAGAGAAGCTAATGCAATTGGCGGCCGCCATGGACTTGGAATGGCTGATCAGATTGAAAATCGTATTATTGAAGCAAAGAGCCGTGGAATTTATGAAGCACCAGGAATGGCGCTTCTCTTTATTGCTTATGAGCGCTTAATCAGTGCAATTCATAATGAAGACACTATTGCTAACTATCACGCAGAGGGTCGTCGCTTAGGTCGTTTGCTCTATGAGGGTCGTTGGTTAGATCCACAATCCCTAATGTTGCGTGAATCTCTACAACGTTGGGTGGCATCTGCAGTTACTGGTGAAGTTACTTTGCGCATCCGCCGCGGTGATGATTACTCAATTATTAATACAACAGGTCCAGCCCTTAGCTATGCACCAGAGAAGCTATCAATGGAGCGCACGGAAAACGCTGCCTTTGGTCCAGTTGATCGCGTTGGCCAGTTAACAATGCGCAATCTTGATATCGCAGATACTCGCGCGAAGCTTGAGATGTATAGAGCGCAGGGTCAATTAGGTGATGGTGAATTCAAATTAATCGGCGAACTCGAATAAAGGATAAGAATGCAATCAAAAGTTAGAAACCTAGCTATCGCAACAGTTATCGCTCTTGCGATTACATCCCTTTCAGCATGTGGAGGAAAAGACACAGTGGCAGAGACATCATCTAATGGCCTACCGGCAGTAACAGCTAATGCTGGTGAAGCACCAACTATTACAGCGCCAACTGGCGCAGCTCCAACAACTCTTCAAACACAGGACATCATTGTTGGAACTGGCACAGAAATTCAAGCCTCTTCTACTCTGACAGTTCATTACACACTCATGACATGGTCAAATGGTTCAATTGTTGAATCTTCATGGAATGGCGGACAACCAGCAACGTTTCCACTTGCAGGTGTAATCGCTGGATGGCAGCAGGGTTTACCTGGTGCAAAAGTTGGAGGACGTCGCCTACTGGTTATCCCAGCAGATCTTGGTTATGGCCCAAATGGTTCAGGTCCAATCGGTCCAAATGAAACTCTGATTTTCGTCGTAGACATCATTGCTGTTTCATAACAAGGCTTAAAGAAAACCCCATCAGCCACTGTGGCTGGTGGGGTTTTCTCTTTGTTCACGGTTCGTTCATCTAGAACATGTACCCTGCAATCATGAAGAAGGTATTTGCCGAGTTTCTTGGCACTGCGTTTTTAGTCGCAATCGTTGTTGGTTCAGGCATTATGGCCACGAATCTTTCCCAAGATGTCGGTGTACAACTGCTCATTAATACGATTTCAACTGTCTTTGGCTTATATGTATTAATCACAATGTTGGCTTCAATAAGCGGAGCTCATTTCAATCCAATTGTGACAATGGTTGATTTGATCCAAGGCAAAAGCTCAACAGTTCAATTCATTCAATACTCACTTGCTCAGGTACTAGGCGCTATAACAGGGGCAGCGTTGGCTAATGCAATGTTTAGCTTTCCATTGCTTGAAGCCTCTACAAAGATTCGCTCAGGTGGCAATCTCTATATAGGCGAAATTGTTGCAACCGCTGGTCTCATCCTTGTCATTAATTTATTGGTTAATCAGAAAAACCTTGTTGTAATCCCAGCAGCCGTTGCTGCCTGGATCGGTAGTGCTTACTTC
>JBIIJO010000090.1:0-3344 GCA_044233685.1 Candidatus Planktophila sp.
TATGACCAGTTCGCATTTGCATCCGTTGAAATTGCAACGCCTAAATGCGTGCTCTCATCAAGTCGAACCATTCCTGAATCATCAGGCTGAGCTTGAATAGTATTTCCTTGAACATATTTATCGTATTGGGCAGTAACCCAGGATTTATCTGCCAAGTTAGGTGCTCCTGCAAGTTTGAGAACTGCAGCTTTGATTTCAGCTGCTCCACTTGGCATAGGAACATTTACTTTTTGTGAATTCACTTGATCGATGTATGCAGGCTGTGCAAGAGGGCGGTTATAGACAGGGCCCTCATGGGCAACTGTGCGTGGTGGAACATTGACAATTACTTCACCATTCCACGTGATTTCTAATCTATCCCCATCAGTTACTTCACCAATGACAGTAACTGTCACATCCCACTTCTTACAGATTTCTAAGAATCGATTGATCCTGCTGGGTTCAACGATGGCACACATGCGCTCTTGTGACTCTGACATCAAAATCTCTTCAGGAGAAAGGGATGGATCGCGCAAAGGAACCTTGTCCAGGGCAACTTTCATGCCCCCGCTGCCACCTGAGGCTAATTCACTCGTTGCACACGATAAGCCTGCTCCGCCAAGGTCTTGGATGCCAAGTACTAAGTCTTCTGCAAAGATTTCAAGTGAACATTCAATTAAAACCTTTTCAACAAATGGATCGCCCACTTGAACACTTGGACGCTTAGTAGAACCACCAGCACCAAAGGTTTCAGAAGCTAAAACTGAAACGCCACCAATTCCATCTCCGCCAGTCTTAGCGCCATAGAGAACAACAAGATTTCCAGCACCGGCAGCTTTCGCTAATTTAATATCGCTGTGCTTCATCACGCCAACACATAAGGCGTTAACTAACGGATTACCAATATAAGTCTCATCAAAGACAACTTCGCCACCAATATTTGGTAGCCCTAGGCAGTTTCCGTATCCACCAACACCGGCAACGATGCCCGGCAGAACTCTGCGAGTATCCGCAGCATCTGCTGGACCAAATCGCAAAGGATCCATCACTGCAATTGGTCGTGCACCCATTGTCAAAATATCTCTCACAATTCCGCCAACGCCAGTTGCTGCACCTTGATACGGCTCGATAAATGAAGGGTGGTTGTGTGATTCAATTTTGAAAGTAACTGCATAACCTTGACCAACATCAACAACGCCAGCATTTTCACCAATACCAACTAACAATGCATCAGACTTTGGTGCTTTTTCTCCAAACTGCTTCAAATGTACTTTTGATGATTTATAAGAACAGTGTTCTGACCACATCACGGAATACATTGCCAATTCAGATGATGTTGGGCGACGACCTAAGATTTCTTTGATACGTGCATACTCATCAGGTTTCAACCCCAGTTCAGCAAATGGTTGGACTGTGTCTGGAGTTAATTGGGCAATGACAACAGTATCTAGCGCCATTACTTCACCATCGCATTAAGAATTGAAGTAAAGAAACCAAGGCCCTGCGCAGATGGCCCAGTTAACTCGTCAATTGCATGCTCTGGGTGAGGCATAAGCCCCACAACGTTTCCGCGTGCATTAGTTATCCCTGCGATCAAATTCCTTGACCCGTTAGGGTTTTGACCCACATATCTGGCTATGACTCTTCCTTCACCTTCTAGTTCAGCAAGGGTTTTATCATCACATTGGAATGATCCCTCACCGTTTTTAAGTGGAATAACAATCTTCTCGCCCGCCTTATAGGAAGAGGTCCAAGGTGTTGAGTTATTCACTATTTCAATCTCTTGATCTCTGCAAAGGAAATGCAGATCTGAGTTGCGTGTGAGAGCGCCTGGTAGCAAATGTGACTCACAGAGAACTTGAAAACCATTACAGATACCAAGAACGGGCATTCCTTTACCTGCAGCTTCAATTACTAACTGCATTACCGGAGCAAAACTAGAAATTGCACCGCAGCGCAGATAGTCACCGTATGAAAATCCACCCGGCAAAATAACTGCATCCACGTTCTTTAAATCAGCATCTGCATGCCAGAGTGAAACTGCCTCTAATCCTCCAGCAACAACAGCCCGTGCAGCATCTCGATCATCGAGAGTGCCCGGAAAAGTTATGACTCCAACGCGCATTACTTTTCAACTCTCACAACATAGTTTTCAATCACTGGATTAGAAAGTAGAACTTCAGCAGCTTTTTCAATTTCAGCTAATTGAGCAGCCGTAGGCTCACCTTCAACTTCTATTTCAAATCGCTTTCCTTGGCGCACTGATTTAGCAAAGGAGAATCCAAGACGAGGAAGCGCAGATGCAACTGCGTTACCTTGTGGGTCAAGAATCTCTGGCTTCAACATCACATCAACTACGATCTTTGCCATTGTCATATTCTCCCTTAGTTAGAACTTGCTGCCAGTTAAACGGTAAAAAGCTTCTTCATAACGTTGTGCCGTCTTTTCTACGATCTCTGCTGGTAGCTCCGGTGGTGGGCTATTTCTATCCCATCCGCTGGCTACGAGGTAGTCACGTAAAAACTGCTTATCAAATGAGGGCTGTGTGCCACCTGGCACCCATGTGGATTGATCCCAAAACCTAGATGAATCAGGGGTTAGAGCCTCATCGCCCAAGACAATTGCCCCACCTGAATTTCGTCCAAATTCGAATTTAGTATCAGCCAAAATAATGCCTCGGCTCTTGGCAAAATCTGCTGCAGTGTCATAGAGCTTTAAAGTTAAATCGCGCAGATCGGCTGCATCCTTGGCACCAACAATCTTTGATGCCGCCTCAAAATCAATGTTTATGTCGTGATCACCAATCTCTGCTTTTGTCGCTGGTGTGAAAACGCTGTTAGGAAGCTCTGATCCATCAAATAATCCTGCAGGAAGAGTATTTCCACACACCGAACTATTTTCCTTGTATTCACTCCAGCCGCTTCCAGTTAAATACCCACGTGCAACACATTCAATTGCAAACATTTCTAGTGGTTGAACAAAAATTGCGCGATCTTCCACAATTTCTGGAACATCAGTTGAAACAACATGGTTCGGAATTATGTCTTCTAGTAAATCAAACCAAAATAAAGATAACTGCGTTAATACCGCGCCCTTACCTGGAATCTCTGTCGGCATTACCCAGTCATAAGCAGAGATGCGATCAGATGCAACAAGTAAAATGTTTCCTAAATCATTTGTGTATAGGTCTCGTACTTTTCCGGTGCGCAGGTGTGTCCACCCAGGTATTGAAGGCGCTGGCGGTGGACCAGCTAAGCCGAAGCCGCTCACCTAATAGAGCCGGGCTTGTACTGCACTGCGGCAGGGTGCGCGGAAGTAATCGCGCCAATGCGACTAACAACTCGAGCAACTTGTTGGCGAGCTTC
>JBIIJO010000021.1:0-12911 GCA_044233685.1 Candidatus Planktophila sp.
CATGCTGCAGCGTTTGGACCAGAACACAATGTTCCGCCCGCCCAACTTCCTGTTCTACTTTGCCAGATAAGTGGAGTAGTTCCCTGGGCAGAAATAACTAGGGAATCTTTGGTTACTGGAAAGCGAAGTGCCTTAAAGGGCACAGTCTTGCTGCTGCGATTTTCTAATCGTTGGTATTGAGTCTTACGTGAAGAGATAGATATCTGTGAAGTTAAACCATTGAGCGTTGGCGGACAAACCACCACTGGGTAGCTTTCAGAGTAATTGCTTGGCTTCGAGACTGTGGTTACCCCTGATGCAATCACGAAAGATGCAATAAGTGCAGATAAGAAAAGAAAAGGCTTTTCGAACTTCATGCCAACTCCTTCTCTGAAATTTCGCGCTTTCTGCGACCAGCAGGTGCAGCCAAAATAATGGCTAATGTCCAAGCGATTAGCTGAAGTGATAGCCAAGCTCTCCTAATCGTTCCATCGTGAAGCAAGGATATTTCGCCAGCTTCATTTACCTGGAACTGTGGCAATGACTGTTCATCTTTAGCGCGATCTAGTCGATATCCATTTTGCAAGATTTGCCATGATCGATCAAAGGTTTCTGTCAACGTAATAGAGCCTGGAGCGTTAACGGTGGTGCGAGCTCCTACTTCGCCAGCCTCTAACACAGAACGTGTTCCATCTTTTGCAGTAAAAATAATTCTTCCAGTAACACCGGTGACTCTCCAAACAACACCAGCTGAAGTTGCTGATGTGCGAGCAAATCCACCAAGACCATCAATAGTTCGAATCACATTGCGACTAAATGGATTTTTAACAAATACATATTTGATTCCATAGGAAGAAAAGACTTGACTACTGCTAATTCCAGAACCATCGATGAGTTCTTGAGCTGCTAGTTCAATTGCTCGTACTTGCCCAGGTGCCACATCTGGTTCACCCAGTGAAATATCTTTACCGCGTGAAATGTAATACTGAATTGATTTTGCGTTCTCAGCGCCCACTTCACGTAAGACTAATGTTTTAGTATCAGCTTCAGCAGTGAGAAAAGCTGGCATAACTCCCTTCATATTGCTCTGCACAGGTGAATCTGCACCAGCAGTAATAGACCAGCCAACACTAGAGATCGAATAAAGCGAGGTGATAATTAAAAGCAGTCCTGCCAAAATATGTCGGTAGTGAATATTGCTTGCAATGAGCACAGTTCGTAAACGATCTAGAATAACAACACCTGCTGCCACCGATGCAAGAGTTGCTCCAACTAAGAAAGTTCCAACCCAAGTTCTAGTCCCAGCGCTATTGCCATGCACTGTGATTGAAATGGATGAGAACAGAACTGCTGCAGACAAAAATGAGATACCGACTTGTGCGAAAGAGCGTGCATTGGAGGATGAAAAAAGAGCGATAACTAGAAGAAGCAGAATCGGACTGATTGCCCACCACGGAAGAGATCCAGCGCCCCCAGGATTACCTGAGAGAACTAGCGCGGTAGGACCACCTGCCAGGCTTAAGCCTGGTTCGGCAAGAAAGCGTGCAGGGCGAACGAGTGCTTCAAATGAATATGGAGCGACCATTACAAATGGGAATATCAGCAACGTTAAACGCTTGTAGAGCCTTGCCAGAAATAATGGCTTCTCTAATTTCTCGTTGTAGTCAATAAATATTGCAATTCCTATAACTCCCAAGCTCACAAGAGTTGTTATTAAAGTAAATGAAGTTAAGACAGCTAGCAAAATAGTTAATGCATAGATGCGCCGCCAGTTGTTGGTCTCTACTTGCTTCCAGTCACTAAGGATCATGGGGATTTGCGGTGCAATTATCAATGCCACAAGAGTTGCTAATCGTCCTGAGTTCACTGAAGCTAGAGCCACGGGTGAGAGGGCATAAAGGAAACTAGCTGGGATTGTTATAAATTGATTACTAGAGAGCTTTCGCAGGAATGTGTGGGCCGACCACATAATGAGTAAAGGTGCAGCTAAAAAGAACACTGTTATGAGAAGCGGTACTTTACCCAGAAATAAAGTGGAGGCTAGTGCCACAACTGCAATCCATGCTGGGGATGCATGTGAACTACCCATTCCAACTTGGTGCCACGATTCAAAATAGAAGCCCCATAGATCTCGGGCACCACTTGGCGAAGCAGCAAGTGCGCCGCCATTTAAAGCTCCAAAACGATTTCGAGATTGAATAAGTGTGATTATGGCGAGAAGGAGATATCCAAAGATTGCTGGGTTCTTTAAGACTTTACTAACCTGAAAGCCTTGAGTTGGTACTAGTAAATCCTCATCCTCGAGTGAGCTTAAAACAGATGGTGAAGAACTTTCTGGAACAGGGAGAATTCTGGCTCGAATCACTTCAGTAACACGCGCTGCCGATAATCGAATCTGTGACCATCGTGGTGGAATATAAGAAGAGATAACTCGAGCAGAAACTAATCGCTTTGTTTTTCTAAATTTTCTAGCTTTAACTATCTCAGCTGGCTTAACAATCAAGGTGGCCACAGCCAATAGTTCATCGGCTGCATACCCAGGTAGTTTTGCAAGCAAATAACCAATTGAACGTGCCATCGCAGATGCGAGTAACTGAATTGATAGCCATGGAATCATCCACCACGATGAGTTAGCTAATAAAACATATGCTGCATTACGGCGATCTAAAAGTAATGGTCGATGTAAGAAGGCACCGTTAACATCCACACTTCGTCGCTCTGATGCCGAAGCCTGAGCATGGTGAGCAACAGCAGCTGTCGTGGCGATAACTCCATGACCAGCAACTCTTGCCCTCCAGCCAAAATCAATGTCGTCACGAAATAGAGAAAGGTTTGAATCAAAGCCACCAAGTTCTTCGAATATGTCACGGCGTATTAGAGCGCCTGCAGTGCTAACTGATAAAACATCATGAATGCCATCATGTTGACCTTGGTCATATTCATCGGTCTCTAATCCAGTCCAGCGAGCACCGTTACCAGCAATACTTATTCCAGCTTCGAGTATGTGAGTGCGATCATGCCAACCAAGAAGTTTTGGACCAACCATTGCAACTTGAGGTCGATCTTCAATTGCTTCTAAGAGTTTTTCAAGGGCGGTTGGTGTTGGTGCGCAGTCATCATGAATTAACCAAATCCATTCGCTATTGCCCTCAATGTGTTTTGGCATTTTTGCTACTGCGAGCGCAACCGCATCGCCAAATCCACAATCACGATCTGTAGAAATTAAAGGAATGCGGGCAGCTTTAATAAGTTTTGTGGATGAATCATTGGAATCTGTATCAACTGCAACAATTTGATCTGCAGGTCTAGTTTGAGAAGCTAATGCTGCGACAACTGCAGGCAACCAGGTTTCACCGTCGTGTGTAACAACAATTGCGGTGACTAAATGTCTATCGGTTACTGCCACAACTAAACCACCATCTCTTAAAGAGTTGGGATTAAAAGCTTACGCAGAACGGCGCTTTAAGCGACGACGTTCGCGCTCTGATAGTCCGCCCCAAATTCCAAAACGTTCGTCGTGTGCAAGTGCGTACTCCAAGCACTCTGAACGAACATCGCAGGAAAGGCAAACACGCTTTGCTTCGCGAGTTGAGCCGCCTTTTTCGGGGAAGAAAGCTTCTGGATCTGTTTGCGCACATAGTGCGCGTTCTTGCCAAGAGAGTTCAATACTCTCACCGGTCGCTAGTGTGATTTTTGGGCCAGTCGTGGGGGTTGGGGAGTTCGTGGCTTCAGGTTTAATCGGCATAGTCGATTCTCCTTGAAAACTTCAGGTCTCATCCCTCTTGGAAAAGACTTACTTAAGAGTGAATTACACGCGTGTAAGTCGAATAAGTCAAGCCGAGACGAGCCCTTATTGGAGGTGATTCACGCTTAAATTAGGCTGGGATTTCAATTATTTCTGTATTTGTCACAAAAGATGCCGATATTTTCGCGAAATCGGCCACTACTGCCCCAGATGCGATAAATGAATTAGCAATTGTTACACCTGCTCCCACGTGAGCTCCAGATTCAACAATCGATCCAGAGATATGAGCATCGGCGCTAACTACTGCCCCACTGGAGATACAGCTGCCGCCATCAATGCGGGCAGATGGGTCTACCTGTGCGCCTTTCATAATTAAAAATTCCTTGCTTGCGCTCTCAACGAGTCCTGAAGTTAAGGCTGAGGCATCAGCTATCCCTGTTACTAAATCCCTTGATCCTTTGAGAAGTGCTTGTGGTGTGCCGATATCTAGCCAGTAAGAATCATCAATGAAACCAAATACTTTGCCATGGCTAGCTACAAGATTTGGGAAAACTTCTCTTTCAACACTGACAACTCGATCTGGCTCAATTGATTGAATTACTGAAGATTTGAAAACATAGCATCCAGCGTTGATGGTATTTGTTACTGGATTTTCCATTTTTTCTAGGAAAGCAGTGACACGACCATCAGAATCTGTAGGAACACAGCCATAAGCACGAGCATCCTCAACTGCAGTTAAATGCAATGTTACATCGGCATTATTTGCTTCATGTTCTTGAATTTGAAGCGCTAAGTTGTGCGAACCTAAAACATCTCCATTAAAGACAACGACAGTTTCATCTCCAGGCAACAATTTGGCAGCATTTCTAATGGCACCGCCTGTACCCAAAGGCTCTTTTTCAACCGCGTAAAGCAGTTTCATCCCCCATTTAGATCCATCTCCAAAATAAGGGATGAATACTTCAGACAGATATGAAGTTGCAAGAACTACTGTTGTAATTCCCGCCTTTTTTGCCATAGCTAGTTGGTGCTCTGTTACGGGTAAACCAGCAACTGTGAGCATTGGTTTTGGTGTGTTTTTAGTAAGTGGCATAAGGCGTGTGCCAAAGCCACCAACTAGAAGGATTCCAACTGCCATCGGCTAAGCCTTTAAGCGGTTAACTGCATCTTTTATGGCTGCATCGGTCACAGTCATTGCGATGCGAATGTGGTTCTTACCTTTTTCACCATAGAAACTACCTGGGGTTGCCAGGATTCCGCGCTCGGCTAACCAATCAACACTTGTCCATGCATCTTCATCGCGCGTACACCAGATGTAGAGACCTGCATCGCTAAATTCAATTCGAAATCCGCAAGCCTCAAGTGCCGGTCTTAGCGCATCACGTCGTGCGTTATATCGTGCACGTTGCTCGGCAACATGTGAATCATCACCAAGTGCAACAGTCATCGCTTTTTGTACCGGTAAGGAAACCATCATGCCTGCATGCTTTCGAAGTTCACGAATCTTTGCGATGAGCAAAGAATCACCAATTAAAAATGCAGCACGATATCCAGCCATTGATGAGCGCTTAGATAATGAGTGAAGCGCCAGAATATTCTTGTTATCGCCTTGAGTTAAAGCCATGATTGAAGTTGGTGCGGCATTGTGCTCAAACTCCAAATAGCACTCATCTGAAATCAGGACTGCATCATTGGCGCGTGACCATGCAATGCACTCCTTGATTTCTTCAACACTATGAACTCGCCCAGTTGGATTAGATGGTGAGTTCAACCAGGCTAAATCAGCGTTCGGCCAGCTCTGTGCGCTAATTGGAACAGGTACAGACTGTGCCTGTGCGATCAATGCACCTACGTGATACGTCGGATAGGCAATTTCTGGAATGAGAACTTTTTTGGATTCTAAAATCGTAGGTAACCATGCAACTAACTCTTTAGAACCAATGACAGGTAGAACATCAAAATCACCGGTGACACCTAAACGAGATTTTGCCCAAGAGGTTATTGCGTCACGTAGTTCAGGTGTGCCAGCAGTTACTGGGTAACTAGGTGAGTTAGAGGCATCGCGTAAGGCTCTTTGAATAAATTCAGGTGTGGGATCTACCGGAGTTCCAACGGAGAGATCAATAATCCCACCAGGGTGAGCCCGAGCCTTATCTCCATAGGGGGCAAGAGCGTCCCAGGGGAAATCTGGGAGTGAAGAGCGCAAGAAAAACTACTCGCTCTTAGGAGGAAGAGCTTTTACTAGTTCGTGGTCGGTGCCAGTTGCTCCGACTTTGCTTGCGCCACCTGGTGAACCGATTTCAACGAAAAATTCAGTGTTAACTTTTCCAAATTGCTTCCACTGTGGTGGGACATCATCCTCATAGTAAATAGCCTCAACGGGACACACAGGCTCACACGCACCGCAGTCAACACATTCATCAGCTTGGATATAGAGCATGCGGTCGCCTTCATAAATGCAGTCCACAGGACATTCAGCGATGCATGATTTATCTTTCACATCGATACATGGTTCGGCGATCACATAAGTCACGACTTGCCTCCGTAAGAAATATTAGTTACCAACTCTCAGATTCTAATCGTATCGGCTCTCCTGGCGCGTTATTTGAAGTTAAGGTTTATCGTTGAGCCATGAATCAGGGTCTAGAGGCCACATTTAGCGCCCTCATCGGAAAGCGAGTCACCATCCGCTTGCATGATCCCGAGGGTGGATTTCGCGACATAGTGGGCCATCTCGAGTCCCCCATCACCCTTCGCAATCGACATGGAAAGCTCATCGAATTTTCCTACGACAAGATTGCTCTCTGGAAAGAAGTGGTTGAAAAAAAGTGAGCCTTCGACTCTATGACACAGCTTCCAGAAATCTTGAACCTGTCACTTCAACTAATGGCACTACAACAATGTATTGCTGCGGGCCTACCGTTTATCGAGATGCACATGTTGGAAATTTAAGAACATTCCTTCTTTCAGATTTGGTACGCCGAGTCCTAACAGTCAATGGCGTTAATGTGAAACTTATTCAAAATATTACCGATGTTGGGCACATGTCTGAAGATATTGAGAATGAAGACAAAATGCTTGCCCAAGCTAAAACTGAATCCATAGATCCATTTACTGTGGCACGAAAATATGAGGCAGGTTTTCACACAGACTTAGCACGCCTGAATATTGAAAAAGCAGATGCCTATCCAAGAGCTAGCGAATCAATTGAGTTAATGCTTGCCATGATTGAGCAACTCATCTCTAAGGAATTTGCATATGTAGGTGAGGATGGCACGGTCTATTTTTCTGCCCAAGCATTTCCAAGTTACGGCGCAATAAGTGGTAATCGCTTAGATGCACTCAAGCCTGGCCATCGCTATGAATACAGTGAAGATGGCGCTAAACGTTTTCATGCTGACTGGGCGCTCTGGAAGAACGCTGGTGGTCGCAAAGAAATGATTTGGGATTCACCATGGGGTCCAGGTTTTCCTGGTTGGCATATTGAATGTTCAGCAATGTCACTTCATTTCTTGAATTCACATATCAATCTTCACGTTGGAGGAATTGATCTACGTTTTCCACACCATGAAAATGAGCGTGCTCAATCAAATGCCATTACAGGAAATGAGAGCGTGGATCTCTGGCTTCATGGAGAGCATCTGCTTTTTGAAGGCCGCAAGATGTCAAAAAGCGCCGGAAATGTTGTTCTTCTTAAAGATGTTATAGATCGCGGCTTTGATCCCCTTGCCGTCAGACTTTGTTTTCTGGAGAACCGCTATCGATCTCAAATGGATTTAACGTGGGCCTCAATTGAGGCTGCTGATGCAACGTTGAAACGCTGGCGTAAAAAGGTAAAGACATGGGGAACACAGATTCCTGTGAAAGATGCAGAGTTCTTAGAAATTCTCGATAACGATTTGGATACGCCAAAAGCCATTCAGTATCTGCGCACTTTGGAAAAGAATGAAAACATCAATAATCGTGCAGCGTACTTTCTATTTGCAGATCAGATTTTGGGGCTTGATCTTGCGAGAGAAGAAGTGATTAGCGCTTTATCTTTAGAACAAGAGGACATTCTCAAACTGCGCCAGATTGCAAGAAATGAAAAGCGCTGGGCAGAAAGTGACGAGTTAAGAGTAAAACTAGAGCAGAGTGGCCTAGAAATTATGGATGGTCCTGATGGGCAAAGTTGGAATTGGCGTTAAGCAGGAAGTAAAACTGCAACTACTAAAGCTAGAAATCCAATATTGATCAGTGATATTCCAATAGAAGTACCTTCAATTAAGTACTCCTGATTGATGCCTGGAAAGCCTGCACGTAAAACTACGAAAGTCCAAGCTGCTGATGCCAATACTTTTAGAGTTCGCCCGCCCCACATGCGACCAATACTCCAAATACCGACCAATGTTGCAAGTAGAACAAAGATCAAACCAAATGGAACTAAAGAAGCATGAAGAAAAACCGAACCCGCTCCGAGTCCAGCGCCAATCACAATTGCATAGATTTTTCTCATCACAGAACAACTCCAGAAGTTAAATCACTTTCACGGCCTTGTTCATCGAAAGGCTCACTCTTTGGCCCTTTAACTAAGGTGTAGTACTCATGGCCCCAGACTTGTAAACCTAAGTTGTTTGAAAGGGCAAAGAATGGCCCATCTAGTGCAATCTGTGTTTCATGGGCTTTCATAGCCGCCATCTTGGCATCAACAAAATCATTACCATCAATTAAAGTGGTTACAAATGAATCATCTTTTGCAAATGGTAAATCATCAATACTCTCAGCCCCAAAGAAATCAGAGCCAATCTCTTTCATGGCCTCCATCCCTTGCGCGATAACTGATTTAGGAACCGTATTCCAATAAATCTTTTGAATTTGCCACGTTGCTAGCTCACTTGCCCTCATAGCAACTAAATGCGCTTTTATATGATCTGGATGTCCATAGCCACCGATTTCATCATAAGTAATCAAAACGTGCGGCCTTATCTCTTCAATGATTGTGACCAACTCACCGGCTGCTGAATCTAAATCTGCTTGCCAAAAAACATCGGGGCGATTGTTTGGTTCCGTTCCCATCATTCCACTATCTCGATAGTTTCCTAAGAATCTAAAGTCTGTAATTCCCAGTGCTTTCATGGCAAGTGCTAATTCAATTTCGCGGTGCTTTCCTAATTCATCTTTTTCGCTGCTAGCTAAATGAGAAAGGGAGGGGACCAAAACTTCTCCCTCTTCACCACGCGTGCACGTCACTAAAGTAACTTGTGCGCCTAATGATGCATAAAGGGCCATGGTTGCACCATTGTTAATAGTTTCATCGTCCGGATGTGCATGCACAAGCAGAATTCGATAACCCTGATAAGAATTTTTCACTGCTTCTCCCATGCAAGTATTCCCCCGCCTAGGTGGCGTGAATTCATAAAGCCTGCCCCTTGAATGATGGCTAGACAATGTGCGGATCTAACCCCAGAGCGACAATGAAGAATAATCTCTTTATCTCTGGGAAGTAGATCTAAAGCAGTTGCGTCGAAAAATTGCGCCTTAGGAATCAAGACTGAACCAGGGATTCTAGAGCTGGCAAATTCATCAGGTTCCCTGACATCAATGAGAATAAAGTCATCATTTGCCGCAAACTTCTTCTTTAGATCTTCAGCGGAGATTTCTGGTGCTGAAGCTACACCGCAAAAGCTTTCATAGTTCTCTAAGAGGTTCACCTGCGTTGGATTCTCACCGCAAATTACACAGAGTGGGTTTTTGTGAATATCAATCTTTGAATGCTCTGCCTCCAACGCTTCATAAATCATGAGCTTTCCAATTTGAAGCTTGCCTATGCCAGTGATGGCTTTAATCACTTCATTAACTTGAATCGATGCAATCGATGCGCACAAAACACCCAACACACCTGCATCTGCACAGTTTTGAACTGTCCCTGGTGCGGGAGGTTCTGGATGTATACAGCGATAGCAAGGTCCAAGAGAGCTCCAGAAAACTGCAGCTTGTCCATCAAAGCGATTAACTGAACCCCACACATAAGGTTTGTTGAGTAAGACCGCTGCATCGTTAATCAAGTAGCGCGTTGCGAAGTTATCTGTGGCATCAATAACAATGTCGTATCCGGCCATAATTTCAAGAACATTTGAAGGGTTGACTCTTACTGGATAAGTAGTGACTGAAACTAATGGGTTACTTTCTTCGATTTTAGATTTAGCAACATCAACTTTCTTTTTTCCGATATCGGACTGGCCATAAAGAACTTGGCGGTGCAGATTAGTTTCATCAACAGTATCGAAATCAACTATTCCAATAGTTCCAACGCCAGCTGCTGCTAAATACATAAGCGCGGGAGAACCAAGACCACCTGCACCAATGCACAAAACCTTTGCATTTCGAATGCGCTCTTGACCACTTTCTTGAATCTGTGGAATAACAATCTGGCGACTATATCGACGCGCTTGCTGAGCACTGAGCACTGGGCCAGGATTTACAAGCGGTGGTGTTTTCATAGGAGGTTAATTCTGCCGTATTCACGCATGTGTTGCTACAGCTATTAGCGCATTCACCTATAGAGCCTCTACGATTACACCAATGAGCACTATTGATTCATCAAATAAGCCGCGTTTGCCTCGTGACGAGCGTCGCGCACTTTTGCTCTCAGCAGCCCTAGAGGTTTTCACAGCTGCTGGTTATCACTCTGCGGCAATGGATGAAATCGCAGATCGCGCAAATGTTAGCAAGCCAGTTTTGTATCAGCATTTTCCATCAAAATTAGAGCTTTATCTTGCAGTTCTTGATTTACATATTGACTCATTAGTTTTTGAAATTCAGAGAGCTATCGCCTCGACCCCTGACAACGCTAATCGCGTGCATGCCACTGTTGATGCATATTTTAGCTTTATTGAAAAAGAGGGTGAAGCTTTTAGATTACTATTTGAAAGTGATATGAGTGTTGAGCCATCTGTGCGTGAGCGCCTTAATCGAATGACTTATGACTGCGCAGCTGCTGCTAGTGCCGTAATTTCTATTGATACAGGACTTCCAAAAGAAGCTTCAATGCTCTTAGGTGTTGGAATGATTGGCTATGCCCAAGCAACAGCAAGGCATTGGTTAGATCGAGACAGTGCATTAACGCGTGAACAGGCAGTTGAATTGGTCAACAACCTCATGTGGCGAGGAATTTCGGGTTTCCCTCGCAATTAACTCCGATAGGATTACTTCTATGAGCTCCACTAATAAACAAATTTCTGGCGCCGCTTAACGTGTCGAAAACTTTCGCAGAACTCCCACTACGCCCTGAAACCATTGAGGCTCTTCATGCTCATGGCTTCATCGCTCCATTTGCCATTCAAGAGATGGTTTTGCCAATCGCACTCAGTGATGGTGATGTTATTGGTCAAGCTAAAACAGGCACCGGAAAGACTCTGGCTTTCGGCGTGCCTGTCATCGAGAGAGTAATTGCACCTAATGACAAAGAGTGGGCAGATTTTGAGCATAAGGGGATGCCGCAGGTTCTCATCGTTGTTCCAACTCGCGAACTTTGTACACAAGTAACCAAAGACATTGAAGAGTTAGCAAGTAATCGTGGAATTAGAACATTAGCTGTTTATGGTGGACGCGCATTTGAACCACAAATTGAAGCGCTACAAGCTGGAATTGAAATCGTTGTTGGAACACCTGGTCGCTTACTAGATCTCTCCCGCCAAGGACAGCTGCGCTTAAAGCAAGTTTCACGCTTAGTTCTAGATGAAGCAGATGAGATGTTGGATCTTGGTTTCTTGCCAGATGTTGAAAAGATTTTGGCAAACACACCAAATCGCATGCAAACCATGCTGTTCTCAGCAACTATGCCTGGAGACATCATCGCTCTTGCCCGTCGCTTTATGAATCAACCTATTCATATTCGTACTCAAGATTCAGAGGATGAAGGCGCAGTTGTTACACGCATCAAGCAGCATGTTCTACGCGCTCATGCGATGGATAAGATTGAAATGCTCGCTCGTATCTTGCAAGCCGAAGGTCGTGGGCCAACCATGGTTTTCTGCCGCACCAAGCGCACCTGCCAAAAGACGGCAGAAGACTTAATGGAACGAGGCTTTAAAGCCGCGCCTATCCATGGAGATCTTGGTCAAAGTGCACGTGAAAAAGCTTTGGGTGATTTCAAGGCAGGAAAATCAGATGTTCTTGTTGCAACAGATGTTGCTGCTCGTGGAATTGATATTGATGGAATTACACATGTAATTAATTACCAGTGCCCTGAAGATGAAAAAACTTACGTGCACCGTATTGGTCGCACAGCACGTGCCGGAGCACATGGAATTGCAGTCACATTCGTTGACTGGGATGAATTAGCTAGATGGAAGATGATTAACCAGGTTCTAGATCTCGGTTTAGCTGAACCAGAAGAGACTTATTCCTCTTCCCCGCACCTCTATGAAGTTCTCGACATCCCAGCAGGTTCAACAGGGCGAATCACTAAGAGCAAGCCCGCAATACAACAAAAGGCTGCCCCTGAAAAACGTGTTGAGAAGAAGGTTGAATCAAAGCCAAAAGTTGAGCGAACTCGCACACGCACAAAGAAATTTAAAGAGAGTTAAGTAGTAGCAAAGACTCGAATTGCATCTACCAGCATCTGAACTGCAATGGCTGCAAGTAACAAACCAGCAATGCGTGCCACAAGTGTCACGCCGGCTTCCTTGATTACCTTCATAATGGTTGTGGAAGCCATTAGCGCTGCTGCAATAGCAACGTGAACAGCAATAACAGCGCCAACTAAGCCCGCAGCCATGCTTGGACTATCTATTTGCTGAACGAAAATCATTGTTGCAACGATTGCACCAGGTCCAGCAAGTAAAGGTGTTCCTAGAGGCACAAGTGCAATGTTTTCATCCTTAGAATCACCACGACCGCTTCCCTTGCCTCCAGTTAAAAGATCTAAGGAGATGAGCAAAAGTAGTAGTGCGCCAGCAGCTTGTAATGCTGCGATTGAGACATTGAGATAGCTCAAAATAAAGCGACCAAATAATGCAAACATGGAAATCACAAGCAGAGAAACTAAGGCTGCTTTGATAGCAAGAATCCTGCGCTCTTTTGCAGACTTATCTGCAACAAGGGCTAAGAAAATTGGCGTAGCACCAGGTGGATCCATGATTACAAATAAAGTTACAAATGATTGGACGGCAAAGGTTAAAGCGCTAACTTTCATGCCCGTACCACC
>JBIIJO010000091.1:0-3262 GCA_044233685.1 Candidatus Planktophila sp.
ATTCGCTTTGAAATTGCGATTACTTGCTCTTCATCTGAGAGAACATGTGCAATCTTTTTAGTGCTCATCAGCACTTACAACGATCTTGCTCGGCAACGCCCTCTAAAGCTTCTTCTATATGTTGGCCACACCCTGACCATGTGATTTTCTTACAGACTGAGCATGTAGCAGGTGAACACATCTTCATTTCTCCCTAAATAGCGGCTGAGGGAGAAAAAGTAGCATACCCCGGGGGGTATAGTCAAATACCCGTAATCCTCACGGCAGCCAGGGCAACACCAGCCACCAACGCCCAAGCAATCAGGCCCATAACCATTGGGCGTGCACCGATCGCTCGAATTGCCCTCCAACGCACTCCTGTACCAAGTGCAACTAATCCAGCACCGAGTAAGAGCTTGCTAGTTAGCACGATTGCATCATGAATTCCTGTAGGAATCTCAAAAACATTTTGAATGATTGCTACTGCAATAAAACCTAAAACGAAAAATGGAATAAGTGGGACTTTCGCTGACTCTTGAGCGCTTTGACCTTGAGCCTTTAGATATTTGCGATGACGAAGTGTAAGAATTAAAACAATAGGTGCAAGCAAACACACACGTGAGAGCTTTATGACGATTGCAGACTTAACTGCATCATCACTCCAAACAGAGGCTGTTGCAATAACTTGACCCACATCATGCACTGCAGCACCTGCCCAGGCACCAAATGTTTCATCACTTAATCCCATTAAGTTACCAAGGAATGGCAAAACAAAAATTGAGAGAGTTCCACACAATGAAATCAGGGCAATTGCATAAGAGGTTTCTTCTTCGGTCGCACGAGTTTGAGGTCGAATTGCTGCAACTGCAGTTGCACCACAAACACCGAATCCAACACCAATAAGTAGACCTAAATCCCCACTCATTTTGAATAATTTAGAAAGTCCTAATATTCCAAAAATTGTGATGCTAACTACTAAAATAACCGTGATGACACCTTCTATGCCGATAGCCTTGAGTGAAACAACACTGACTTGGGCACCTAGGAGTGCAACACCAATGCGCATTAATTTCTTGCTGGATAATGCCGTACCAGCTGCGGCAAAGGTGGGCCATGTAGCAAAATTTGCAATCAAGAATCCAAACCCAACACAAAGTGCTAATGGGCTGATTGCAGGTTGAAAACTATTTATCTGAAATGCAACAGCGACTACCGCTGCAATTAAGCCAAGGCCTGGAAGTGTTTTAGTCATTTAGATACCGAGCTTTGTGGACCAGGTTTTCAGCTGCTCTGAGACTTGATCTGTAATGGTTATTTCATCACCGCTATTGAGATTCTCTGGGTTCACACGATTAGAACCTGGAAGGCGACCCCCAGCAGCTTTAACTTCTTGGGTGAACTCATTAGTTCTGTTGTTATTGCCATCTACAGATAACTTGGATGCATCAATTGCAATGACAAAATGTGAAATCTGTTGAGGCAGCGCATCCTGGCTAGCTGCAAACATGTCAGGAATATTCTTAGCCAAAGTTGGCCCAATCAACATTCCAGTTAACGATTCAACAAGAACTGCAATTGCATAACCCTTAACGCCGCCTAATGGTGCAAGCATTCCGGCTAAGGCTTCTTTGGCATCTGTTGTTGGCGCGCCATCTTTTGTAAAAGCCCACCCAGGTTCAAGTTCTGCACTTGCTTGAGCTTTGGCTTGAATCTTTCCGCGAGCAACCGCACTCGTTGCCAAATCAACAACTGTGGGTGGATTGGTTGGAATACCGGCTGCAATAGGAGAAGTTGAAAGCAATGGTTGGTTACCACCCCACGGTGGCATAACTGCAGGACCAGTACTAAATGCAATACCAACTAATCCGCGATTAATCATCGGCCACACATATATACCTAGAGCACCGCAGTGATTAGAACGCCCAACCCCAACGGCTGCTATTCCATTAACCATCGCGCGTTCAGATGCAATTTCAGATGCTTTTTGTAACTGCCAATGGCCCAATCCATCATCACCATCAAAGACAACCAAACTTGGCAAATCTGTAACAGTCTTCAATTTTGCCTTTGGATTGATTCCACCTGCTTGTAAACGAGAGAGATAAAAAGGAAGGCGCATCAATCCATGGCTTCCGATTCCCCATCGATCACTTGCAACAATGCAGCGCGCAGTTGTTGCCGCTTCTTGTGTAGGAACGCCAGCTGCTTCTAATAAAGATGTAGCCGTAGCGATTGCAGAACCAACGTCTAACGTAGGCATTAGTTACTACTTTCCTTTAATGCACCAACAGCATGTGTGGCTGGCTTTGAGTTTAGAACTAATTCAATGTTGGAGGTCAAAATCTGATTGATTCGAAGCTGACTTTCTTTGGTAATGCCAGCCACGTGTGGAGTCAGAATTAAGTTAGGAATCGCTTCCATTTCACCTTTACTAGGTGGCTCTTGGGCTCGAACATCAAGTGCTGCCCCAGCAATGGTTTTTGCTTTTAAGGCAGCGATGAGATCTGCTTCATTTATAACTTCTCCGCGACCAACATTTACGATGATTGCATCGGATTTCATCAATCCAATGGTCTGAGCGTTGATTGTTCCATTTGTCTCGGGTGTAGAAGGCATATGAATACTGACTACATCGCTGCGCTTTAACACATTTTCAAAAGTAGTTAATTCAATTCCAGTAAGGTTTTTTGCATAAGGGTCATATCCAAGAACATTGCAGTTAAAACCTTGAATGAGTTTGGCTGTTGCAACTCCTGTAGCACCGCAACCCAATAAACCCCATGTGAGACCTGATAATTCACGACCAGGTGTTCGCACCCAACCACCATCACGAGTTGCAACATCATGTCCTGGAATGTTTCGAAGTAATGCAAGTGCTAAGCCAAGTGTTAATTCACCGACGCTAACAGCATTTGCACCAAGTCCTGCAACCACAACAACGCCAGCAGCATCGGCAGCTTTAATATCAATATTGTCTAATCCAACACCTGCTCTAGCAATCACCTTTAGTTTTGGAGCAGCTGCGATGATTTCTGCAGTTACCTTTGTGCGATTACGAACTACTAGTGCTGTTGCATCTTTAAGAGAAGCTTTGAGTTTTTCAGGATCATTCCACAAGTCATCATTTCGGATAATGGGAAAACTCCCTTCCAGCTGTTGGAAGGGAGTTCCCCATACATCTTCAGAGATGAGAATCATTATGCAGAGATATACAACTTTGTGAATGTGAACTCACGGTGGCCCATAACTTCAGCCTTGCATAGACGACCATTAACAGTGTCAT
>JBIIJO010000092.1:0-3233 GCA_044233685.1 Candidatus Planktophila sp.
CTGCTTTCCAATTCGTCATTTCCAACTTTTTTCCAGGTAGTGGTCCAAGATCGCGAAGGAGTAGAACAGGAGGAAGAGCAAAGAGACCAACAGCTGCTCCAAGTGAGCGCTTGATTAACTTACGGCGACCGAGTTGAACTCCAGCCACACCTTCTTTAACAGTTTGAACTAACTCTGCGCGATCTTCATCACTTGATCGAAATTCATGGCGGTGATTAACAATCTCTTTATCTGGCATCAAAGTTTTGGCCCAGTGAATTGCAGCGATGCCAATAAAGAACAGCGACATAGCCATACCAATGCCGATACCCAATTGCTGAGCGTTCTGATTACCCATAATCGGAATGAAGATGAATACCGTGTCTTTAACAAAGATGTAGGAATAAATCAGAAGAAGCGAACCAAGACCAGAGAGTCCAAAGAGGATGGCTACTTGTTGCTCAGCACGCTTTTCAGATGCAGGGTTTACATCTGTCGCACGTGGTGCATGTTGAGGCAGTGCTGAGTCATCAATTGGAGTTAATTCATTAGACACGATGCGCCTACCTTGCTCTCGTAGTTAGCCAGACTGCAATACCAATGAGCAGTCCTAGCCCTAATACCCAAGCCAATAAACCTTCTGTAACAGGTCCAATGCGGCCCATTGTTGCACCGCCTAGATTTGGTTCAGCCTCTGCAGACTTGATCCACTTGATGATAGAAAGCTTTTCTTCAGCTGTAATTGTTTTATCGCTAAAGACTGGCATTGATTGTGGTCCAGTAACCATTGCTTCATAAATATGTTTTGGTTCAACACCCATAAGAGTTGGCGCATACTTACCTTGTGATAGCGCACCACCTTGGCCAGCAAAGTTGTGACACATAGCGCAGTTATTTCTAAATAGCTCGCCACCTTCAGCGGAGTTTCCATCTCGCTCATAATTAAGTTCAGATTCACCCGGAATGGCAGGACCAGGAGCTAAGGAAGCAACGTAGGCAGCTAGGGCTGCAGTCTCTTCCTCGTTATAGACACGGGGTTTGCGCATTGCCTGTGTGCTCATATCAGCCATTGGCATACGGCCTGTTCCAACTTGGAAATCAACAGAAGCTGCGCCAACACCAATTAAAGATGGTGCGATTGATGCACCCTCAGCGTTGAGTCCGTGACAAGAAGAACAACCCTTAAGGAATATTTGCTTTCCTTCTTCAATAGATGCAGAGCGATCTAAAACGCTCTGGGTCTCTTTAACGGTTTCACTTGCAACAGAGAAAGTAGTTCCAATTGCAAGAAGAGCAAAAATTAGAAGCAATGGGCCAGCGGCCTTATGTCGACGGTAACGCGATAATCGCTTCACGAAGTTTTTGTGCTCCCTTACTTAATGAGGTAGATCGCTGAGAAGAGGGCAATCCACACGACGTCGACGAAGTGCCAGTAATACGAAACAACAATTGCAGTTGTAGCTTGTTCGTGTGTAAAGCGGCGGGCCTTAGAAACACGGATGAGCACAATAAGAAAAGCCAGAAGGCCACCGGTTACGTGTAAACCGTGGAAACCTGTTGCGATGAAAAAGATAGAACCATAGGCAGATGAAGAAAGTGTTAAGCCTTCTTCAACAAGAGCGGCATACTCATAAATCTGTCCACCAATAAAGAAAGAACCCATGAGGAAAGTCAGAGCAAACCATTCACGCATTCCCCATTTGTTGAGTTGAAAGATTGAACCTGTGCGGTGGTTTTGGAATCGCTCTGCAGCAAATACTCCGAACTGACATGTAACAGATGAGAGAACAAGAATTGTTGTGTTCAACGCTGCAAATGGAATATTGAGAATCTCGCCTGCCTCTGTCCAAATCGCTGGACCCTGCACTGCGCGAGTAGTGAAATAAATAGCAAAGAGTGCGGCAAAGAACATCAACTCACTTGATAGCCACACGATTGTGCCAACCGCAACGGCGTTGGGGCGGGTGATCTTGTGGTGGGAAGCTACTGATGTACTCGACATGGGGATGATTATTCCCGAAAAACACGCCTGCGTCTTACGGGAGACCCCTCATATGCAGGTTATTCACCCGGTTCTGGAGTGAAACAGCCCACAGATTTTTCGAGGTAAAAATCAGCTCGCACACCCTTTCCGGGAGCCTAGACTTAGGCCATGGCAAAGAAGCAGATTCTGGTTTATGCAGATGATTCAACTGTACGAAAGGCTGTTATTGACGCCTTGGGTACCAGAACGGCCAGCGATGTAGCAGAGCACCAGATCCATGAGTTTGCCACGGCTGCAGCCCTTCGCTCTTATGTCGATAACAACACAAACATTGATTTATTCATCCTCGATGGTGAAGCTGTTCCAGAAGGCGGTCTGGGAGTTGCCCGTCAACTCAAAGACGAAGTTTTCAACTGCCCTCCAGTACTAGTCATCACAGGGCGCAAAGAAGATGCATGGCTTGCAGCATGGTCGATGGCTGAAGCGTCAATTGTTCATCCCATTGATCCATTCACTCTTGCTAGAAGCGTCGCCGAACTTCTACGCGGCACAGCACCTGCTGTTGTTTAAAAATGTCGAAAGAGTTGTGGGATCGTTATTTCTCAATTCTTGAAAGTGGGCTGGATTTAGAGCCAGCCGATGTTGCCTGGTGCATGAATCAGATTCTTGAGGGAAAAGCCGATAACGAGTTAATTAAAAAGTTTTTGCTTTCCCTCAAGGCAAAAGGTGAGACAAGTGAAGAAGTGGGTGCGCTAGTTGCCCAGATGTATGAGCATTCTGCGCCAATCTCCATTACAGAGCGCGCGGTCGACACAGTTGGAACCGGTGGCGATGGCGCGCACACTATTAACATCTCAACCACCGCTGCAATTATCGCTGCAGCTGCAGGCGCAAAAGTTGTAAAGCATGGAAACCGCGCAGCTTCATCGAAATCAGGAGCAGCAGATTTATTGGAGGCGCTAGGTGTTGCAGTAACGCTAGATGGCAAAGGCGTCGAAACCACTTTTTCACAGCTTGGAATTGGCTTTTGTTTCGCCCCTGTTTTTCATCCAGCAATGCGCTTTGCTGCCCCTGCCCGTAAAGAGTTAGGCGTGCCAACAGTTTTTAACATCTTGGGCCCGCTATCTAATCCAGCTAAACCGAAGGCTGCAGCGATTGGCGTTGCCAATGATCGAATGCATTTAGTGATGGCCCAGGTATTGGCAGATAAGGGCGTGGATGGCTTCGTTTTCCGGGGCGATGATGGCCTTGATGAAATAACTCTTGCAAC
>JBIIJO010000093.1:0-3225 GCA_044233685.1 Candidatus Planktophila sp.
GCGGGCGCGACCACACCACGGTTATGCACGCCGACCGCAAAATCCGTCAACTGATGGCTGAGCGTCGTTCGATCTATAACCAGGTCAATGAACTCACCACCAGAATTAAGCAGCAAGCGAGGTAAAGGCACCAAAAGTGTGAAATGTCCGCTTTGACACTCTTTACCCCCAGTTGGGGATAAGTTGTGGACAACTGTGGAGATCTCTAGCTTTTATGTGGATAGACCAAAGCTGTTGTTGTGAAGAGTAGGAAGGGGAAGGGTGTAACTATGTTTGCTGTGCACACCTTTTCCCGCCTTATTCACATGTTCTGGAAGTTGAAACACCGCCCTGAACTGGGCTTTTCATCTCTATCCACACGAAAGCTGCCTGGTTACTACGACTACCTTTATATATATAAATCTAGATGTGAAACGAACCTTTCACTGAATTGGGGCAGAGCATGAAGTTCATCGTCGAGCAGTCAGCGTTAGTTGATGGCGTTAATTGGGTTTCCCGCTCCCTTTCAACTAGACCGATCAAAACAGAGCTCCTAGGAATAGTTATCGATGCAACAGGTGATCAGGTTTATCTATCAGCCTCCGATTTAGAGACTGCAAGCAAGTCTCATTTTCAAGCAGAGATAAAAGATGCCGGAAAGGTTTTAGTTCCCGGAAAACTTCTAGCGGAAATTTCACGCTCTCTTCCAAATAAACCAATTACTTTTGCGTTAGATGGCACTCGCGTTCTAGTAACAAGCGGCAGTGCAAAATTTACTTTGCCGACTCTTTCAGTTGATGAGTATCCAAACCTTCCAGAGCTTCCAGATACAACTGGAACGCTAGCTAGCGATGTATTTGCAACAGCGGTTTCACAAGTTGCTATTGCGGCAGGGCGTGATGATTCGTTGCCAACCTTGACCGGTGTTCACGTTGAAATAAACGAGGAAACCGTTACTTTGGCAGCAACCGATAGATATCGCTTAGCCGTGCGCGAGATTCAATGGGATCCAACAACACCTAACGTTTCAACCAGTGCGCTACTTCGCGCCCGCACTATTGCAGATGCTGCTAAGTCTTTAACTGGAACTAAAACGGTTTCTATCTCTTTTGCACCTTCATCTAGCAATGATCGCTTAGCTGGATTTGCCGGTGATGGAAAGACAATGACATCGCGTATGTTGGATGGAACTTTCCCTCCATATCGCCACCTACTTCCACAAGAAGTAACATCAACGGCGCTCATTGAAGTAGCAACACTTCTAGATTCAGTGCGCCGCGTTGCACTTGTTACAGATAAGACAGTCCCACTTCGTCTTGATTTTAATAACAACACACTCTCCCTTGAAGCTGGAGCCGGCGAAGAAGCACAAGCGACAGAGGCAATTGAAATCTTGTTAACTGGTGAACCAATCTCAATCGCTTTTAATCCAGTTTTTCTTGCTGATGGACTAAGCGCCGTTGGAACAAAGTATGTGCAGATCTCATTTACAGGTCCTAACAAGCCAGCGATTTTGATGGGCAAGAGCGATAAAGATGGCGCACTTGTCGAGAACTATCGTTACTTGTTAATGCCAATGCGCTACGCCTCATAATTTATAGGTTTCATTAATGCGCATTAATAAGTTGGCGCTGACCAACTTTCGTTCCTATCCTTCATTGGAGTTGGAGCTTCAACCTGGAGTCACCACATTTATTGGTGATAATGGCTCCGGTAAAACAAATATCGCAGAATCTTTAATCTATTTAGCTTTTCTTTCATCCCACCGTGTTGCCAACAACGTCCCACTCATCTCACTTGGCGCCCAACAAGCAATCATTAGAACTGAGATCGAACGCGATGATAGAACTTTAAATATCGATCTTGAGATTAACGCTAGTAAAGCTAACCGTGCGCGAATTAACGGCAACCCAACTAGAAGTCAGCGCGAGATTTTGGGCGCCTGCCAGATTGTCTACTTCTCCCCTGAAGATTTAGATCTTGTGCGCGGAGAACCCGGTGGGCGGCGCGATTTCCTTGATCGACTACTTATTACTCGCACCCCACGAATGGCTGGGGTTATCGCTGATTATGAGCGAGTGGTCAAACAGCGCAACGCACTTTTAAAGACCCGATCTTCAGCAAGTGCACTACTGCCGTGGAATGAACAGTTAATTAAGTTTGGAGCTCAGTTAACTGCTGATCGAATAGCGTTAGTTGAGGCTTTAAATCCCTGGGTTGCAAAGAATTATGCAAACTTAAATGAAGTAAAACCAGCTTCCATTTCATATAAGTGCAGCAGTGAAGGTGTCTCCAGTAACTCCGAAAACAATGTTGAGGTTTTAACAAAGCGATTAGAAGAAGTGGCATATCAAGAGATTGAACGTGGGGTTTCTTTAATTGGTCCACACCGTGATGATCTACATTTACAAATCGGAGATTTTCCGGCCAAAGGTTATGCCAGCCACGGCGAATCATGGTCTATGGCCATTTCACTGCGTATTGGATCTTTTAATCTTTTAAAGAGTGAGGGCTCAGAACCTATTCTCATTTTGGATGATGTCTTTGCAGAACTTGATACATCGCGCCGTAAACAATTAATGTCTGCAACTCAAATAGCTGAGCAAACAATTATTACCACGGCCGTAGAAAGTGATTTGCCCGCTGAGTTATTAACTCAAAAGTTTTATGTGACACCTGGAACTGTTAAGAAAGGAAAGAGTTAATGACAAAGCGCGACTTAGCTCTTGATCTTTTTAAGACATTTAAAACAGGTGTGACAAGAAAACCTAACAAACCTGCACCAACAAAAACAGTTGGACAGGTGGGAGATCCAGAGTTAATTGGTGAATTACTTAGCAACATGATTGAAGAACGCGAATGGAACAGTGGTTTAGCTGAAGGAAACTTGTTTATCACGTGGGCAACTATTGTTGGCGCAGAAATTGCGCAGCATGCAACACCAATTTCAATTTTAGATTCAACGTTAACAATTCAAACTTCATCAACTGCGTGGGCAACACAATTAACTCTAGTTGCAGATAATTTGTTGGCAACGATCCAAAATGATCCATCCGGTGCCACGATCCAAAAGCTTCGATTTATCGGTCCCCAAGGCCCCAGTTGGAAAAAAGGGGTCAGGGTTATTCGTAACGCCCGAGGACCTCGAGATACCTACGGTTAGACCCCAGACCCACTAGGAACCCTCACCCGCACGCTCAAAGTTCGGCTATACCCACACCTAAGGCTTATTTTGGCTATTTCAAT
>JBIIJO010000094.1:0-3214 GCA_044233685.1 Candidatus Planktophila sp.
CCTCGACTAAATCATGGACAAGCCATCGATTTTTGTTAATCCCAAAAGCGGATCTATCAAGATCAGCGGTGAAGTGGATGTGGTTGATGTCGATGGCAAGGTCATCGAAAGCCTTACTAATCCCAAGCTGTGTGGTTGTGGGCTCTCCAAAGACAAGCCGTGGTGCGACTCATCGCATGGGGAGTATGTGAAGATCGTTGCCCAGCAACTTCGAAATGCCCGCGAATTAGTAAAGCCCTCCAATCTTTTTGGTGCCACACCTGTTCGTGCGCGAGAGATTCGCGAGAATGAACTTAAGTACCGACTTGAGCATGAAGAAGTACTTGTGGGAGTCAAGCTCGGGGGAGCGCTGGATTCAACAAAGAAAGATGATCCGACATACATCAATATTTTTGGGTATTTAACTGATGCCATGCAGTGCATTGATTCTTTACACACTGCATCTTTGATTTATCCACGGGCAGAAGCCGAAGTTGTCTTTAAGCTAAGTAAAGAAATAACTGGTGAAATTCATCCATCAGAAGTTCTTGATTATGTGAGCCATGTTGCTGCAGGTATGGAAATCCTTGATTATCGCTTTGGTGAAGTTGAGGCATATGCAGAGGATTGCATTGCAGATAATGCAGGGGCTGCAGCTTTTGCATATGGCGCGTGGGTGCCTGCGCATCAAGAGAATTTAGATGCATTAACGGCCGAAGTATTTGTTAATGGAGCGTTGAATCAATCAGCACCGTTAACTGCAATTCAAGGCAATCCTTGGATGGCAGTAGTTGAACTTTCTAAAGTATTAGCAGCAACGGGTGTGAAGTTGGCCGCTGGATCAATCATCTTTAGTGGATCTGCCACAACAGGAGTTCCTATGGTTGCAGGCAACAGCTATCGTGTTGAGATTAAAGGATTAGGAAATGTGGAGATAAAAGCTAGTTAGCTGGAGTCTCGACGAGCTTTTGACTCTCATCGACAATCTTTGCAGCAACGGTCTTTAGCTTTTCGGCATATTCCTTGCCATGGTGAGCACAGAACATGAGTTCTCCGCCATTGAGAAGCACGGCGCGAACATAGGCCTGGGCTCCGCAGCGGTCGCAACGGTCAAGGGCGTTAAGAGGTACTGATTCGAGCATCAATTGTTCTGACATATCTCTCTCCGTTCGTGCGTTGTGTCTTACTTCCTATGGAACATCAAACCATGTCTGGATATTCCCCGCTCGTTATAATTAAATTATTTTCGTTAAATTACTGTTAATTTGCTGTGGAAATATCGATATTTCCAGCATCTGAGACGTATTCGGCGCGCTTGCAAGTCATTTGCGCCTACGGACGATAACCTTTCGCCCCGTGGCCGAAAAAGATATTGCGACAAATGTGCAGGATAGCTATACCGCAAAAGATCTAGCGGTTTTAGAGGGCCTCGATGCCGTTCGCAAGCGCCCAGGTATGTATATCGGCTCCACAGACTCACGTGGACTCATGCACTGCTTATGGGAAATCATTGATAACTCAGTAGATGAATCTTTGGCCGGACATTGTAAGAAAATTGAAATTAATCTTGAATCAGATGGTTCTGTTGAAGTCCATGACGATGGTCGCGGAATTCCAGTTGATAAAGAACCTAAGACTGGTTTAACTGGTGTTGAAGTTGTTCTCACTAAATTGCACGCAGGTGGAAAATTTGGTGGCGGTTCCTATGCTGCCTCCGGTGGTCTGCACGGTGTTGGTGCGTCCGTTGTGAACGCACTTGCATCTCGCCTTGATGCTGAAGTTGATCGTGATGGCAAGATTTACTGGATGTCATTTCAGCGCGGTGTTGCAGGAATCTTTGATGGCGATGGTCCAAAAGCGCCCTTTGAACCAAAATCAGGATTGCGCGTCATTGGCAAAATCTCTAGCAAAGTTACAGGCACACGTATTAAGTGGTGGAGTGATCGCCAGATTTTCCTTAAAGAAGCAGAGCTTGATTTAGAGGATATCTATGCACGTGCTCGCCAGACTTCTTACTTGGTCCCAGGATTAACGCTGATTGTTAATGACAATCGCACAAAGACCAAGACAACAGAGGTTTTCTTCCACAAGAGTGGAATTACTGAATACTGTAATTTCTTGCAACCTGATGAAGCCGTCGGCGATGTCATTCGTATCTATGGCACAGGCCATTATCAAGAGACTGTTCCAGTTCTAGATGACAAGGGCCATATGGTTTCAACTGAAGTTGAGCGCGATATGGAAGTTGATATCGCCATGAAGTGGGGCAATGGTTTTGAGACCACACAGCGCTCATTCGTAAACATCATTGCAACGCCAAAGGGTGGAACACACGTGCTGGGCTTTGAGCGCGCACTGGTCAAGGTAGTTAATGAGGCGCTTCGATCAACTAAGACGCTATCCAATAAAGAACTCGACGTTATTAAAGACGATGTCATTGAAGGTTTAACAGCAGTGGTTACCGTTCGTATGTCTGAACCACAGTTTGAAGGTCAGACTAAGGAAGTTCTAGGAACGGCTGCTGCCACACGAATCGTTTCAGCAGTTGTGGCAGATAAGATGAAAGAGTATTTCAATACTTCAAAGCGCATTGATAAAGCTAATGGGCGCTTAGTTCTTGAAAAGATCGCTGCAGCTTCTCGCACACGTATTAGCGCTCGTGCGCATAAAGACTTGCAGCGCCGCAAGAACGCTTTGGAATCATCATCTCTTCCAACCAAGCTTTCAGATTGTCGTTCCGAAGATGTAACACGCACAGAGTTATTTATTGTGGAAGGTGACTCAGCACTTGGCACAACCAAGGCAGCACGTAACTCTGAGTTCCAAGCGATTTTGCCGATTCGTGGAAAGATTCTTAACGTCCAGAAAGCATCACTCTCACAGATGCTTGAAGATAAAGAGTGCGGATCAATTATTCAGGTAATTGGCGCGGGCTCTGGCAAGTCATTTGAATTAGATGAAGCCCGCTATGGCCGCGTTATCTTGATGTCAGATGCTGACGTTGATGGTGCACACATTCGCTGCTTGCTGTTAACGCTGATGTATCGATACATGCGTCCTCTGATTGATTCTGGCCGTGTATTTGCAGCTATTCCACCTCTACACCGCATTGAAGTAATGGGCGGGGGAGGAAAGAAGGGTGAATACATCTACACCTATAGCGATGATGAGATGAAGAAAATTACTGCAGATTTAAAGAAGAGCGGAAAGCGCTGGAAAGAGCCTATTCAGCGCT
>JBIIJO010000095.1:0-3160 GCA_044233685.1 Candidatus Planktophila sp.
CCTGTGCTCTCTCAATTCCTCGAGAGACAACGAACTTCTTATCTCGCGCACAGAAACTGCACTTCCAATCTTTAGTCAAGGTTCCACAGATTCGACAAGCTGGTTCCGCGTTCTTGCTAGTCAGATGTAGTCGTCCACCGCAGGCACATAGGGCAACATTCTTGCAATGCGCACAAAGAATTCCGTTGGCGTAGCCCTTGCGAGGTAATAAGAAAAGAACTGGACCTTGCGAGATGTTAGAGCGAATATCTGAAAAGATTCGACCGGGTAAGAGCGAAGAATCTACTGGTGTAAAAGCCTTTACCGATACCTTTGCATTTGAATTGAAATAGGAAATTCTCTTTGTATCTATGAGTGCAGCAACATCTAGTGAAGGGACAAATCCACACAGAATCACACGAGCGGAATCAAGAGATTTTCGCATCATTGCGACGTCGCGCGCATTCCAAGCAGGTGAGCGAACCTCATATAGATCCGGTGAAGACTCCTTAAAAACAATGATGGTCGATCCTGGCGGCAATGGGGCGAACACAGCGCTCCTTGAACCAATAATAATCTGATGTTGTTCCTGCATAGATTGCAAGAAATTTGCATATCTCTCATTGCGTGAAAGTCCACTATCAATACGAACAACCGGCACAGAGGATGCTTCAAGCAGGGCGCATATGGCGATGATGTCACGCTCATCGGGCGCAACAATTAAGACAGATCCCTTACGAATCGAATCAAGTGCTATGGATACGACTTGCGCATGTGCCGAAATATGTGGCTCGAAAGCTCGAAAGCAAACATCAGATTGGTTACTAGCTCTAGAACCCTTAAATGAAGTTTGCGCAAACGCTTTATCAACTGCTGCCACTCTAGGTGGGATAGCACTTCGAATCACATCCCATGGATTGGTGGCCCACCTTTGGGCAGCTTGAGCAATCAGTTCGAGAGAATTCGGTGTCGCAACTTGATGATGAGAGAGAACCTTTGTGATCGATTTAATTCCACTGGTAACGCTAGGCGCACCAACTCGCTCGATGACAAGACCTTCTACTTCGCGGCTTCCAAAAGGGACTTGTACGCGCACCCCAGTTTTAACTATTTCAGAGAATTTCTCTGGGACTTCATAGTCATAAGGTGTATCTAAATGAAATACGCCTGTATCAACATAGATGCGTGCATAGGGAAATTCTGTTGCGACAGGTCCCTCTGGTGCAGGAGCAACCTGCGACTTGAGTCTAAACAGTCGTGGCGTTGCCACAGTGATTACTTAATTGCGTTTTGCAGCTCTGAAACGCGATTAGTACGTTCCCAAGCAAACTCCGGAAGTTCACGACCAAAGTGTCCATAAGCACTGGTGAGAGAATAGATTGGGCGCAATAGATCAAGATCGCGAATAATCGCTGCTGGTCGAAGGTCAAAGACAGAGGTAACCGCGCTTTGAATCTTTGCAACTGGAACTGTCTCTGTTCCGAAAGTTTCAACAAAAACTCCAACAGGTTGTGCTTTACCAATTGCATATGCAACCTGTACTTCACAGCGACGAGCCAAACCTGCTGCAACAACGTTCTTTGCAACCCAGCGCATTGCATAAGCCGCAGAACGATCCACCTTTGATGGATCTTTTCCACTAAATGCACCTCCGCCGTGACGAGCCATTCCACCGTATGTATCAACGATAATTTTGCGCCCAGTTAAACCGGCATCTCCCATTGGACCACCAATTACAAAGCGACCTGTTGGGTTAATCAAAGTACGCAAATCTTTGCGAGGTAGATCAATCGTCGCAAGAATTGGGTCAATAACATGCTCAATAACTTCAGGAGTGAGCTTCTTTGCCACATCTACTTCTTCAGCGTGCTGGCTTGAAATAACGACGGTATTAAGTGCAACTGCGCGATCTCCGTCATATTCAATGGTTACTTGAGTCTTTCCATCTGGGCGAAGATATGGGAGCAATCCAGATTTGCGAACCTTGGTTAACTGCTGCGCAAGTGCATGTGCCAACCAAATTGGAAGTGGCATTAGCTCCTTTGTATCATCGCAGGCATAACCAAACATCAAACCTTGATCTCCAGCTCCTTGCAAATCTAGAGGATCAACCTGTGAACCAACGCGATGCTCATAGGCATCATCAACGCCTTGCGCAATGTCTTGAGATTGCTGACCAATCGAGATTGAAACACCGCAGCTATTTCCATCAAATCCTTTTTCAGATGAGTCATAGCCGATATTTAAAACAGTGTCGCGGACAATGCCCATGACATCGGCATAACCATCAGTAGTCACTTCACCAGCGACGTGGACCTGTCCAGTAGTGATGAGTGTTTCAACTGCTACGCGGGATTTCTTGTCTTGCGCGAGTAAAGAGTCCAAAACAGCATCGGAGATTGCATCCGCAATCTTGTCTGGGTGGCCTTCGGTTACTGACTCTGAAGTAAATAGACGTTGTGACATTGTCTTATCCTAACTGTTCGCGGGCGTAATCAAGTAGATGATGGGCAAGCGTGTCTTTAGATTGTCGTGCAATAGGGACTAAATCCCCATTTCGAAGCACAATAGTACCTTCAGTTTCATCCTGTCCAAAAATGGCTCCTCCGGTGACATCGTTAACATAAATAAGGTCCAAACCCTTGGAAACGAGTTTGGATTTTGCAGAAGCAATAAGTTCGCTTGTTTGGGCAGCAAATCCAACCATCACTTGATTTGTCTTCTTTGCCGACAAGGTCGCTAAGAGATCGGGGTTAACTTGTAGATCTATAGAGGTGAAATCCCTCTTATCTATCTTCTCACTTGAACTATTCATCGGCCTAGCATCTGCAACCGCGGCACTCATCACCAAGATATCTGTATCAGGGAAGCTCTTCTCTAATTCAGTAAGCATTTGCTGCGCACTTTCAACATGCGTAGTGATTAAACCATCACAATCAGGAATATCAACATTTGCCGCAATAAGATGAACAGTTGCCCCGCGAGCGGCAGCAGCCTTTGCAATGGCCACACCTTGTTTGCCAGATGATCTGTTTCCAATAAATCGCACTGGATCAATTGCCTCGCGAGTCCCTCCAGCTGTTACCAATACTTTCTTACCAACAAGATCTCGCTTAAGTCCACTCATGGCAAAGAACTCATCAATGATCTTCTGTGTTTGAGGAAAGCGCCCTTGACCAGA
>JBIIJO010000096.1:0-3063 GCA_044233685.1 Candidatus Planktophila sp.
CAGCCATTGAGTTAGCAACTGCGCATCCTGTGTCGTTGTGGCAGTGAATACCAAGGCGAGCAGAGCTAGCAGTTAAAACATCATGGACAACTTGTGAAAGCTCATCTGGCAACATTCCGCCGTTTGTGTCGCACAAGGCGATGACATCTGCCCCGGCCTCAGCTGCAACGCGAACAACTTCTAGCGCGTAAGCACGGTTATTGCGATAGCCATCAAAGAAGTGCTCAGCATCAAGAAATACTCGTTGTCCTTCAGCAATTAAGTGACTCACTGAGTCACGAATCATCTCTAGGTTTTCATCCAGAGAAGTTTTGAGAGCTAAATCGACGTGGCGATCGAAAGCTTTTGCAACCAAAGTAACTGCTGGAGCACCTGAATCACGGAGTGCACCAAGTAGAACATCATCGGCGGCTTTAACGTTTGGACGACGTGTGGCACCAAATGCAACAAAGGTCGCATTCTTTAGTACTAATTCCTTTTTAGCTCGCTCAAAAAACTCAGTGTCCTTTGGGTTTGCCCCTGGCCATCCACCTTCGATAAATCCGACACCAAGTTCATCTAAGTGGCGTGCAATTGCCAACTTGTCATGAACTGAGAGATTTAATCCCTCTTGCTGCGCACCATCGCGCAGAGTGGTGTCATAAATATGAAATGCATCAGAGACTGGCATTAGCAGACCTTACGAACCCAGCCGTGTGTATCAGAGGTTGTTCCATGTTGAATAGCAAGTAAATGATTGCGAATTTGCATAGTGATCACACCAGGTTGTCCGTCGCCAGTCACCCATGTACCCATATTTGATTTAGCAGTACCGACAGGTGAAACAACTGCAGCTGTTCCACACGCAAAGATTTCAGTGATTTCACCGGATGAAACGCCATCGCGCCAATCATCGATGCTCAGCATTACTTCTTCAGTTTTATAGCCAAGGTCCTTAGCAACAGAGAGAATCGAATCGCGAGTAATACCTGGAAGCAATGTGCCAGTTAACTTTGGGGTGATGACAGTTGCATCTGCGCCTTTGCCCTTAACAAAGTAAAGGTTCATGCCACCCATCTCTTCAACCCACTTGCGCTCTTTTGCATCAATCCACACAACTTGATCGCAACCCTCTTTAGCGGCAGCTTTTTGTGCAACGAGTGAGGCTGCATAGTTACCTCCGCACTTTGCTTCACCTGTTCCACCTTGCGCTGCTCGCACATATTCAGTTGAAATCCACACAGAAACCGCCTTTGATGGATCAAAGTAGGCACCGGCAGGTGTTGCAATAAGAATGTATGTGGCTTTGTTAGTTGGACGAACACCTAAACCGACTTCGGTTGCAATCATAAATGGGCGGATATAGAGAGATTCACCAATTTTATTTGGCACCCAACCTGCATCTTGCTTAACTAAAGTTTCAACAGTTTCTAGAAATAACGACTCTGGCATTTCAGGTAGAGCTAAACGTTTTGCAGAATTAGCAAAACGCTTTGCATTTGCATCAGGGCGAAAGAGTGAGATTGAACCATCAGGTTGGCGATAAGCCTTCATACCTTCAAAGATTTCCTGACCGTAGTGAAATACTGCTGTCGCTGGATCTAAAGAAAGTGGACCATAAGGCTTTAACTCTGGTTCTGCCCAGCCATCTTTTTCAGTCCACTCACACACAACCATGTGATCGGTGTAGTACTTACCGAAACCACCTTCGGAAACAAGTGCATCACGTGTTGCTGCATCTTTTGCATTTGGATTGAGTGTGACTTTCATGGCTTATAGCGCTGCGACTAGCGCATCTCCCACTTCACTTGTGCTTCGCTTCTTATCGCCTCGAGCTAGTAAATCAGCAGCAACTGCGCGCTCAACATCACGTGCAGCATCGCTATAACCCAAGTGATCGAGCATCATCGCAACTGACATAACTGTGGCTGTTGGATCTGCAATATTCTTTCCAGCAATATCTGGGGCTGAACCATGTACTGGTTCAAACATTGATGGGAATTTTCCAGTTGGGTTGATATTTCCTGAAGCAGCTAATCCAATGCCACCACAGATTGCAGCTGCGATGTCGGTCAAGATGTCTCCGAAAAGGTTATCTGTCACAACAACATCAAAGCGCTCTGGGTTAGTTACAAAGAACATCGACGCTGCATCAACATGTAAATAGTCAGTAGTAACGCTTGGGTATTCCTTAGCAACTTCATTAAATGTGCGGGTCCACAGACCGCCAGCACGCGTTAATACGTTGTTCTTGTGTACCAAAGTCAGCTTCTTGCGATCACGTTTTGAAGCACGCTCGAATGCATCACGGATAACACGCTCTGCACCACGACGAGTATTCAAACTTTCTTCAGTTGCAATCTCTGCATCAGTGCCTTCTGCAAGAACTCCCCCAGCACCAACGTAAGGACCTTCGGTTCCTTCGCGCACAACTACAAAATCAATTGGAGCCTTAGTTGCTAATGGTCCGGTAACACCAGGCATTAAACGGGCAGGGCGCAAATTAATATAGTGATCGAAAGCGAATCGAAGTTTTAACAAAAGTCCGCGCTCAAGGACTCCACTTGGAACAGTTGGATCTCCAACTGCGCCAAGCAAAATTACATCCTTGGTTGCAATCTCATCCAAAATAGCTTGCGGAAGAACTTCGCCTGTGCGGTGCCAATACCCTGCACCTAAGTCATATGAAGTGCGCTTGAAAGTCACGTCATACTTCTTTGCCACAACGTCCAGAACTTTTAGACCCTCGTTAACAACCTCAGGGCCAATTCCGTCGCCAGCAATTACGGCTAATTCAAAAACTTTAGCCACGCGCCGCGCTTCCCTCTTTATAGTCATCGCCCTTTGACTGCTTCATCCATGAAAACATCTTGCGAAGTTCACGGCCAACAGCCTCGATTGGGTGAGTCTCACCCTTTGCACGAAGTGACTTAAATTCAGGAGCACCAGCTTCTTGGTCATCAATGAAGCGCTTAGCAAATGCACCACTTTGGATGTCTGCAAGAACTGCCTTCATGTTTTCCTTAACGTGTGGATCAATAACACGTGGGCCAGAGACATAATCACCAAACTCTGCTGTGTCAG
>JBIIJO010000110.1:0-3061 GCA_044233685.1 Candidatus Planktophila sp.
CAGGTTCTGGGGCTGGTGTCGGGGCAGCTGGAGGGGAAGAAGTTGTAATTGATGTTGATGCAGTGGAGGCAACTGATGTTGCTGCTGCATTTGTTGCAGTTACTGTAAATGTATATGCAGTTGATGCGGTTAATCCTGAGACGGTTATTGGGGATGAACTACCAGATGCAGTTATCCCACCGGGTGATGAGGTGACGGTGTATGTCGTTATTGCACTACTGCCATTACTTGATGGTGCGGTGAAACTAACTGTTGCTGTTGTTTGCCCTGTAGTTGTTGCAGTAACTGATGTTGGCGCACCAGGTGCGGTAGCGGCTGTTACTGAAACTGACGTGGTGCCAGAACCGTTGGGGCTAGATGCAGTATTCACTGCTCGAATTTGAACTGGATATGTTGTGCCAGCAACAATCGGCGTAGTTCCGTTTGTGCTGAGGAACATGATAACTACTGGAGAAGTGACAGTGGCTGTATCTGTTCGATCAAGCCATGTTAGGCCACCATCTGTTGAGAACTGATACTTAGTAATTGTTGAGCCGCCATCAGATGCTGGGGCGGTGAATGGAATATTGATTTGAAGATTTCCCAATGTAGGTGTTCCTACAGTTGGAACCCCTGGGGCTATCGCAGTAACAGCTGCCGTTGCTGATGAAAGTGCAGTTGCATTCGGTGAAATACCGTTCGAAGCTGTCACAGATGAGCGGATGTAAGTCCCAACTACAGAAGATGTTGAAGCAACATATGTCGAAGAAGTTGCGCCTGCAATATCTGTGCAAGTGTTTGTATCTGAAGAAGAAGTGCAACTCTTCCATTGATAAGTCAGAGTTGGGGTTGGGACTCCATTGAAAGCCACAGCACTCGTCAAAGTACTTCCAAAAGTTGTTGTCCCTGTTGGGGCAGTTGTTGCACTTGATGTTGGTGCTGCTGCGACAGCTACAGTGACGATATTTGCAGAGGCTGCAGATAAGTTTCCTGCTGCATCAATCACATAAAGTTTGTATTCCCCTGCGATTAAGCCTGTTGTTGGCATCGATGTATCTGTGTTTGTTGCAGTAATTGTTACCTGACTCTTTGAATCAGCTGCAGCGGCAGTAATGCTTGCCAGATTAGTTACAGTTACAGTCGACTTTACTAGGTAAGCAGTGCCCACTTCACTTGATTTCACTGTCACTCCACTTGCAGTCGTAACACTTGATGTTGCAACTGTGGGAGTAGGAGCTGCGGAATCGATCGTGATTGACAGTGCCGTTGAAGTTGTTGCATTTCCTGCAGCATCAGTATCTGTTACAGAAATACTCCAAGTTCCATCTGCCAAGGTTGCCAATGTGCAGGCATTCGATGAGATCGTGCATGTGACGCTTGTTGATCCAACCTTTGTCGCCGTAACTACCGCGGTGCCTGAAAAAGTGCCTGAAACGTTGATCGTTGGGGTGTCATCTGAGGTTATGTTGTCAGTATTTAACGTACTAGGAGTATCTGACGATGAATCTAGATCGGGAGTAGACGGGGTACTTGGTGCCGTTGTATCAACAACAATTGCTTTGTTCGCTCCTAATGATCCTGCTGCCTCAGGAGATGCGAGTGTTAACACTGCATCCGCATTTGAAGAATTCTTAATTGTCCCACTATTTAGTACGAGTGAATTAGTCGCGGCGTAGGTGAGATCACTAGAGGTGCCGCCTGCTTGAATTGTGTAATTAAAAGTTAGGGTGTTACTGCCCGTGCCTGAGGTGTAATTCACCACCTGATCGGTTGAGCCTGTTTCCAATGTTAATTGTGGCGTTCCCGAAACTGTAACCGCTTGACTAAAAGTTACTTGAATCGAAATTACATCACCAGCTTTATAACTTCCATTTGAAGTCGATGAAGTCACGTTTGTGATTGTTGGTGGTGGCGCAACCGGGGTCACACTTGAAGAAGCTGCTGACGCACTTGAGGTCCCAGCACCATTTGATGCAGTTGCTCTAAATGTATAGGCCGTTCCATTAGTTAACCCAGTGCATGTATAGGTTGTTCCACTTCCAGTGCAGGTAGCACCCGCGGGTGAAGAAGTAACAGTGTATGAAGTTGGTGTTCCTCCAGAGCTAGGAGCAACGACAGTGATAGTTGCTTCTCCATCACCGGCTACAGCGGTTGGTGTGCCCGGTGTGCCAGGCACAGCTTCTGAAATCTGTGCAGTTACCGCAGAGGTTCCATTAGTAAATTGTGAAGAATTTAACGTACTTGTTCCTTTAACAACTGTTCGCAAGTACTTTCCTATATCGTCTGCTCCTGCTGTATAGGTGGCCGATGTTGCACCTGCTATATCAACGCAACCAGATGCACCTGAAGTATCGCAACGTTGCCACTGATATGTACTTGTAATTCCGACTGGTTGTGAGTTAAACATTGAAGGAGAGGTCAAAACCTGCCCTGATCCTGCGTTACCAGTAGGTGCGTTGGCTGGCGAAACTACTGTAGGTGCAGAAGAAGCTCCGCCTGTAACAGGACTGCATGAACCAAGATTTCTGACAGTGCTAACACCATCTGCATTTCGCGCACGTATGTATGGTGAAAAGCTGTTTGAATACCAAGAGTTCACTGAATAACTTCCACTGTTACCAGAAGCACCTGGAATGGTTCCAAAAGAGGTGCCATCATATGAATATTCCCAACTCGTAATTGCCGAGCCGGAGGAAAGTGAGAAATTAATAGTGCCCACTCCAGCGCCGGTGCATGTGATTGAACCTCCAGGTGTACCTACAGGAGCTGCTGCATTTGCAACCGGCATACTCTGAAAAACAGAAGCTAATAAACTCAACAGAACAATGGAGATAATTCTCTTAGCCTTCGTCAATTGACCGCGCGTTACTCTTAGCTGAGTTAGCTTTTGATCAATACTAAGAATCACTTTTACCTCTTTAATTAACCATCGAAGGGTGAGGTAATAAAGGTAAGGCGGGGGTGAGAGAGCTACCACTAAAAACCACTGATTAAGGGGAATCTCATCCCTACATTTCACCCTGAAAGAAGAAAAGCCCCCGGTGTGAAAGGCACCGAGAGCTTAACTTGTGCGCGCGAAGGG
>JBIIJO010000022.1:0-12282 GCA_044233685.1 Candidatus Planktophila sp.
TGTGAGACCAACTGCTTCACGAACTAGAACCACGGGCCCACCTCCTTTTTTACGCTCGGTGTCTAAGGATACGCGCAAAGGTGGCAATGGCGCTTGCTGTGGCTGCGTTTCGCACAGATTCTCGCTCACCAGATAAGGATAATTCGATGCTCTGACATACCGGTCCCGCAATTGCTACCCACACCATGCCCACTGGATGGCCATCTAAAGGGTTAGGTCCAGCAACACCTGTTGTGCCAATGGCCCATGTTGTTCCAAATGATTTGAGCGCACCTTGCGCCATTGCAACTGCAACTTCTTCACTGACCGAAGTGTGCTCGGTGATGATTGCTGGATCAACACCTAAATGTGAAATCTTTATTTCATCACGATAAGCAGTCGTGCTACCCACGAAAACATCAGATGCTCCTGCGATTGTGACAATGGCAGCGCTAACAGCTCCTGCAGTTAAGGATTCAGCGGTACTAAGTGTTTCACCACGAGCACGTAAATCATCAACTACTTGCGCCGCAAGGCTGATGATCTCGGCAGGCAGTGCCATGTGAGTGTGTCCCTAACTCTTAGTGAACGCTGATTTTACATAGTAAGCACCAGTAACGATAGTCAGAGCCACTGCTATATACATAAATCCATCACGAAACCAGTAGAGCGATGGGCTCAAAGGCAAGACATAGAAGCCCACTCCAAAGTTTTGCATGGTGGCCTTGATCTTGCCACCCTTATTGGCGGCAATGACTCCTCGATTGATAGTCATCAAACGAAAAACCGTAATTCCTATTTCGCGCGCCAAGATAACAATCGTGATCCACCATGGCATCCGCCCAAGAATTGAAAGGGAAATCATTGCCGTACCAATCATGACCTTGTCTGCGACTGGATCTAGAAACTTTCCAAACTCTGTAATGGTGTTTCGACTCCGTGCCAAATTGCCATCAAGGATATCGCTCATTCCAAGGATGAAAAACACACACCAAGAAATGTATTGCCACGTTGGATCATCGCCACCATTTTTAAAAAGTGTATAGGCACCCACTGGCACCAGCAGCAATCGCATAACGGTTATAAAGTTGGGAGTAACAAATCCTGGCAACTTCATAGAGGCTTTGCCACCAAATCAGCGCCCATTGAATCAATCACCACAGCATCAACATACTGCCCCGCCGCAAAATCTGTCCCAATAAAAGTAGTACTTCCATCAACTTCTGGACCTTGATGAGCGGCTCGTCCTTCTTGCAATTCGGCATCTTCGATCAAAACACGAATGGTTTCACCGATACGAGCCTGTGCGCGCAAAGAAACCATTTCATCGGCCAAGGAAGAAAGTGTCTCCACGCGCTGGGCTATTACATCTTCATCAATCTTGCCATCAATCTTTAGCGCTTCGGTGTTATCTTCATCAGAATAACCAAAGATTCCAACAGCATCTAACTTGGCTTCAGTGATGAATCTAGCTAACTCGTCAAAATCCTCTTGTGTCTCACCTGGAAAGCCAACAATGAAGTTAGAGCGAATTCCAGCCTCAGGCGATAAGACGCGAATCTGATTGATTAAATGGAGAAACTTTTCATTATCGCCAAAGCGGCGCATGCGGCGCAGAACTGTCGGCGATGAATGCTGGAAAGATAAATCAAAATAAGGAACAGTCTTTGGTGTTGCAATCATGGCCTGAATCAGCGTTGGTCGCATCTCTGCAGGCTGTAAGTAGGAAAGGCGAACCCGTTCAACTCCTTCAATAGCAGCAATCTCAGGCAGCATCTTTTCCATTAACTGCAGATCGCCTAAATCTTTTCCATACGAAGTTGTATTTTCACTGACTAAGAAGAGTTCTGTCACACCGTTGGCAACTAACCAACGTGCCTCATCCAAGACTTCGTGGGGGCGGCGTGAAATAAATGAGCCTCTAAAGTATGGAATCGCACAGAATGAACAGCGACGATCACAGCCCGATGCAATTTTTAGTGGTGCCCAAGGCGCATCACCTAAACGTTTGCGGGAAAATTCAGCACTCTCGCGGCTCTCAGCGCGATCAGCTGGTGCAATAGGCAAGAGAGCGCGACGATCACGTGGAATATGAGGCGTGTGTGAATTACCTGCAACGATTGACTGCAACCGTGCAGAGATATCTTGATAGTCATCAAAGCTCAATATTGCATCAGTATCTGGGAGTGCTTCGGCTAACTCATTTCCATAACGCTCAGCCATACATCCCACTGCCACAACTGCACGTGTCTGCCCATGACCTTTGAGTGAGTTTGCCTCAAGCAGGGCGTCAATTGAATCCTTTTTAGCTGATTCAATAAATCCACATGTATTAACTAGTGCAACTTCAGCCGATTCAACATCATCAACTAGGGTCCAACCATCGGCTGCTAAACGGCCAGCCAGCTCTTCTGAATCAACTTCATTTCGTGAGCACCCTAAAGTGACGACTGCTACGGTGCGCTTCATTTGGCAAATCTTAGCGTGTTATGAATCGACTCCATACGACACGCTAACTACCTCACCATCAACGCCTATTGATGGAACTTTCTTGCCATTTACTTTCAGATCTACTCCCCCAGCATTTCCAACTTTGAGATTGAGTTGTGAATCTGAGGAAAATGTCTTCGCTTGTCCACGTGGTATTTGCCCACTAAATAAGGTTCGACCAGCAGCATCGGAAACAAAGAGCCAAGACTTTGCGCGTGCTGCATCGATAACAACTTCAACACCAGTTCCTGTGGAGAAAGTACTTTGCGCCGAAGGCTCTGCCTCTGGTGATTCACTTTGTGTTTCGGTCGATGAAGGTGTTGCACTGGCCGATGGAGTAGCACTTACTACTTCACTTGAAGTCGTATTTGAGATCACAACTTGTGCAATACCAACAACAAAAAGTGAAACAACTGAAATCATTACAAGCACTTTCCAAGAAACTTTGCGAGCTTCTTCAGGTTGGCGCATCACGCTGTTTTCGACAAGCAAATCTTTCATTGAGCGGATTTCTCCACCTTGTTCTTCTTCATAGAGCCGGATGAACTCTTTTTGATCAGCTTTCAATATTGAGGCAATGTTGCGCACGTGGCCACGTGCATAAGTTTCGCCGCCACACTGAGAGAAATTATCTTTCTCAATTTCACTCAAAACACTTATGCGGATATTTGTTTTGGCAGCCAAATCTTCAAGTGAAAGGCCCGCGTCTTTACGCGCCTTAGCAATCAAAGATCCAAGTGACATCGTTACTGGTCCTTAAGGGAAATTACTGCGCCGATGAGAGTCCAAGTCTAGAACTGGAGCATCCCCTGTGGCTATAGAGGAGTGTGAGAACAGGGGGTGAATTGCGTGCTAAACCCTCGTAAAATCTTGCGCTAGTAATCTCGTAAGGTGGCCAGTACCGAATCAAGTTCATCTGGCTTCACTAAAACTGTTCTGGCCTTGGAGCCTTCTGAAGGTCCAACAATTCCACGAGACTCCATCAAATCCATTAACCGTCCAGCTTTAGCAAAGCCAACACGAAGTTTTCTTTGCAACATTGATGTTGAACCGAACTGAGTTCCGACTACTAATTCAACAGCTTGTAGCAAAATATCTAGATCATCCCCAATTTCTTTATCGACCATCTTTGGGTGAGATTGCACCGCTGTAACATCCTCGCGATATCGCGGTTTTAACTGCTTCTTTACGTGGTTTGTCACGGCCTCAATTTCACGCTCGGACACATAAGCACCTTGGATACGAACCGCGCGACTCGCACCCATTGGAATAAAGAGTCCGTCGCCCTGTCCAACAAGTTTCTCTGCACCTGGACTATCTAAAATAACGCGGCTATCAGCTAAAGAACTTGTTGCAAACGAGAGTCTGGAGGGAACGTTTGCCTTAATTAAACCTGTAACGACATCCACAGATGGGCGTTGGGTTGCAAGCACTAAGTGAATTCCAGCAGAACGTGCGAGCTGAGTAATGCGCACAACAGACTCTTCAACTTCTTTGGCTGCCACGATCATTAAATCTGCAAGCTCATCGATGATGACAAGTAGATATGGATAAGGCTCAACCGTGCGATCACTTCCTGGAGGAACGATTACCTTGCCAGCACGTACCGCCTTATTGAAATCATCTATGTGTCTAAAGCCAAAAGTTGAAAGGTCTTCATATCGCAAATCCATCTCACGCACTACCCATGTCAGGGCATCTGCGGCCTTTTTAGGATTAGTAATAATTGGTGTAATTAAATGTGGGATACCTTCATAGGCAGTTAGCTCAACGCGCTTGGGATCAATGAGCACTAAGCGAACCTCATCAGGTGTTGCACGTACTAAAATTGACGTAATCATTGCGTTAATCATTGAAGATTTACCCGCACCCGTTGCACCAGCAACTAAAAGGTGAGGCATTTTTGCAAGATTTGCACAGACAAAGTTGCCTTCAACATCTTTTCCAAGTGCAACCAACATGGGGTGGTGATCTTGACCGGCAACTGATGAGCGCAAAACATCACCCAAAGCGACAATTTCTCTATCAGCATTTGGAATTTCAATTCCCACAGCAGATTTGCCCGGAATTGGCGAAAGGATTCGCACATCACTGCTTGCAACTGCGTAAGAAATATTCTTAGCAAGAGCGGTAATGCGCTCTACTTTGACCGCATTTCCCAGCTCCACTTCATAGCGCGTAACCGTTGGACCACGCATAAAGCCTGTTACTTGGGCATCAATTTCAAATTGTGCAAAGACTTCAGTCAGCGCTGCAACTACTAAATCATTGGTTTTACTCTTTGCCTTTGCTGCAGGTCCCGTGCGCAACAAGTCGGCAGGTGGCAATTCATATGTTGAATCGGGGGTAAGTAGAAGTTGTTCAGGACGCTTGGTAACCGTTTCTGGAGTTACTACAGGTGAGATTGGGATGGGAACAGTGAACTCTTCATCAAAACTCTCTTCATCCAACTCTTCTTCATCTTCTTCCACCGGTTCATTCCAGGCAGCAACAATCGGAGATTCAAAAGGTGGGGTATCTGTGATTTCAAAGTCTTCAACCTTGATAGGTCTTTCGGGACGTTTGGCCCATAACCAACCAGCACTAGAAGTTAGGCGATCTAGAACCTGTGAAACTGGTGTGGCAGTAACGACTAGCAATCCAAAGATGAAAACAATGATTAACACTGGATAAGTAAGCACTGATGTCATCAGTGAAACTAATGGTGTGGTCACTGCATAACCAATCCAGCCACCACCTTCGCGCATGGCCGTTGCTCCAGTACCAACAGAACCGTTGAGTAAATGTGAAATACCAGTTGATGAGAGCAATAAAGTTAAAGTGCCAACTACAACTCGCCCGATAGCTGCCTTATCTTCAGGAGTTCTAAATAGTTTGACGGCAAAATAAATTAAGACAAGTGGTGTGATAAAACCGATGCGTCCAAAGCCACCATAAACAAATGCATAGACCGCACGGCCAACAATATTGTCAGCATGGAACCACGTGCCCGCTGTAGCAACGAGAGCAAGAATGAGAATGAGAAATGCGATTCCATCACGCTGATGTGCTGGATCTAAATCACGGGCACCGCGAGCGATAAAGCGAACTGAATTACCAAGAATTTTTGCAATAAATCGCCAGATTGCAGTTAGGCCTCTTCCGAGCGCACCACCTACTGCGCCGCTTTTGGATTTAGATTTCTTCTTAGCCACACTCCTCATCGTAAAGGAAGAGTAATTTCTTAGCGCCTAGGCGCGCCGTTCTTAAACTTCAATAACAACAGGGACAATCATCGGCTTTCGACGATGTTCTCCCCCTACCCAGCCACCAACGGTTTTTCTCACAATCTGTGAAAGCTGATGCGTTCCATTAATTCCTTCGGCAACTGCTGAAGCCAATGCCTTTTCGATCTTTAACTTCACATCATCAAAGAGCGCCATATCTTCATTAAATCCACGTGCATGGATATCAGGTCCGGCAACGATCTTTCCACTTTGTGAATCAATCACCACAATGACTGAAATAAAACCTTCTTCACCGAGAATTCGACGATCTTTCAATGATGTCTCTGTGATGTCACCAATACTCTGACCATCAACATAAACAAATCCACATGGGACTGAACCAACAACTTGTGCTTCATGGTCAATTAAATCGACCACAACGCCATTTTCAATAATCAACGCATTTGATCGTGGCACTCCGGCTTGAATTGCAAGTTCAGCATTTGCCTTCATATGCCGCCACTCACCGTGGATTGGCATTACATATCGTGGCTTAACGATGTTGTAGCAGTAGAGAAGTTCTCCTGCAGCAGCATGTCCTGAAACGTGGACCATGGCATTTGCTTTATGGACTACTTTTGCACCAAAGCGAGTGAGTTCATTAATGACTCTAAAGACTGAGTTCTCATTACCGGGAATTAATGAAGAAGCCAAAATAACTGTGTCACCTTCGCCGACTCGAATCTGATGATCACCATTTGCCATACGCGATAGCGCTGCCATTGGTTCACCTTGAGAGCCTGTGCAAATCAAAACTACATTGTCATCAAAGGAATCTAGATCCTTTGCATCCATAACGATTCCAGGTGGAACTGTTAGGTAACCCATATCTTGGGCAATCTTCATATTGCGCACCATGGAGCGACCAATAAAGATTACTTTTCTATTATGAATTGCAGCAGTATCAATAACTTGTTGAACCCGGTGCACATGGGATGAAAATGAAGCAACAATTACTCGGCGCTTAGTTGAGCCGATAACGCGGTTGAGTGCGGGCATAATTTCGCGCTCTGAAGGAGTAAAGCCTGGAATGTCAGCATTAGTTGAATCCACCATAAATAGGTCAACACCTTCTTCGCCCAAACGGGCAAAGGTTCGAAGATCTGTAATACGACCATCAAGTGGTAATTGATCCATCTTAAAATCACCTGTTGCAAGAACTCGGCCTGCATCAGTATTAATAACAACTGCTAATGCATCTGGAATTGAGTGGTTAACGGCAACAAATTCAAGTTCAAATGGTCCAACATCTTCATGTCCACCTTCACGTACTTCGCGTGTGAGTGGAGAAATTCGGTGCTCTTTTAGCTTTGCAGTGACAAGGGCCAAAGTAAGTGCTGATCCATAAATGGCAATGTCCCCGCGTTCGCGAAGTAAATAAGGAACCGCACCAATATGGTCTTCGTGGCCATGCGTTAAAAAGACTCCAACAACATCATCTAAACGATCACGGATATATGAGAAATCGGGAAGAATTAAATCGATTCCTGGCTGCGTATCTTCAGGAAATAGAACACCGCAGTCAACAATGAGTAGCTTTCCTTTAGTTTCAAAGACGGTCATATTGCGACCAATTTCACCTAAGCCGCCTAAGGCGACAATGCGCAATCCCCCTTTTACTAAAGGTGAGGGTAATCCGAGATCTGGGTGAGGATGATTCATTATTTAAGTACTACGCCACCTGCGCGTAGGTCGTCACGCAACTGCGCAACTTGCGCATCTGTTGCATCGACTAGAGGAAGACGGGTATATCCACCAGGTAGACCCATTAATGTCAGTGCGGCTTTTGTCATGATGGCACCTTGTGTGCGGAATGTTCCAGTAAAGACTGGTAGCAATTGCTGATGAATCTCTAATGAGCGTGCAGGATTGCCTGCAAACCAAGCATTAAGCATCTCTTTAAGTTGCGATCCAACTGTGTGACCACACACTGAAACAAAGCCAACTGCGCCCACTGATAGAAGTGGCAAATTGAGAATGTCATCACCTGAATAAACAGGGATTCCGCAGCGCTTTATTACCCAAGAAGTTGCAGCAACATTTCCTTTAGCATCCTTGAGCGCAACAATTGAAGGATGTTCAAACAGTTCCACGATTGTGTCTGATTCAATCTCCACTCCTGTGCGACCAGGAATGTCGTAGAGCATCATTGGCAGACCGGTTGCATTAGCCATTGCTAGGAAGTGAGCTTTGATACCAGCTTGTGGTGGCTTGTTGTAATAAGGAGTAACTACCAAAATTCCATCCGCGCCAGCAGCTTCGCTGCGCTTGGCTTGATTGATTGAATAATCAGTTTCATTATCGCCAGCACCAGAAACAACCTTGATGTTCGCTCCAACTACACGCTTAACAACCTTGATGATCTCTTCTTTTTCAGAGGATTTAGTCGTAGGGGCTTCACCTGTTGTGCCATTGACGACGATGCCATCATGACCATTCTTAACTAGATGATCAGCGATCTTTTCAACGCCATCCCAATCAATGGAGCCATCTTTTTTAAATGGCGTGACCATTGCGGTCAACATGCGGCCAAATGGCGCTGGCGTACTCATGCGGGCAACTCTACCCGTTTTATGGGGCGATGCGACCAGACTTTTCGAAGGCTCCGTATGTAAGCGGCATTAATTTTGCGAATTCGGCTTCCATTTTCTCGGCCACCATCTCAATTTCGCGTTGAGGGTAGCTTGGAAAATGTGAGCCTTCGCGGGATGTGCGAAGGGATAAAAAGTTCATGAGTGCGCGGGCATTCATAGAAACATACATGGATGAATATGTGGCCACAGGTAATACAGCACGTGCAACTTCGCGGGCAACTCCTGCATCTAACATTTTCTGATAACTATCATAGGCAACAACGTAGGCAGCCTTCATTGAGTTAGTTGTAATCTCAAATTGTTCTTCAGTTCCATCTTCAAATGTGTATGCGCCAGTTTTACCAACTTGCACAAGTTTGCGCTCTTTTGATGGGACATAGAAAACAGGTTTCAATTCGCGGTAGCGACCACTTTCTTCATTGTATGAAGCGATTCGGTGGCGCATGAATTCACGAAATACAAATATTGGTGCAGAGATAAAGAAAGTCATAGAGGTATGTTCAAAAGGTGATCCATGGCGCTCACGTGCAAGGTAGTTGATCAATCCAGCAGAGCGAGCTGGGTCTTCACCAATCTCATCCATAGACTGTTCACCAGCAGTTGAAACACGTGCTGCCCAAATAACATCGGCATCACTTGCACTGGCTTTTACTAATTCAACAGTTACATCGTCTCTAAATATGATTTCCTCAGGCATGGGGTCACCTTATAAGGGGCCGGCTTTGAGCCTTTGGATATCTAGGGCAGAATGTCTGCGTGTCCAGAATTGAATCCACCACATTGCGCGATTCTCTGAGCGTTTCCATCACAGTTGGGGCCTATGGAACCGCTTTTGGAGCAGCTGCGGTTGCAAATGGCTTTTCAGTTCTGCAAACGTGCTTGCTATCACTTCTAACATTTTCTGGTGCATCTCAGTTTGCTGTTATCGGAGTTCTTGGTGCTGGTGGCGGTGCATTAAGTGGAATTGCTACTGCTTCTCTACTTGGAATTCGAAATGGTGTGTATGGCGTGATAATGGCACCAAGGTTAAAAGTAAAAGGTTTTAAGAGAATCGTTGCTGCTCAAGTCACAATTGATGAATCAACTGCAGTGGCACTTGGACAAGAAGTTCGAGGCGAAAGCGCCATGCGCCAAGGCTTTTGGCTCACCGGTTTTGGTGTTTTTATCTTCTGGAATCTATTCACAGTAGCTGGTGCTCTTGGCGCACAAGCCATGGGAGATATACGTGCATGGGGTCTTGATTCAGCAGTTCCAGCGGCGTTTCTTGGCCTTGTGTGGCCACGCTTAAAAACTAAGCGCGATCGAATTCTCGCAGTTGGCTGTGTTGTTTTTGCTCTTGCGATGACACCAATTTTGCCGGCAGGATTGCCAATCATTGCAACCGCATTTATTGCCGTAGCAGTAGGGCTGCGCAAATGAACTCATTTTGGATTGCAACGATAGGCACAAGTGTTATTGCTTTTGCTCTTAAATATGCTGGCCATAACGTTCCAGAGCGAATTTTTGCACACCCTAAAGTTCAATCTATAAATGCTCTTATTCCTATTGCACTCTTGAGTGCTTTGGTTGCCGTTCAAACCTTCACCGAAAAATCACAACTCATGATTGATCATCGATTAGCAGGCGTATCGGCTGCAGTTGTCGCCCTTATTCTTAAAGCACCATTTCCAGTTGTAGTACTGAGCGCAGCCTTCACATCAGCTGCAATCTATAACTGGTTTTAGATAATTTTGAGAGCTTGAAGCTTTGCCTTCAAGTCATTATCTGAAGGCTCAGTTAAGTGAGTGCCATCAGAGAAAACAATCACAGGAATTGACTGCGCTCCGCCGTTAATCTCTTTAACTTTGTCTGCTGCACTTAGATCAGCATCAACATCGATAAGTGTGTATTCAACATTTAACTCTTCAAATAAACGCTTTGAACGACGGCAATCTCCGCACCAATCAGCGCCATACATCGTGATTTGATCTTTTGACATGTGTGTCTCCCTTTACATGAACTTATCTAGGCCATGTGTCAGGCCTGGATGTGAAACTACATTTCTAATACCAAGGATTACTCCCGGCATAAATCCTGCTCGATCAAGTGAATCGTGACGAATCGTTAAAGTTTCGCCCAATCCCCCAAGAATGACTTCCTGGTGTGCAACTAATCCACGTGCGCGCACGGAGTGCACTGGAATATCTCCCACTTTTGAACCACGAGCACCATCGAGCGAAGTTGTAGTTGCATCAGGTTGTGGCCCTAGACCTGCATCTTTGCGGGCCTTGCTCATGAGCTCTGCTGTGCGAGATGCCGTGCCACTTGGTGCATCAACCTTAAGTGGGTGATGTAATTCAATAATTTCAGCTGATTCAAAGTAGCGCGCTGCTTTTTCAGCAAACTCCATCATTAACACTGCGCCAATTGCAAAGTTAGGCGCAATCAAAACCCCCACTGAAGGATTTGAAGCTAGCCATCCTTTAACTTTTGTGAGCTTTGCTTCATCAAAGCCGGTTGTGCCCACAACAACGTTTATTCCATTGTTAATAAGAAATTCAAGATTTGCCATGACGCTATCTGGAGTAGTGAAATCAACAACTACTTTTGCACCAGAATCCTTGAGTTGATCCAGTGAATCGCCAAGATCCAATGCAGCGACAAGGCTTAAGCCTTCGGCAGATTCAACGGCCTTTACAACCTCTGAACCCATGCGCCCCTTTGCACCAAGGACTGCGACGTTAATCATTTCAACACCTTTTCAAATTTCGACGTGTTCTTAAACGGACCCACAAGTGCAAGCGTAGGCGTTTTGGTCAAAAAGGCGCTAGCAATTTCGCGTATGTCCTGCTCATTTACGCGTGAAATAGATTTCAAGATGTCGTCAAAGCCCATCACCTGGCCATAAACAATCTCGTTTTTACCAATTCTAAACATGCGCGAGCCTGAGTCTTCTTGGCTCAAAACCAGTGAGCCACGAACAGCGCCTTTAGCGCGTTCAATCTCTTCATGTGTCATTCCATTATCAACAACATCGGCTAGAACTTCGCGGATGATTTCTACAACTTCTAGAGCCTTTGTTGGATTACAGCCTGCATAGAAACCAATTTGGCCACTACCTGCATATTGCTGGGCATAGGCATAGACCGAGTAAGCAAGACCACGCTTTTCACGAATCTCTTGGAATAAACGTGATGACATTCCCCCGCCAAGTGCTGAAGCTAAAACTCCCATTGCAAAGCGGCGATCATCATGGCGGGCAACGCCTTCCATGCCATAGAACATGTGTGCTTGCTCAGTTTTGCGAGAAATCAAACCAACGCTCTGTTGCTTAACTTTCTTATCTTGTGTATTTGAGCGAAGAACTGGTGCGCCCATGACATCTAGAAAACCATCAACAGAAAGGGCTGCTTCAACCATTGCAACTACCTTTTTGTGCTTAATGTTTCCAGCAACTGCCACAACAAGATCTTGGGGCAAATAACGCTTCTTGTAATAGTTATTTACTGTATTGCGAGACATGCCCTTTATTGATGCAACAGTTCCAAGAATTGGACGTCCCAGTGGAGTATCACCGTAGTAGGTCTCGGCATAGAGATCATGGACCAAATCACTTGGATCATCATCGCGCATCGCGATTTCTTCTAAGACGACCTTGCGCTCAGCATCAACATCAAGGGCTGAAACAACAGATGATGTAATTAAATCTGAAATCACATCGATTGCCATAGGCAAATCAGTATCAATCACACGTGCATAGAAGCAGGTGTATTCCTTTGATGTAAATGCATTCATCTCACCGCCGACTGATTCAATCGATGATGAGATTTCAAGTGCGCTGCGTCGCGCAGTTCCTTTAAAGAGTAAATGCTCTAGAAAGTGAGAAGCCCCAGCAGTTGCCGGGGATTCATCACGAGATCCAACATTTACCCAGATACCAATTGCGGCACTGCGCACCGAAGAAACTTCTTCAG
>JBIIJO010000109.1:0-3051 GCA_044233685.1 Candidatus Planktophila sp.
ATGTACTTGAACTCTTGGGAGCACGGTAGCTAATGACATTGGTTATGGTCGTCGATGACGACCAGGACCTTGCCGAAATGCTCGGCATTGTTTTAACCGGTGCAGGAATTGATGTAGACCTCGTAAGTCGCGGGGATGAAGTTCTAGATGTATTTCGTAACAATCCACCAGATTTAGTTCTGTTGGATGTTATGTTGCCTGGACTTGATGGAATTGAAGTTTGTAAATTGATTCGTGCAGAATCAATGGTTCCAATCATTATGTTGACGGCAAAAGGTGATTCCCATGATGTCGTGCGCGGCCTTGAAGCTGGCGCAGATGACTACATGGTTAAACCCTTTAGACACCCATCTGAGTTAATTGCCCGTATCCGCACACGTTTGCGTCGTACAAATGTTGATATCTCAGGTTTATTAACTATTGGAGATTTGGCAATTGATGTTCAAGCACATCAAGTTTTACGAGCAGGCAAACAGATTTCATTAACTCGTTTGGAATTTGATTTGTTAGTCGCCCTTGCTAAAGAGCCAGGCCGTGTGTTTACCCGTGATGCTTTGCTCAGTGAAGTCTGGGGATATCGCCACTCCACTGATACGCGTCTGGTTAATGTCCACGTTCAGCGACTTCGCTCAAAGATTGAACATGATCCTGAAAGACCTGAGATTGTCGTGACTGTGCGTGGAGTTGGTTACAAAGCTGGAGTGATGGGCGGTTCCTAAACTATGAACCGTATTTTCTTACGTCTTCGTAATTCTCTTGCGACAAGAGTCATTATTTCAACAGTCCTTCTTTCCTTAGGCGTTATCTATTTGACGGGATCAGCGCTTAACTCGCAGCTGGCCACCGGTATCAAGAAGGTAAATCTAGAATCTTCACGCATTGAAGCGCGCTCAACAATATTTTCGGCTGAGTACCGCTTCTTGTTGGCTGAAGGTGAAAAAGACGAAGCTGTATTCAAGGTTATCAACGACATCATTAGTTCGGCCACCTCGCTGACAACAAATGAAAATGCTAGAGAAGTTGTTTTCATTCGGAGCCCCGGCAATACAAGAGCTCAGAATTACGAGATAACTTCTAATCAAGTTGACCCAACATCAATTCCAGAGAGTTTAAGTAAACGCGTTCGTAAGAATGCAGATTTAGTTTCATCTAATGTAATGATCCAATACACAGGCGGATTAAGAATTCCTGGATTGGCTTTTGGTCAAAAAGTTCAGATCCCTGGTGCTGGTCAGTATGAAATGTATATGCTCTTTTCTCTTGCTAATCAAAATGCGACGTTAGATCTTATTCAACGGCTTTTAGCTCTAACAGGTCTAGCTCTAGTTCTCTTAATTTCTTTGATTGTTTGGCTGGTAGTGCGCCAAGTTGTTCGACCGGTGCGAGAAGCTGCAGCGATTGCAATTGAGTTCACATCTGGAGATTTCCGCCAGCGAATGAAGGTGGTGTCGCAAGATGAAATTGCTACTTTGGGAACGGCATTTAATGAGATGGCAGAGTCTTTAGAGAAACAAATTGCACGTCTAGAAAACCTTTCTCGAGTTCAGCAACGTTTTGTTTCAGATGTTTCCCACGAACTTCGTACACCCCTGACTACTCTTCGCATGGCCTCTGAAGTAATTAACGCATCTCGCGATGGTTTTGACCCAGTCGTAGCTAGAAGTACAGAACTTCTAGTGGCACAGCTAGATCGATTTGAACGATTACTGGAGGATTTACTTGAAGTAAGTCGCTTTGATGCCGAAGTTGCCGTCATCGAAGCTGTTGATTTCGACATTGTTTTGTTAGTAAATCGTTGTGCAGAAGATTTGGGCTTAGTGGCAAAGGAAAAATCTACAGATCTTCGTATTTATAGCATCGCTGAGAGCATCACTGTGAAAGCCGATATTCGAAGAGTTGAGCGCATTTTGCGTAATTTGTTCTCTAATGCCATTGATCATGCCGAGGAGAAGCCGGTTGCAATCACAATTGTGGCAAGTGAGCATGATGTGGCAGTTGGTGTGAGAGACCATGGAATTGGTTTAGATGAAAATGCCCTTACCCGAGTCTTTGACCGTTTCTGGCGAGCTGATCCCTCGCGAGCACGAACACGTGGCGGCACTGGCTTAGGGCTTTCCATCGCACTAGAAGATGCCCGTTTACATAATGGCGAGCTTGAGGCATGGGGAAGACCTGGCAAGGGAGCGCACTTTGTTTTAACGCTGCCTCGTCAAACTAGACAAGGAATTGAATCGAGATTAATCAAATTGATTCCAGATGATGTTCAAGCCTAGTTTCCACAAGTAGGTTCTGCTTAATTCTTTTCACGATAACTTGGCTTCATGCAGGTTTTTTCAGAACTGAGTCAACTCCTATTTCCTACTCGCTGCTATGGCTGTAATGCAATTGGAATCTCTATTTGCTCTAACTGTAGAAGAGAATGGCATCCTCATTATTACCTCACACACATTGATGGATTGCGAGTTAATTCAGCGGTCCTCTATTCACCAACTGCTAGCAAGATAATTCTGGCCGCTAAAGAGCGTGGATTAAAGGGAGCAGATGAATTAATCATCGATGCGATTGTTCACGTATTGAGCAAGGCAAATTTTGATAAACACAATGTTCGGCTTGTGCCGATTCCATCGTCGGCGATAAACAGGCGAAGAAGGGGTAGAAGTTTTATTCCCGATATTTGTGATGAAATTTCTGAGAGAACTTCCATCCCTGTAATTCCAGCGTTAAGAATTCTTCGAAGAGTTAAAGATCAAAGCGCGCTGAGTGCACCGGCAAGGACTAAAAATATGCATGGCGCATTTGGAATAGCGCAGAAGATTTATCCTCGGGGTGACTTAATTCTCATTGATGATGTAGTCACCACAGGAGCCACCGTCTGCGAGGCGGCCAGAGCCCTGAATTCACATGGATTTGCCGTCTTGGGCTCGGTTACCGCTTGCGTGGCTCAGCCTCTAAGATAGGAGACTGGTACGAGAGATTAGTTCGCGAGCTTTGAAAGGTTGCATTGATGCCAGCGTTTTTTGACAAGCTTATGCGTGCAGGCGAAGGTCGCAT
>JBIIJO010000097.1:0-3018 GCA_044233685.1 Candidatus Planktophila sp.
ATTGCGCCAGAGTGCGCACCCAAATTCATTGCTGCTCAAGTACTCGGCGCTCTTATTGGATTAGGTTTAACAAAGGTGCTCACTCGTGACAAATAAACCCACCGTGCTTTTTGTTTGTGTGCATAACGCTGGCCGTTCCCAAATGGCAGCAGGCTTCATGAAGGAGTTAGGACAAGATCGTGTGGAAGTTCTCTCTGCCGGCTCTGCCCCAAAAGATTCAATTAATCCTGTAGCAATTGAAGCTATGGCAGAGCTTGGCATTGATATTGCAAATAATGTTCCAAAGATTCTCACACCAGAGGCGGTTCAAGCATCTGATGCAGTGATAACAATGGGTTGCGGAGATGCTTGTCCGTTCTATCCAGGCAAACGTTATGAAGATTGGGTCTTAGAGGATCCAGCGGGTCAGGGAATTGAATCTGTGCGAGTGATTAGAGATGAAATCAAAAAGCGCGTGGAAACCCTGCTTGCTGAACTACTTGCTTAAGAAATTACGAATTTAACGCCAGCTATAAGTAGGACAACACCCAAAGCCCGCTTCACGCCCACTGATGAGAATCTTTTGATTCCAAAGCGTGTGCCAATAAATGCTCCGAGTAAGACGGCAACTAAAAACAGAGGCAGTTCACTTGGAAGTGATGATGTTGATTGAAGGTTGCCAAGTAATCCAGCAGTTGAGTTAACAAAGATAAAGGCAGCAACTGTGCCGCTTGCAGCTTTCACACTCACCCAACCTAACCAGATGATCAAGGGGGAGAGGAATATGCCGCCCCCTGTGCCAGTAATTCCTGAAAGCAAACCAACGCATGCGCCCATAAAGATTGCCAGAGGCTTATTAACTTCTCTATGAGCTTTATCAGTTTGTAATGCTTGCACTAAAAACCGCAGACCAGATAACAAAAGCAGCACGCCAATTACTGGTCTATAGGTATCACCAGAGAGATTGATGCGCCCACCAATAAAGGCAGCTGGCACAGATCCAATAACCAGGAATAGAAAAAGAGTTTTATTGAAGAAATTACTCTTGATATAGCGAAGTGCAGTAAAAGAAGAGACAAAGATGTTGAGTGTAAGAGCCGTTGGTCTAATCACTGCTGGGGGAAGATCAAAGAGAGTCATAATGGCTATATAGGCAGATGCTCCTGCATGGCCCACCGACGTATAGAGAATTGCTCCTAGAAATAAACAGCCTGCGATAAGCAGCGTGTGTGCTTCAAGCACTACTGAACTGCTTTAACTATCTGTTCACTGAGCCATCTACGTAGTTCATAGGCTTCATCAACCATGAATCCATGACCAAAGAATCCATGAATAGTCCCTGGGTATTCCTTCAATGTCACAGCTACTCCAGCCTTTTCGAGGGCAACTGCGTAATTAGCGCCATCATCGCGCAAAACATCATGCTCTGCTAAGCCAATGATGGCTGGTGCAACATCTTTAAATGTTGTTGCCCGTGCTGGAATGGCATATTTGTTGTTCATGTGAGCCTCTGGAACATAAAGCCCCCAACACCACTGCATACCAACACTTTCTAAACCAAAGCCGGTTTCATGGGCAAGGTATGACTGTGATTGGTAATCGGTATCTAGACAAGGATAGATAAGCATTTGATAAGCAAGTTTGACATCGCCAGTATCAGCAGCTTTGAGTGCAACTGCTGCAGCTAAATTGCCTCCAGCGCTATCGCCTCCCACGCCAATCTTTGTTGGATCAATTCCAAAGCGTTCAGCATTCTTTGCAACCCAGAGCAGACCTGCGTAACAATCATCAAAAGGTGTTGGGAATGGATGCTCTGGTGCTTTTTGATAGTTAATTCCAATTACTACAAAACCAGTCTCTGCTGCGATGTTAGACATCTGTGGGGCATAGCGCAGCGTCCAACTAAAGACCCAACCACCACCGTGGAAATACACAAGTGCGGGAGCATTGGGTTTAACGTTCTTAGGACGATAAATCACTGCATGAAGATCTGCTGTGGGAGAAGTGAAGTAGGTGTGTTCAGTGTGAACATCATCAGAGAGTGGGCCGGCATACTTTAAGTAATCAGCAGCATCTGCTCGAAGGTCTTCAAGAGTGGGATTTTCAGGCAAGACGTTGTTAGTAGCTATGTATTCAAGATAAGCCTTGGTCTGAGAGGTCATGGTCATGGGCGCAAGGGTATTCCAACTCTTAGGTAGTGCGCTCTAGACTTTCACTCATGTCTATCGCCCACCACGTTTACACCGCCGTTGATTGCGCCAACCCCGTATCTCTTGCCCGCTTTTATGCAGAGATAACTGGTTGGGATGTTGGAGAGATTGAAGATGCGGGGGATGAATGGGTAGATCTATTCCATAACGGTGTTCGGATGATGGCCTTTCAAAAAGTTGCCAACTACATCCCACCCACCTGGCCGGAAGGGCCCGTTCCACAGCAACTTCACTTTGATTTTCATGTCATAGATCTAGATATTGGTGAAAGCAAAATACTGGCTATCGGTGCCACCAAGCATGCCGTGCAACCAGGTACAAACTTTAGAGTTTACCTAGACCCAGAAGGTCATCCATTTTGTTTGGTGAAAAATCCGCAGTAAAAAGCTGCGATTAAGCAGAAAAATCAATGGATTGAGTGCTAAATCTCTGCTTTGCTGGCACAATCTCCCCGTGCAGAAAAAACCCTCAAGGAAATCCCTCTTTTGGATTGTCGCTGCCACAATATTTTTCTCACTTGTTACATTCTTGAACGCCTTAGATAGTGGCTCATATAAATTAGATTCAAAATCTTCTCAACTATGGGCTCAATCAAGTGATGAAGAGAAAATTGGAATGTATGTTCAGCTTTTAGATTTCAATTCATCTTCACAGACTCTCAAAGCACGTATCTGGTTAAGGCCACCTGAGAAGTATGCCTATTCATTAGATAGCAGTGTTCAAGTTTTATATGACACCGCCATTGATATTTCTGCTTCAACAATTAACTACAACAGTGAGGGCAACGTAGGGTATTGGGCAGCTAATCAATATCTACGAGCAATTGATG
>JBIIJO010000118.1:0-3000 GCA_044233685.1 Candidatus Planktophila sp.
AATCGTTTACTTCCCAGTTGCACACTGGGTATTTGCATTCGGTAACAAAGTTGGTGACACAGTTACTGGTGCTGGCTTCCTTGCAAGTCAAGGTGTTCAAGACTTTGCTGGTGGCACTGCAGTTCATATCAATGCAGGTGCTGCAGCTTTAGCACTAGCAATTATTCTTGGTAAGCGCGTGGGTTGGCGCAAAGAGTCAATGCGGCCACACTCATTGCCACTAGTTCTTCTTGGTTCAGGTTTGCTTTGGTTCGGTTGGTTTGGTTTCAACGCCGGGTCAGCACTTGCAGCTAATGGAACTGCAGGTCTTGCCCTCCTTAACACTCAAGTTGCAACAGCCGGCGGCCTTGTTGGCTGGTTGTTAGTTGAAAAGATTCGCAACGGACATGCCACATCCCTTGGCGCAGCTTCTGGAGCAGTTGCTGGACTCGTTGCAATTACTCCTGCATGTGCTTTCGTTGCACCATGGGCAGCAGTAGTTATCGGACTATTTGCAGGTATTTTCTGTGCACTTGCCGTTGGGTTGAAGTACAAGTTCGGACTTGATGATTCACTCGATGTCGTTGGAGTTCACCTCGTTGGTGGAATCTGGGGATCTTTGGCGGTCGGATTATTCGGTACACAGGTAGTCAATAGTGTTGGCGTGGATGGTCTGTTCTATGGCGGTGGCACAGAGCTACTTACCAAACAAGCCCTAGGTGTTGGCATGGTTGCCCTTTATTCATTCCTAGTCACATTGGTCCTTGGATTCATTATTGAAAAGACAATAGGATTCCGTGTGTCTAAAGATGCTGAAGTGGAAGGTGTGGACTTGTCTGAACATGCCGAGACTGCTTACGAAATGTCTAGTTCTTCCCGAGGAGGTTTATTCTAATGAAGTTGATTACAGCAATTTTGAAACCATCTAAGTTAGAAGATGTAAAAAATGCTCTGCAGGCACATGGTGTTGCAGGAATGACAGTCTCAGAAGCTAGTGGCTTTGGCCGTCAAAAAGGACATACTGAGGTTTATAGAGGTGCGGAATACACTGTGGACCTCATTCCAAAGGTTCGACTTGAAGTTCTAGCAGATGATGCAGAAGCAGCCGCAGTTGTCGATGTCATTGTTAAGGCAGCATCGACAGGAACTATTGGTGATGGAAAGATTTGGACTACACCAGTTGATCAAGTAGTACGTGTGCGCACTGGAGAACGTGGGCCAGAGGCAATCTGAGTTACTTATTGATGAGATTTAAACTAAAGGCGAGCCAACTTAGTTGGCTCGCCTTTAGTGCAACTGCTCAAGTAGTCTTAGCGCCTTATGTTTGAGTCACTTACCTCCAGATTTACTAGCGCGTTTTCATCCCTGCGCTCTCGCGGCAAGATAAGTAGTGCTGATATCGATGCAACCTGTGCTGAGATTCGCCAAGCTTTACTTGAATCAGACGTTGCCCTATCTGTCGTGGAAAGCTTCGTTGACCAGATACGTGAGAAATCTTTAGCTGCACTGCCAACAATGCAATCTGGAACTAATCAGGGTCAAGCAATATTTGAGATTGTTAACGCATCTCTTATTGAAATTCTCGGGGGAGAAGCGCGCAGGGTTCGCTTTGCAAAGAATCCTCCAACAGTAATTATGTTGGCAGGCTTGCAAGGTGCTGGTAAAACTACTTTGGCTGGAAAACTTGCCAAGTTTTATGCCGATCAGGGAAACACACCTCTTCTCGTTGCCTCTGATTTACAACGCCCTAACGCTGTCACCCAACTCCAAGTTGTTGGTGAAAGCATTGGTGTTCCAGTTTTTGCACCAGAACCAGGAAATGGTGTTGGTGATCCAGAAAAGGTTGCAAAGAGTGGTATTGAGTTTGCCAAATCAAAGCAATACAACATGGTCATTGTCGATACTGCAGGTCGTTTGGGTATTGATGAAGAGTTAATGAAGCAGGCTTCAGATATTCGAGATGCCGTTAATCCAGATGAGATTCTCTTTGTAGTTGATGCGATGATCGGTCAAGACGCGGTGAGAACGTCGCAAGCATTCTTAGATGGTGTTGGCTTTGATGGTGTAGTTCTAACAAAGCTCGATGGTGATGCTCGCGGTGGTGCGGCGCTATCTATTGCTTCAATCACTAAGCGCCCGATTATGTTTGCATCTACTGGTGAAAAGCTCAGTGATTTTGACATCTTCTATCCAGATCGCATGGCCTCTCGTATTCTTGGTATGGGCGATGTTGCAACTCTTGCCGAACAGGCCAAAAAGGCTTTTGATGGCGATACATCTGCAAAGCTTGAAGCCAAGTTTGCAAGCGGTGAAGATTTCACATTGGAGGATTTCTTAGAACAACTTCAGGCCATGTCCAAGATGGGTTCCATGTCTAAGTTATTGGGCATGTTGCCAGGTGCTGGGGCGATGAAGAAGCAGATTGAAAACTTTGATGAAGGCGAAATAGTTCGCACAAAAGCAATTGTTCAATCAATGACTCCGATTGAAAGGCGTGATCCAAAAGTTCTCAACGGCTCACGTCGCGCTCGAATTGCACTGGGTTCTGGTCGTAAAGTCTCTGATGTGAACAACTTGGTTGATCGCTTCTCTGCTGCGCAAAAGATGATGAAGCAGGTGAGAAATGGCGGCATTCCACAAGGAATGGGCGGAATGGGTCTTCCTGCGATGCCTAAGGCCTCAATTAAGAGCGCTCCACCCAAGAAGAAGTCCAAATCAGGTAATCCAGCCAAACGAGCCCTGGAAGAGGGGCAGTAAAGCTCGATTTCACCTTTGCCGCCCTTAGATGGCAGAATTGGGCACCTGTTGATGGGGCCCTCTACCCCCGTTCAACATCCACGACCGATAGTTGTATGTAATTGATTGCGCACCCCGCTGCGATTGATTTTTATGACACACATAAACAGGAGCACAACCTCACTTGGCTACAAAAATTCGTTTAATGCGCATGGGTAAAATCCGCACACCATTTTTCCGCGTAGTTGTTACAGACTCACGCAAGGCACGTAACGGTCTTTCAAT
>JBIIJO010000030.1:0-9524 GCA_044233685.1 Candidatus Planktophila sp.
ACCGCTACTTCTTGCAAAATCCTCTATATGAGCAACCATTGCTCTTCCAACACCTGATCCTCTGGATTTAGCCAAGGTGTGCATAGATTTAAGCTCTGCATGATGTGCATCTAGTTTTCTAATGGCACCTACACCGACAAGCTCTCCATCAATACGAGCACCGAACACCGTGATATCTGGCGAAAACAACTTGGAGGCATCTAGCGCATATACATGCTCGATAGGGGTGGAAGAAGTGCAAAAAAGCCAGTGCGCTTGGAGCACCAGAGCCAATTCATCAGTGAGGGATTTTTCAGTCGTGATAACAATCTCCACTGCTTAAGAATACTACCTATGTTTTCCGGCTTATAGAGCGACTCTTCTCTATTTTCTCTTAACCATTAGTTAGTATCTACCTATGGCTGAAAAGCAAGTTACTGGTCCTGCTTCGTACTTTCCTTCAATTGAGAAAAAGTATGGCAAGCCAATTGAGCATTGGTTGAAGGAACTGAAGAAGGTTTCAAAGCTTGCCCATATGGAGCAGGTGGCCCACCTCAAAGATAAATTTGAAATGGGGCATGGCCACGCAAATGCATTGGTTGCCTATTTCCGAAGCAAGAACGCAGGCTAACGGGTGATTGTTGCTGTTTTTCGAGTACTAGGAGTATGTCTCGGTGTTTTTGCTTTGATTTTTGGAGAAGCAGATGATTCACCAGGACTTCAGGGAATAGGAATGATTCTTCTAGCTTCTGTTTTCTTTTCTATCTTTAAAATTGTGAAGAGGCGCTAAACCTTGCTATCAATACCCTTCCAATTATGATGCCGCTATGACTATTGGACTTGATCGCCTCTTAGCTCACATGGCTTGGGCAAATCAGAAAACTATTGCCCATCTGCAAACACTTCCCGAAGCCTCCCTTGGTTCTTTTGCAACTAACCCTGAGTGGCATGCCGCAGAGATTATCTATCACATTGTTGATTCAGCTGATCACTACGCATTTCGAATCAGTGGCATCCCAGCACTTACCAAACCAGGGGAGCCTTGTATTGATGATGTGAAAGTGATTGCAGATCTCACACGCCTTAAAGAGCAAGCAGCGATTGTGGACAAAGCCTTACTTGAGTGCGTGAAGTTAGAGGATATTCAGATTGAGTTTAAGAACTATGAAGACAAAATGGTGAAAAGGTGGCGCTCAACAATCCTTTCACAAGCAATACATCACGCCACAGAGCATCGGGCTCAGTTGGCATCTGCCCTAGAAGCAAAAGGTTTTAAGCCAATGGATCTAGATGAGTTAGATCTGTGGGCCTTTGAGATTGAGACTTCAAGCTCCTAATTCGACCCGCCTTTCCTAGATGTTGCATTAATGCTACATAGCATATATGCTACAACTATGAGTCGCAATCCTGAAGAACCGGTCTATAACTGTATTGAAGAAGCACGTGCCGCCTTAGGCCTATCGAGGCAAGATCTTGCTGATAAGGCTGGCGTGCACTACCAAACCATTGGCTACCTAGAACGTGAGGAATACAGCCCTTCACTAGTTCTAGCACTCCGTATTGCTAAATCACTTAACCAAGAGGTTTCAGAGCTGTTTTCACTGACCCCCTTTAAGAAAGGAAAGTAAAGATGTCGAAGAAAAACAAGATTTATTGGTTTGAGGGCGTAACTGAAAAAGGTGTGAAATCTTTACTAACTGATGAGAACTCAAAATACAGATGGTTGCGGTCTCAGAAAAATCGAAGAATTCTTGTCGTTTTAATGGCCCTAGGATTTGCTCTTGTTGCGGCAGGAAGTTATTGGCCAACTTTAAAAACCAATTTAAATCTATCTGACGGAACCGCGGTCGTGGTCTATAGCGTCTCAGCTATATTTGTCATTTTGACTGTCCTTCTAGGTTATCTACTTCTACGTATAAGTGTTCGAGGAATAGCCGATGCACCTAATGAGCTTCTAGATGAACGTCAGATCAAAATTCGTGACACGTCATTTAGATATGCGTATTACGCGCTGGGGTATTTAATCGTGGCACTCTTGATTCTGATGATTTATGCGCCAGAATTGAAATTGTTCGAGCCTGAAGGCAATGATGGAAGTTACCTGATCATTTCCATGCTTTTCGCTTGTTCCTCATTGCCTTCGATGGTCTTGGCTTGGCGTGAGCGGGATATCTAGGTAGTCTGCCCACTATGGCCTGGTTCCTACTTTCAATTGCAATTGTTGCTGAAATTGCAGGGACTCTATTTTTAAAGGCCAGCGATGGGCTGAGCAAACTTTGGCCATCAATTGGTGTGGCAGTGGGTTATGTAATCGCCTTCTCGCTCATGGCTATTTCCCTTAAGAAACTTGAAGTGGGGATTACCTATGCCATCTGGTCTGGGGTGGGAATTATGGGAGCTGCCATTGGTGGGGCAATTTTCTTTGATCAGCAACTTTCCAGATTAAACATTATTGGTATGGCAATCATCATTGTTGGCGTAGTAGTAATGAACCTAGGCGGAGTTGGTCACTGAGCCCAAATAGCATCATGGACGTATTGAGCTAAACCCTTTACACGCCCGTCGTAGTACTCCTTAAATCGTGGATCTTCTACATACATCACTGCCAAGTTCTTTTGCATCTCAACTGAGCAGTCATAAAACCATTTAGTAATTGCGGCCCTGTGAGCGATGACAGCCTCTTTAGTCTTGGGGGAGTCAATGGCAAGGCTGTTGCCGAAGGCATAAACAAATAGCTCGGTTGCAGCCTCTTGATCTACTTTTGCTGCTGCAAAATCTTCCTTAGAGTATTTAGAGGTTTTGGACGTTGATTGGCGATAGGCATCAGTATCACCCCACCGTGCTTGAACTTCTTCCTCATAAAGACTCATGAGTAAATCCTACTCAATCAAGGCCATATACCTGAGCTGCTACTTAATAATCTATAATCATGCAATGAAATTTCTAGTCTCAGTCATTGATAACCAGACTCGTTCACCCCACACACCGCAAGAGATTCAAGCTATTGATGACTTCAACGACAAGCTTTCTGCCCACGGCCAGCGCATCTTTGCTGGAGGTTTAGATTCACCTTCCTCTGCAATTGTTTTCGATAACCGTAACGGCGCAAACAAAAGCAGCGAAGGTCCATTTATTTCATCCGATGAGTTCTTTAGTGGCTTTTGGATCATTGAGACACAGACTTTGGAGATTGCGAAGGAACTTGCTGCCGAGGGCTCTAGAAGTTGCAATAGAAAAGTGGAGCTACGCCCATTACTGGGTTGATTTCTATTTCTTACTCACAATCCAGCGCTTAAACTCACCACTATTAAATTCATAGATATCTACAGGACCTCTGCCATAGATGGCAGTGAAATCTTTTCCACGCCGGTATCGCATTGATCCCAACAAAATTACATAGGGAAAACCTGTGCCAGGGGCTCTAAATCCTTTTAGGACTTTTCTGCCCCATGGACTCTGGGCAGTGGTGACTGAAACAAGAGAAGAAACATCAGCGGTTGGATTTGAGTGAAGTCCACCTAGTTTCTCCCAGGCAGAGAGCTGTAAAACTAACTCAGTTTCTGACTTTTGCACTTTAGCCATGTTCTAATTTTAACAATAAATGAGCCGTAGCCGAGCATGATTTCTCAAAGCAATGTCGCCATACTTTCCAAGATAGGCTTAAGTAATGTCGATGCCAGCTATGACCAATCGTGAAGCGATTCGAGTCGGGCTACCTATCTTCATCACAGCAATAAATATGCGGGCCGGATTAACGATTATGAGCCCGCTCTATCCCATTCTTAAAGAGCAGTACCAATTGAGTTCTTTCCAACTTTCATTCCTAACCTCACTTTCAGTTCTTTGCTTTGCAGGCAGTGCCTTCTTAATGCCACTTGTGGGCAAAATTGGCGGAACCAACAAAGTTATTGCTTGGACCTTGTCGGTCTTATCAGTTGCCATTTTCCTTAGAACTGTTGGTAATGTGCCAATGCTCTTTATCTCATCTGTAACAGTTGGTATTGCTATTGCAGTTCTTAATTTCTCTTTGCCAGTGTGGGTGAAGGAGAATGCTCCTGATCACTCAGGGCTCTTAACTGGAATTTATATAACAATTATGGGAACTTTTGCTGCACTCTCTGTGGCAGTTGCTGTGCCACTTGCTGAGGCAAGTGCATGGGGCTGGCGCTTATCGATGATTCCTTGGTTAGTAATTGGTGTGATTTCATCTGGCTGGTGGTTACTGAAGATTTCAAAATCTAAGGAATCAGGGCATATGGAAGTGAGCTCAAAGTTTCATAAGGCTCTTTTTAGAAAATCAGGCGCGTGGAGCATTTCAATCTTCTTTGGTCTGCAATCCATGCTTTTCTATGGCACAGCAACATGGCTACCAACAATCTTGGTTTCTAAGGGTTACACCCTTAGCCATGCTGGATTAGTTGTCTCTATTACTGGTTTTCTCGGCTCTGCTATTGGTATTGCAGCCCCGCACTATGCATCCAAGTTAAAGAACATGCGAATGTTCTTATTCTGGATGGGCATCATGGTTGCACTTAGTTTTGCTGCGCTGATATTTGATAGCGGTTGGCGATTAATTATCTGGCTGCTTATCTCTAATGTCGGACTCTCAGTCACTTTTCCTCTCTCTCTTTTACTCACAGTTACACGCAGTATTGATGCAGGGGAGACTCGATCACTTTCCATCATGGCTCAATCCATTGGTTATCTCATGGCCGCCTTTGCTCCTGGAATCGTTGGAGCAATCTTTGATTCAACCTTGAGTTGGAGCGCAGCATTGCTCGTGCCCGTTGCACTTGGAATTGCCCTTGCTGTGGTTGGCTACTATGCAGGAAAAGCCGAAAAGATAGAGATATAAGGGTTATAGAAAGCTTGGCCAGTTACCATTGAGCATTAACAGCGGAATGAAAAGGTGTTCACTTTGTTTGAATCAATAGTTCTGGGGATCGTTCAAGGTCTGACAGAGTTTCTACCTATTTCATCTAGTGCCCACCAGCGCATTGTTGGTGAGTTCTTTAGCAATGCCCAAGATCCAGGAGCCCGCTTCACGGCAATTACCCAAATTGGCACAGAGCTAGCCGTTCTCATCTTCTTTAGAAATGACATCAAAAACATTGTTCTAGCGTGGTTTAACCAGGCTGTATTGCGCAAAGATTTAACGTCAGATCAAAAGCCATTAGCTCGCATGGGCTGGCTTATTATTATTGGTAGTTTGCCGATAGGCATTCTGGGTTATTTTGGTAGAGACATTATTACTAATGATTTCCGCTCACTTTGGCTCATTGCTTCTTCTTTGATTATCTTCGGTGTGATTCTTGGATTAGCAGATCACTACGGAAAGAAAGAGAAAGGCTTGAGTGAACTCAACGTTAAGCACGGCATGCTTTATGGTCTTGCCCAATCACTTGCTCTTATTCCAGGTGTCTCTCGCTCTGGTGCAACGATTGCAATGGGCCGATACCTCGGTTACACCCGCGAAGCTGCGCTTCGCTATTCATTCCTCTTAGCTCTGCCAGCAGTCTTTGGCAGCGGCTTCTATCAACTCAAAGATGCTTTTGGTTCAGAAGCTTCTAATGTCTATAGCCTGCCACAGACCTTTATTGCAACAGCAATTGCCTTTGTTGTTGGCTACGCCGTCATTGCCTGGCTACTCAAGTTTGTAACAACTAAGTCCTTTATGCCATTTATCATCTACAGAATTGCACTTGGAACTACCATCCTAGTCCTATTGAGCGCAGGCATCATTAATCCATGAGCAAGGCACAAATCACTGCGCACCTAAAGAAATTTGATAAAGCTCAGCGCGATATCTTGAGCCAGCTGCGCAAAGAGATATTAGAAGAACTACCGACTGCCCAAGAGATCATTAAGTATGGCATTCCCACCTTTGCCATAGAAGGTGTGTCAATTCTTGGCTTTGATGGATATAAAGCTCATAACTCACTTTTTCCTTATAGCGGCTCCACTAATAAGCATCTAGAAAAAGAGTTAGCTAAATATGTTCAGACCAAAGGTTCCATTCATTTTGCGCTAGATAAGCCTTTTCCACGCGCACTACTAAAGAAGATTATTAAGGTGAGAATCGCTCAGATCAATGCTTCCTATCCCAACAAAAGTGGAGAGTATTTAGAGTTCTATGGCAATGGTGTGCTCAAAGCTAAAGGAAAAATGAAGCAGGGCAAACTACATGGCTATTGGGAATGGTTTAGAAAAGATGGAACCAAACTGCGCTCTGGCTCATTTGTGGCAGGGGAGCAGTCAGGTTTGTGGATTACTTATGATCAAAGCGGTAAGGCGTATAAGAAAACTAACTTTCCTAGTTAGCTACCTGGGCTCACCGTCGACATATTGAAATCTTTAATCACTAGCGGTGGAACTGCCATATTGGACATATCGCCAGCCCATTCACGTGGTTGAGTCCATTCAGAGGCACCAGCATGTGCGATGCGAGATAGGGCTGAAACCGGTGAATCATTCCAACGGAAGTTATTGGTTGCACCAACTACTTCACCATTCTTAACGTGATAAACACCGTCACGAGTTAAGCCAGTAAGAAGTAGTGAGTTGGGATCAACCATGCGGATATACCAGAAGGTTGTCAGTAGAAGTCCGTTATCAACTTTCTTCACTAGATCTTCTAGTGTTCCACTTGCTCCATCAACGCTCATAACAAGGTTTTCACCGATTGGTGTGAAATCTAGGTTAGTTAGCTTTGCTGAAGCTCGGGTTTGAACGAGAGATTGCAAAACACCATCCTTGAGCCAGTCAACTCGCTTGATTGGTTGACCATTATCAAAGACAGATGAGAATGGTGAACTAACCGCGGTTGCTACAAAGTTAGATGCTGGAAGTTGCTTGAATTCAGGATCGGTAAAGAACTGGAGAGAAACATTAGAAAGCTTCTCACCGATGCGAGTTCCACCACCCTTTTTAGAAAATACTGATTGACCTTCATGGGCATCACGAGCAGTTGATACCCACATCATGTAGGTGAAGAGATCTGCAACAGAGCCTGAAGGCAAGATGGTGTCATAGCGACCTGCTGGAAGATCTACTTTTGTGCCCTGCCAGGTTAAACGTTGGCGAATCTGGGCATCGATATTTGCAACAGATACATCTTTAAAGTCACGAGTTTCAACGCCAGCCCATGTGGAGCGTGAGCGATCATGAGACTTTCCAGTCATCTCTACGCGGCCAACTGGTGAATCCTTGCGCAAACGCAACCCACCCTTTGAACCAACCCAGGTTGTTTCATTGGTGTGTTCTGAATATCCAAAGAGTTCGATTTTATCTGCAACTGAGCGAGAGAACATGTCTCCTAACGCTGGAGCAAAAGTAGAAAATACTTCAGGACCTGTTGGAACGTGAGCGCCTGACCAATCACCGATAGATACGTTTGTAGCAAGTGGTGCGTAGTCATCGGCTGGACCTGATGCTTTTGCTGCAGCAATGGCTTCTTCTAGAAGCATAGGAACATCTGAAAGTGAGACATCTGTGCGGGAAACTCCACCAGATGCCATGCCGCCATCAACGGCAACGAAAGCAATTACTGTGACGCTACGCTCTTGGATGACACCGTTTGTAGTGAGGGTGCTACCAGCCCAACGAAGGTTGGCTTGAGTCTTATCGCGCACAACAACAATGCAGTCATCGCAAGTTGCAGCCGATGTGATCTTTTCAATTAGATCTTGAGCAGAAATCATTTTCCAGCCTCCGCAACAGTATTGAGAATGTTTACTTTGTCGAAGATTGCCGCTGGGCAACCATGACTTACCGCTGCAATCTGACCTGGTTGGGCTTTACCGCAGTTAAAGGCACCGCCTAAAACATAGGTTGAAGGTCCACCAACAACCTTCATAGATCCCCAGAAATCAGTTGTGGTTGCTTGATACGCAACATCTTTAAGTTGACCAACGATTTTGCCGTTCTTAACACGGTGGAACTGTTGACCAGTAAATTGGAAGTTATAGCGCTGCATATCAATGGACCAGGATTTATCACCCTTAATGATGATTCCATCTTCCATTGAAGCAACCATTTCCTCATAAGTTGGACCTGTTGGATTTGGTTGCAAAGAAACGTTAGGCATGCGCTGAATTGGAACGTGAGCTGGAGAATCTGCAAAGGCGCAGCCATTGCTGCGATCGCGATTAACGCGGGCAGCGATGCGGCGATCTAACTGATAACCAACAAGAACGCCATCTTTAATGATGTCCCAGCGCTGGGCTGCAACACCTTCATCATCAAAGCCCACTGTGCTCAGGCCATGAGGTGTGGCGCGATCGCCAGTGACATTCATCAGCTTTGAGCCATATTGGAGCGTATTTAACTTATCTGGTGTGGCAAAAGATGTTCCGGCATAGTTGGCTTCATAACCAATAGCTCTATCTAGTTCAGTTGCATGGCCAATTGACTCGTGGATTGTTAACCAAAGATTTGATGGATGAACTAACACGTCATAGCGACCAGGTTCAACTGAAGGAGCTGCAACTTTCTCAGCTAAAAGAGAGGGAAGTTCTGCAATTTCCTCATCCCATTTCCAGTGGGAGTTACCCATCCACTCCCAGCCAAAGCCGGCAGGCTGTGCCAAGGTGCGCATGGATTCAAAGCCATGATCACCAATGGAGATTGCCTCAATCTGAGTTTGAATGCGAACACGTTGTTGTGTGGTGCTGGTGCCATATGAATCGGCGTAGTGCTTTTGTTCTTTAACAAACATAGTGTGAGCAGATGTGTGATTAACGTTTGCACTTTTAAGCAAGCGATTACTTAAATCAGCTAGGCGATCCTTTTTATCTGAGTCAGTGACTGAGAATGGATCGATTTCATAATCAGATACCCATGTTTGGTTTGCATACACAGGCTCTGTTACAAGTGAAACCAACTCTGTTGAGAGTGGCTTTGATGTCTTAGCCATGGCAACTGCTGTTAATGCCAGCTTCTTGGCAACATCGACAGATATTTCAGGAGATGAAGCAAAGCCCCACGCTCCATTGACAATAACTCGAACACCTAAACCGGCATTGGTCTCATCACTTTGTGTCTCAGGACGAGCATCACGCAGCGTGAGCAAACCATTGCGCGTGCGCTCTATGCGCACATCAACATGGGATGCACCAGCATCTTTTGCGGTGCTAATCGCGGCATCACTAACGGCTGCTAGTGGAAGGGCTAGGAAATCTGCATCTACGTTTTTATTCACCCCCGCACCCTATGATGAATAAGGTAGTTATGCATAGGTGGTGCTTCATGAGAGATTGATTTGCAGTCAGGTAGGATTGCCTTTACGATTAACTTGTTTAAGGGGAGTACCTCACTACAGCTACCTCGTCAATACGGTGTAAAAACCCGGGGCGCTGGCCGTTCACACGGTTAGGGAGACCTTGACCATGTTTTATCCATGGCTATCAAGGGAGAAATTTATGCAGGTTTCAACACTCATCTGGGCAATAACAATTGGCCTAATTCTTACTCTAATTTTAGTAGACCTGCTCACCGCATCCCGAAAAGCCCATGATGTTAAATTTAAAGAGGCCGTAGCCACAACA
>JBIIJO010000119.1:0-2932 GCA_044233685.1 Candidatus Planktophila sp.
AAATCTATAGAGGCTCCGCGGTGGGCATATATTTTCATGATTAAAGATTAACAGGGGTTAGGCTTATGCCCATGAGCGCTATTTACTTCCAGAGCAGTGCGCGCTCGGCTGACGGTTTACAGCGCAGCGGAAATGAAGATTCTGCTTTTGTTTCTGGTCGCCTTATTGCAGTTGCTGATGGAATGGGCGGACATGCAGGTGGTGAAGTTGCATCAAAGATTGCAATTAAAGCTCTGCAAAAACTTAGTCCAGTACTTACAAGTTCAGAGATTGATTCTGATTCTGTAGAAGATTTACTTCTTAACTCACTTTTCACAATTGATTCCCAGATTGGCGAATACGCCGAAGAAGCAATTGAAGTGCGCGGGATGGGAACAACCCTGACTGCGCTACTGGTTGTTGATTCAAACATCGCGCTGCTTCACGTGGGAGATTCTCGTTGCTATCGCCTGCGCGGTAACACGCTTGAACAATTGAGCAATGACCACACCGTTATTCAAGAACTTCTCGATCAAGGTGCTATTTCACAATCTGATGTTGCCGATCACCCACAGCGCTCGGTTTTAACTCAAGCGCTCATGGGGCAGGGCACAGTAACTCCTGTTTTGCAGATCTATGAAGTAAAAGAGAAAGATCGTTATCTATTGTGTAGTGATGGTTTATCCAGTGTTTTAACTGAAAAAGAGATTAAATCCTTATTAAAGAAATCTGATAGATCCGATGCTCTTAAAGGGTTAATTGATGCTACTTATATAAATGGTGCACCAGATAACGTCACTGTTATTGTTGCCGATATAACCGGTGAAGAAGTAACAACCAATGAAGTTTTAGGAGCGGCGCAATGATTAACTCGCTCTTTGGTGATCGCTACAAGCTTGGTGAAATGATTGGCACGGGTGGCATGGCCGATGTCTATGTTGCCGAAGACACTCGCCTTGCTCGCCAAGTAGCGATAAAAGTATTGCGCAGTGATTTAGCCCGTGATCCTTCTTTTGTTGCCCGCTTTAGAAAAGAAGCGCTAGCAGCTGCTGGTTTAAATCACCCTGGAATTGTTGCGGTTTATGACTCTGGTGAAGAACCTGCGCCATACATAGTGATGGAGTTGGTTTCTGGCCACACTTTGCGCGACCTCATTCATAAAGGAGAGCGTGTTCCACTCAAGCGCGCACTTGAAATCGGTGAAGGAATTTTAGCCGCGCTGGAATATTCACATCAGCGTGGAATTGTGCACAGAGATATCAAACCTGCCAACATCATGATCACAGATCATGGCGATGTGAAGGTGATGGATTTTGGTATTGCGCGCGCACTTGCAGATCTTGGTGCAACGCTCACTAGCACCTGGAACATAGTTGGCACTGCCCAATATCTATCCCCTGAACAAGCTCTGGGTGAAGTTGCAGATTTGCGCAGCGATATTTACTCAACTGGCTGTTTGCTCTATGAAGTATTAACTGGACAGCCTCCGTTTACTGGTGAAACTCCTGTTTCTATTGCCTACCAACATGTTTCTGGAGTACTAGTTGCACCTAGCAAGATTCAACCTGATCTACCTGAAGGTGTTGATGTCATTCTCTCTGTGGCACTTGCCAAGAAACCTGAAGGTCGATACCAATCAGCAGGTTTAATGCTCGATGATTTATTCAAAGTTGGAACTGGGCAAGCGTTAACTACAACTATTCCAAAAGTTAAAATCTCGCGCCGAAAAGTATTAGTGGGTGCTTTGAGTTCAGTTCTTGCAATTACTGTTATTGCCGCTGGGTTATTTGTTACCCGACCAGCCGTTGATACTAATAATCTGCCCCAAATCCCTAACGTTGTGGGATTAACCCAAGTGGATGCGCAGGCTCTTTTGAAAGATTATGTTGTAACAATCCAACGTGCCCACGATGGAAGAATTCCTAGAGATCGAGTTGCTAGCCAAATACCTCTAGCAACAACACGTGCGCAAAAAGGCTCAGGGGTTGTTTTAACAATTTCAGATGGGCCAGGAGATGCGGTTATTCCTGCAGATTTAGTGGGAATGTCACTCATTGATGCTCGCGCAGCCCTAAGCGCTGTTGGCTTAGTTGTTTCTCGCACAGAAGCAGTGCCTTCTGATGAAGCGCTCGGAACTGTTTTGAAAGTAACACCAGAACCTGGATCCACCATCACTGCCGGTAGTGGAGTTGTATTACAAATTGCTAGTGGTCAGGTTGTTGTTCCTGCACTCATTGGTGTGGATGCAATTCAAGCTAGAACTCTTCTTGTTCAAGCTGGGTTCTTAGTTAACGCCCTTGATGCATATGATGCAAACCAGCCAATTGGAGTTGTTATTAGACAGGCACCAGATGGTGGAACTACACAAACAATTGGTAAGTCAGTAACAATTACTGTTAACAAAGCACCTTAAGACACTGTTTTAATTAAGCGCCGAAGGAGTTATCCTCACTGGCTCCAGCTTCGCGCTGTTGTGTCCAGTCTTGTCCACCACCAGGGTTCTGTGGCATGTCATAGAAACGTGCATAGTGAAGCTGTGCTGAAACTGTAATTGTTCTCGTTGGTCCGTTACGGTGCTTAGCAACAATTAAATCTGCTTCACCTGTTCGGTTTTGTTGGTCATACATATCATCGCGGTGAAGCAAGATAACTACGTCAGCATCCTGCTCAATAGAACCTGATTCGCGAAGATCAGAGAGCATTGGCTTCTTATCTGAGCGCTGTTCAGGGGAACGGTTGAGCTGTGAGATGGCAATAACTGGGATGTTGAGCTCTTTAGCCATTAACTTCAAGTGACGTGAGAACTCAGATACTTCCTGCTGACGATTTTCAACCTTTTTACCTGATGACATCAACTGTAAGTAGTCGATAACAATGAGCTTTAAGTTATGGCGCTGCTTCAAGCGTCGTGCTTTAGCACGGATCTCCATCATTGAAAGATTGGGTGAATCAT
>JBIIJO010000098.1:0-2863 GCA_044233685.1 Candidatus Planktophila sp.
GGTGGACAGTTAACTGAAAAGGTTCGCCGTCGCCCATTCTCTGTTGTTCTTTTCGATGAAATCGAAAAAGCACACCCAGATATCTTTAACTCACTTCTTCAGGTTCTTGAAGATGGTCGCTTAACAGATGCGCAAGGTCGCACCGTTGACTTCAAAAACACTGTCATCATCATGACTACAAACCTTGGAACACGCGATATTTCAAAGAGCTTGGGCCTTGGTTTTGCTAATAGTGATGATGATCAAACAAACTATGAGCGCATGAAGGGCAAGGTAAGTGATGAACTTAAGTCTCACTTCCGTCCTGAGTTCCTTAACCGTATTGATGATGTCATCGTCTTCCACCAGTTGACTAAGGATCAGATTATTCAAATCGTTGATTTGATGATCAAGAACCTTGATGATCGTCTGCAAGCAAAGGACATGGGAATTGAATTAACTCCTGCAGCCAAGGATCTACTTGCTGCACGTGGTTATGACCCACTTCTGGGTGCACGTCCACTTCGTCGCACAATTCAACGCGAAATCGAAGATGCTCTTTCAGAGCGCATCTTGTTCGGTGAACTAAAGGCCGGGGAAATCATCGTTGTTGATGTTGAGGGAGTAGATGCAGAAGCAGTCTTCACATTTAAGGGTGCTACTAAGGCGCAAATGCCTGATTCACCTGAAGATCTTGCTGAAGCACCAACTGCTTAGTAACTAAATGACTAAGAGGCAAGAGTTCACGGTATTAAAAACCTATCCAGGGTTTGAACTCCGTGAATATAAGCCCTGTGTAATTGCCGAAGTCAAAAGTTCTGCTAATTACTCCGATGCTGGAAATTCTGCTTTTGGTTCACTCTTTGGTTATATCTCTAAAGGTAATAAAGCTGAGCAGGCAATAGCTATGACTGCCCCTGTGATTACTGCGAAAAGAAACGACAATCTCACTGAGGATCAATGGTTTGTCTCATTTGTGATGCCAGCAGGAAGCGCGCTTGCCGATATGCCTCTGCCAATTAATTCTAAGGTTGTCTTGCGCGAACTCGGTGCAGAAATTTGTGTTGCTGCTTCATTTCGCGGCAAAGCAACTACTGCCTTATCTGCACAGAAAATCGCTGCACTTCGTTCTGCTGCCGAAAAGCAAAACGTGGCACTTTCTGCCGAGACTAGAGTCGCTCGCTTTGATCCACCGTTTAAACCTAGTTTCCTGCAGTACAACGAGATTGTTATTCCAACTATTTAAGCGTTACCAGCAAAATTCTTTAATGAATCTCCACTAAGTCTAAATACTGTCCACTCATCCATAGCTACTGCGCCTATGGATTTGTAGAGCTCAATTGATGGTTCGTTCCAATCTAGAACCCACCACTGGAATCTTTCATATTCGCGTTCAACACAAATCTTTGCAAGAGTTTTTAGAAAACCCATTCCTAAACCTTTACCGCGGTGGGCAGGATCAACATAGAGATCTTCTAAATACAGACCTGGTTTTCCAAGCCAAGTTGAATAGTTCAAGAACCAAATTGCAATACCAATCACTTCACCATCTACTTCGGCAACATGGCAGAAAGCACTTGGCTTATCACCAAAGATTGTTTCTTCAATTTGTTGCAACGTTGCCTTAGCCTCCAGTGGAGCTTTTTCATACTCAGCTAAATCTTTAATGAGTTGTAGGATGCGTGGAGCATCTTGCTTTATAGCAACGCGGATCATGCGGGCAGTCTATATCGCTTGCGGGGGATAGCTTCTATAAGTAAATCCGCCTGCAGAGTTTTAAGCGCTTTCTCTACTTGTGACTCATCTGGCCAGAGTTTTTTGATTGCGTTCTCAGTTAACGATTCATTCTCACGCAGAGCTTGAACGATTGTGCCACGGCACTTTCTATCGGTGCCATGCCAGTCTTGAGATTTACGTACTAAATCTGTTTTTGGATAACCATTCTTGCGCCAATTACATTGGCCAATGACTGGGCACTGCTCACAGATTGGGTTTTTAGATGTGCAGACGAGTGCGCCGAGTTCCATTGTTGCAGCAGCCCATATGTGAGCATTCTTTGGAGGTTGCAGAGTAAGGCGCGAAGCTTTCTCTCTAGTGGTTGGTGCAGGTCTTGGATGTTCATTTCCATCAATGATGCGGGTTAATAACCGTCTGATATTCACATCCATCACAAGAGTTTGTTTTTCAAAGGCAAAAGCTCCAATTGCAGCTGCGGTGTATTCACCGATGCCGGGAAGAGTTTGTAGGGTGGCAGGATCTTCTGGTACTTCATTGTTAAAATCATCGGCAATGATTTGTGCTGCAGCATGTAGTCGAAGAGCGCGACGTGGATAGCCAAGACGCCCCCACGCTGTAATAACTTCGGCCGGTGATGCCTTAGCTAAATCTTTTGGTGTTGGCCAACGTTTCATCCATTCATCCCATTTAGGGAGAACGCGATTAACTGGAGTTTGTTGCAACATATATTCACTGACCATCACACCCCAAGGCGTTGTGTTTCGCCAAGGCAGATCGCGTTTGTTTTTCTTAAACCAGGAAACTATCGGTTTTTCTAACTGGTTCATTCGCCAGTGATTTTTACCCGTTTGAGTGCTTGATCAAGACGTGAAACTTCAACAATTTCCATGCCGGCAATCTTTGTCTCTGATCCCGTAGGAACTAACGCTCGCTTGAAACCTAAACGAAATGCTTCCTGCAGACGGCGATCAACACCGCTCACCTTACGAATTTCACCAGCTAGGCCAACTTCACCGATTGCAACTAAATCAGAGGGAAGAGCTAAACCTTTAGCTGCAGATGCAACGGCTAAGGCCAACGCTAAATCAGCGGCCGGCTCTGACATTTTCATGCCACCAACTGTTGCTGCATAAACATCACGGCCACC
>JBIIJO010000099.1:0-2827 GCA_044233685.1 Candidatus Planktophila sp.
CATATCGCATGAGCCTTGAACGTTGTTTTGTCCGCGCAGTGGATTAACTCCAACACCTTTACGGCCAATGTTTCCTGTGACCATTGCAAGGTTTGCAATACCCATCACCATTGTTGAACCTTGGCTGTGCTCTGTTACACCAAGTCCGTAGTAGATAGAGCCGTTAGGTGCTGATGCAAATAAGCGTGCAGCTTTGCGAATCTCTTCGGCTGGCACACGTGAAGATGCTTCTAATACTTCTGGTGAGTTCTCAGGAAGTGAAATGAATGCTTCCCACTCCTTAAATGACTTCTCTTCACATCGTGCCTCAATAAAGTCACGCTTAGCTAAACCTTCAGTAACAATGACGTGTGCCAGCGCGTTGATCACTGCAACATTTGTCCCTGGCATTAGCTGCAAGTGATGGGCTGCAACAACACCTGGTGTGCGAACAAGGGCAATAACGCGTGGATCAACGACTATGAGTTGGGCGCCTTTGCGAAGGGCCTTCTTCATGCGTGATGCAAATACTGGGTGAGCAGATGTTGGGTTAGCACCGATCAACAAGATCACATCACTGTGCTCAACAGACTCAAAATCCTGTGTTCCAGCTGATGTTCCAAATGCTTGGCCAAGTCCATAACCTGTTGGTGAGTGGCACACACGAGCGCATGTATCAACGTTGTTATTAGCAAAGGCTGCTCGAACCATCTTTTGAACTACGAATACTTCCTCGTTTGTGCAACGAGATGAAGTAATTCCGCCAATTGCATTTCGGCCAGATTCGGCCTGAATCTTCTTTAAACCTGCCGCCGCAAAGGAAATCGCTTCTTCCCATGAAACTTCTTTCCATGGATCTGTAATTGCACTTCTAATCATTGGCTTTGTAATGCGATCAGAGTGAGTGGCATAGCCATAAGCAAAGCGGCCCTTAACGCAAGAGTGGCCTTCATTTGCGCCACCATCTTTGAGCGGAACCATGCGAACTAACTTGTCTCCACGCATCTCGGCTTTGAAGGAACAGCCAACCCCGCAGTAAGCACAGGTAGTAATGACAGAAGATGTTGGTGCACCGATGGTTAAAAGAGTCTTTTCAGTTAATGCACCAGTTGGGCAAGCCTGAACACATGCACCGCAAGAAACGCATTCACTCTCCATGAATGAAGTACCAGAGGATGAAACGCGTGCTTCAAAGCCGCGGTTCTCAATTGTTAGTGCAAAGGTGCCTTGGACTTCATCACATGCTCGTACACAACGATTACAAACAATGCACTCAGTTGAATCAAATGTAAAATATGGATTGGACTCATCTTTTGCTATATCTAGGTGAGTTGAAGTTGCTGCATAACGACTCTCTGTAATTCCAATCTTCTTTGCAACTCCATGGACTTCGCACTCATCCCCTGTTGCGCACTCTGCTGGGTGATCAGAGAGATAGAGCTCCATAACACCTTTGCGAAGTCGATCTAGCTTTTCAGATTGAGTAACAACTTTCATTCCATCTGCAACCGGAGTTGTACAAGAAGAAGGAGTTCCGTTGCGTCCATCTACTTGGATTACACACAAGCGACATGAACCAAAAGCCTTTAGACGATCAGTTGAACAGAGCTTTGGAATATCAATTCCCACCATTGATGCTGCGCGCATGATGGACGTATCTGCTGGAACTGTTATTGATTTCCCGTCGATTTCAAGGCTGACTTGTTGGGCTTTATTGCTAGCCGGCGTACCAAAGTCATGCTCGTGGATCATTGTCATCGTCGACTCACCTCTCCAGTGAAATCTTCGGGGAAGTTAATCATCGCACTTTTTACTGGCATTGGGGTTAAACCGCCCATGGCACACAGTGATCCATCGGTCATAACCTCGCATAAATCCAAGAGAAGCTTCTTGTTCTCATCCACCTTCACGCCTTGGATAATCAGATCGATTGTCTCAACACCGCGCGTGGAACCGATCCTGCATGGTGTGCACTTACCGCAAGACTCAAGAGCGCAAAATGCCATTGCAAAGCGGGCTTGCTGAGCCAAGTCAACTGAATCATCAAATACAACTACTCCGCCATGTCCGAGCATTCCGCCAGCTGCCAACATCGATTCATAATCTAATGAGGTTTCAAACTTATCTGTTCCAAAGTAGGCACCTAACGGACCACCGACTTGTACAGCGCGCAATGGTGCACCGCTCAATGTTCCCCCACCATAGCCATTAACGATTTCCTCAATCGAAATACCAAAAGGCTTTTCAACAATTCCACCTCGTTTGATATTTCCAGCTAATTGGAAAACTTGTGTGCCAAGTGATCTGCCAACACCACGTGCTTTATATGCCGGTGCACCATCTGCCAACACTGCAGGAATTGTTGAAAGTGTTAACACGTTATTGATAACCGTTGGTTTGCCAAACAAACCCTCTAGTGCTGGCAGTGGAGGCTTGGCACGAACAACTCCGCGCTTTCCTTCAATACTTTCCAACATTGCAGTTTCTTCACCGCACACATAGGAACCAGCACCCACTCGAATCTTTAATTCAAAGGAATGCCTGCTTCCAAGAACTGAACTTCCAAGCCAGCCGAATGCATGAGCAATATCGATGGCCTTTTGCAACGTTTTGATTGCGTATGGATATTCAGAACGTAAGTAGACAATGCCTTCTGTGGCACCCACAGCAATAGCGGCAATAGTCATACCTTCAATAAGTGTGTATGGATCTCCTTCAATGAGCATGCGGTCGGCAAAAGTTCCGCTATCGCCTTCATCTGCGTTGCAACAAATATATTTCTGATCACTCACTGCATCGGCAACCGTCTTCCACTTAATACCAGCTGGAAATCCTGCCCCACCACGAC
>JBIIJO010000100.1:0-2824 GCA_044233685.1 Candidatus Planktophila sp.
GAGCAGTCTTTCGCGGCGCTAACTACAAAGGTGCAAATGTTGCAGCAGATTTGATTGCAGAGACTAAAGCAGCACTACAAAAGACGCCATCTTTTGTCTATCTCTATGTCAATGATTTAGATGTAGCAGGACACAGTGATGGCGTTGGAAGTGAGAAGTGGTTAGCAGCACTTGGGATGATTGATCAGATGTTTTCAAACCTCATGAAAGAGATGCCACATGGCACCCGCATTTGGCTCACTTCAGATCATGGCATGGTCAATGCAAGTGAGAAGATAATTATTGGACAAGATAATCCTTTACTAGATGGTGTGGCAGTTATTGGGGGAGAACCAAGAGCCAGACATCTCTATCTCTCACCAGATAACGACAGCGTGAGTGCACGAAGTGAATTAGCTAGTAGATGGCAGGAGTATTTGGGCGAAAGAGCAACTGTTCTTACTCGCGAAAGTGCAATCACTTCAGAGCTATTTGGAAGTGTCGTGAGTGCTGATGCATTAGATCGCATGGGTGAAGTCATAGCTATTGCTCAAAGCGGAGTTGTTCTACTTGATCCAGAGCGCGCTGAAAAAGAAGGTGCGATGGTGGGACACCACGGCGGAGATAGTCAGATTGAGTCTGAAGTTGGGTTGTTAACTACAACGTTAAGTTAATTACTGATCATCAGTAGGTTTGATGCCGAACATAATTTCATCCCAGCTAGGTACCTTTGCTCGTGCAACAACACCATCACGCGCAGCCTCATCATCTGGGAGTTCACGAATAACTGCCAAGCGTGGAACTTCTGGCATAGGGGTGACCTCTTCGCGCAAGGAAGGGTGATTTGCATCTGAATAGACAAGACCAGGTGCGCTCATCTGACGTGCAGGTGGCTCATCGCCCATCATCCAACGCGCATTCTCATCCATAGATGTGAGCACGCGACGAGTTGTGTCAAAGTTCCATTGCGCAATTCCAACTCCACTGGTGTTTGGATAATGCAGTTCCACAGTCCATGTTGAATCTTCATGGCGCCATGTGTTCCAGGAAAGATCTGAAAGATCGATGTTGCGCGGGGCAAGACGAGAAACAACTACACCTAACAAGTTAACTGGATCGCGGCTTCCTTCTTTGCGAACAGAGACTTGTTGGGCTTGATCAATGATGTAGATGCGCTCTTGCAAGATTGGTCCTGAGAAGCGTTCGATTTTTTCAATCGGAATATTATTTTCGCGTGCTAATTCTTCAGCTAACTCACCAGCACGCAAGCGGCGCTGAATCTCTTTAATAGAAATTGTGTCGGCTTCTTGTTCTGGAACTGCTGAAAGACGAGGTTGATTAACTGTGGCACGCAAAGTGTCGCTGATGCGAACAGTGAACTCATTGCCATCATTATCGTGCAGGGACAAGTGAGTACCGTCCTCACTCTTGCCGTTTAATCGAAGCTCAGTCACGGTTCAGAGAGTAATGGATGAGCCCCTTATAAACGCGAAAGTAGGGCAGTGTGGCTAATAAAGCTGCACACATAAATCCCAGGGGCACCCAGAAAGCCGTTTGCGCCCCGTAGGTATCGATAATCCATCCGCCGAGTGCGCTAGAGATTGCACCACCTAACGGCATACCGGCAACGACCCATGTGAAAGATTCAGTGATTTGTTCGCTGGGCACTACTTCTTGCACAACACCATAGGCATTAACAATCAAAGGTGCGATAGCAAAGCCATTAAAGAACAGGGCAATGGCTAGCCAGAATATTGAATCCACAAATATAAATGGAATCGATAGTGTGGTCAGCGCAGTTAAGAAGATTAGAAAACGGCCAACGTATGGAGTTTTCCATTTGATGAGCCCATTAATGATGGCCATGACTGCGCTGCCAGATGCCCAAATGCCTAGGAGCAAACCAGAATAAGACTTGGCTCCTTGGCTTTCGGCAAATCCAACAACTGTAATTGAGATAGCTCCAAAGAAGCCGCCAGTAAAAGTGGTAGCAAGTGCAATGGCCTGAACAATTGGTATTCCAATAACTGGGGGATGTGGATCCTTAACGCGCACCGGTGATGGTGGTGGCTCAGTTGCCCGTTGCATTGCAAAGAGTGGCAGACCAATAGACATCAAAATCATTCCTGCGATTAGACCTGCAGCTGGTGCAATCGATGTTGCACATGCTGTGGCAGTAATTGGACCAACAATAAATACAACTTCATCCATCAAAGCTTCATAGGAGTAAGCAGTGTTGACTACATGCTTATCGGTTTCATCTTCAGCAGTTGTTGATTTATCAGGACTTAAGACATGAAGCCAACGGCGGCGTACTAAGCCGCCAGTGTTGATTGCAGCTAGCTCAGCCAAAATAATGGAGACAAACCACGTCCAGACTGGTGCTCCATTCATTACGAGTGCGATAAAGAGTGAAAGGCCAATGATTTTCATTGGCACGACTCGAATCAACATCTTTCGTTGCCCAATGCGATCTGCAAGCCTTGACCAAAATGGGTTTGCTATTGAAATAACTATGGATGCCACGGCACTTAGCGCCCCAGCTAATGCATAGGAATCACTGACTGCAACAACAATAAAAATCAGGGCTAATGAATCCATAGAAATCGGCATTCGGCCGATGAGGCCTGAAATAGAAAACTTCATCGCTCCCGGTGTGCGAAACAGGGTTGTATATGCCGAGAACATGTGAGACATCCTATTGCAGGGTTAGGATGTGCTCGTGAGTATTAATGATGAACTCTTAGCGCTGGCTTTGGATATTGCCAAGCAAGCTGGCCGATTACTTGTTGATAGACCAGCCTCTTGGGAGTTAACTTCTAAATCAACTGCGATAGATATTGCA
>JBIIJO010000023.1:0-11358 GCA_044233685.1 Candidatus Planktophila sp.
ATCTCTCCATCAGCATCTAATATCCATGAGCGTGAAAAGTAATTGAGAAAATTGCGTCCATCATGATTAAAGACAACTTCATGGGCAAACTCAAAGCCTTCGATGTTTGGATATTCACCGCGGCCCTTGCCGCGCCAGGTGCCAACGAGCCAAGCAAGTGGATTTAAATCTGGGTGCAATCCTTCAGGGATTGTGAAAACCATTTATGGACGTCCTCTAAATTTGGGCGAGCGTCTGGCCTGTGATTGACGTCCGCGAAATGCGTAAAAGATGAGCGCAATACCAAAAGCGATGGCCACTAAGCCAAGGATTACTGAGGTAAGAAGCTCCACGCGCTAAATCGTAGCGGTTAAACAATAGGTTGCTGCGCTGCTGCAATTCCATCAACGCTTAGCGTGGCATCCAGTGGCGTATTTCGCTTCACGATAGCTAAGGCAATAGTGCCCAGTTCATGGTGTCTTGCCACTGTGCCAATAAAGCCAACAACCACACCATCATTTTCAATCTTTGTCCCAGTTGCTGGAAAGCCCACATCACTACCATCTAGGTGGAGCATGGTTAATCTGCGAGGCGGATTACCTAAGTTAAATATCTTGGCAACAGTTTCTTGTCCGCGATAGCAACCCTTATTCATATGCACGGCGCCATTTAAGACACCGATCTCATTAGGAATTGTTTTGTGATCAGTTTCAAAACCAATACGTGGGCGTCCTGCAGCTACGCGCTCAGCATCAAGTGCCCATGTGCCCACTTGAGTTGCCACGGCGTCAAAAGCCAGTGCCATCTGTGCAACTTCTCCTCTTGGCACTAATGCAAAAGGTCCACCGATATCTGTTGTGGCACCTGGTGCGCGAAGAACAGCAAACTCACTTGTTGCATCCCGCACATCAACTTTGAGCATAAATCTCATCTTGGTTAGGTATGCAACCAAACTCTCTGCATAACTTGCATCGAGGATAAGAAAAGTAGTTGTTCCATCATCAACTAGATTGAATTGATACTCAACATGACCTTGTGGATCTAAAATCATTGCAGGCTTCCACATACCAGCCTCAAGATCTGTTAAAAACTGTGTTGTTAGATCATGTAACCACTTCAGGCGATCCTCGCCGCTCACTGCAATGACTGAAAGATGTGAAAGATCTGCCCAGGCAGTTCCTGCTTCAATTGCTCTTTGTTCTTTTACTGGTTCACCAAAATGCCAAATTGCGCCTTTATCGGGACCGTCTTCAACTAATACCGCACTCATTGACAGTTAGAACAGGTTCCATAGATTGCAAAGTGTGAAACATCTGTCTTAAAACCATATTCATCTGAAAGAGCGTTAACAAAAGTAGAAGCAACATCTAAAGGAGCATCTCCCACAGCTTCGCACTTTCCACATACTAAGTGCAGATGGGTCAGCTCTTCTGCTGCGTGATAGGTAGCACCACCATGGCCTAAGTGAGTGTGTTGAACTAAACCAACATTTTCTAGAGTCTCTAGGTTGCGATAGACAGTTGAAAGATTAATTCCTGGATGTGTCAGACGTACCTTCTCTGCCACTTCTTCAGGGGTTGAATGCCCAAGTGCGCGCACAGCAGCAAGGACTAGTTCACGTTGTGGTGTTAAACGTAATCCTTTATCGCGCAGTTCGTGCTTATCAGCCATGTGCATACCTTACTTTGTCTTAGATTACTTTGCGCACCTGGGCTTAAAAACCCCCCGGTAAATGCACCCAGGTGCGCCAAAGTATCTTTTTAAAGGCTTAACGCTAGAGACGTTAAGAGGCTTGTGGTTTTCTTGCGCGTAGGAGCAACAAATACATCTCGCAACCCAGGCAGAAGTTAAATGCAGCGTTAAGGAAGGCCGCTGCAAGTGCAAATGAAACTGCAACTACAAAGAGTCCAGGAATTCCTGTGATTGATCCAGCGATTGCAACAAGTGCAAATATCAAACCAACGCTTTGTGCAAACTGTGGTGGGCGCACATCTTCGGTAATGACTGCACTCTTTAAACGTGGTTTGACAATCTTCTTGAAGATCACCGCGTACGGTGTGAACTGTGGACCACGAAAAGCACCGATTGCAAAGACAATTGCCTGCGCAACAATAACCCAGAGGTTAGAAGTTGCTAAGGCGGTCGCTAAAACTGCTGTTGTAATCGCTGCACTAAAACGTGGTCCACGAGCATCAATCACCATGGTTGGTTTACTTTGGGTTTTTACTTGTGTCATTTCTTATCTCCTTGGTAGACGAATAGTTAATTGCTTAAATGAAAAACAATTACATTCGGCACAAAGAACCAGCCAGGCGACCGTAATCAATGACACGGCGCTTGGTGAAGAAGCTGGCTAATGACATGTGGCAAATAATAAAGAAGCTAAATCAGAAACGCGAGTTGCGAGTTATTTGCACAAACTATCTAATGGCAGCAAGGGCATTGAGAACTTGTTCACGCTTAGGTGCACCCACAGCGCGGCCCACTTCATGCCCCTTGGAATCAAGGATTAAGGTCGTTGGTGTGCTCAAGATGTTTAACTGACGCACCAGCTCTAAATGATCTTCTGCATCTATATCTATGTGCACAACATCGTCTAGATCTTCAACAACGTTTTCTAGTAGCGCTCTCGTTGCCCGGCATGGTGTGCAAAAGGCTGAAGAGAACTGAACCAGGCTGGCTCTAGAACCAAGGGGTGCGCCAATCATCTGGGCAGTAATCACACCTGCCCGCTCTTTAGCCTTTACTACGCCCCTAGAGCGCTGATACCAAAAGCCATATGCGCTAGCTAGCGCCAGCACAATAAGGATTGGAAGCAATGATTTCACGAGGGTAGTCTGTACCAATGGCCAAGGTTCTGCTACTTACGAACACTCATGGTGCTAGTGCTGAAGTTTTACCGGCACTTGGTTTGCTCCAGCACACCGTTCGCATCTTGCCCGCAGAAGCATCTGTTCTAGTAGATGCACCAGAAGTAGATGTTCTCCTCATCGATGCTCGCCGTGAACTACCGGCAGCTAAATCTTTAACAAAGCTCATTACAACAACTGGTATTGGTTGCCCGATCATTGCAATTACTACAGAAGGTGGCCTCTCTGCATTTAATGCAGACTGGGGCATTAGCGATGTCATGCTCGATACTGCAGGTCCTGCTGAAGTAGATGCACGTATCCGTATTGTTTTAGGCAAGCAAGCTGCCTCTGACCTTCACAACGACCCACACAGTGGTGAAATTAGAAGCGGTGATGTTTCAATTGATGAATCCACATACACCGCCCGCCTCAAAGGCGAAGTTCTGGATTTAACTTTCAAAGAGTTTGAATTACTTAAATATTTAGCCCAGCACCCAGGCCGAGTCTTCACACGTGCTCAGCTCTTGCAAGAAATCTGGGGCTATGACTACTTCGGTGGCACACGAACCGTTGACGTTCACATCCGTCGCCTGCGCTCAAAGCTAGGTCCTGAGTTTGAAGCAATCATTGGAACAGTTAGAAATGTGGGATATCGCTTCACTGTCGATGCATAAACCATGCGTCATATTCTAAAACTCCATCGCGATCTCACCAGCGACTCACTACCTCAAGCTTCACACGACTACACCATCGAAACTTTTGATACCTCTCTCCATAAACAACAATGGCTAGATCTGAACAACCACATCTTTGCCCACCATGCTGACCAAGGTAATTGGGCAATGGCAGATCTAGATAACCGAATTAAAGAGGACTGGTTTGATCCCCAAGGTTTCTTTCTTGCAACCGAAAAAGGAGTAATAGAAGGCTTTGTCTGGACCAAGATTCATCAAGATCTAGTTAAACAAGATCCGGTTGGTGAGCTCTATGTTGTTGGCACAGCACCAGCCCATCATGGCCGCGGCATTGCACGAGCACTCTCCGTAGAGGCTATTAACTACTTTGTTACTAAGGGTTTAAAGCATGCGATGTTGTATGTCGATGCTGATAATGAAAAAGGTTTGAAGCTCTATCAATCATTAGGGTTTAACTAAGAAATAAAAAAGGAGCCAGGGGAACTGGCTCCTTTTTTCCCGTTATGAATTAAGGGCGAACTGGTTTAACTGGCTTTGCAGGTATTCCAGCTCTAGCAGTTGCTACCGCGGCTTTGAAAGCATCGCGTGCAGCTTTCTTGGCCTCTGGTGTTGTTGCGATAGAACGTGCAGCTTCAAAGCTAGCTCTTGCGGATTCAATCGCTGGCTTTGCAGTTGCAAAAGCAGCTTGACGAGCAGTCTGTGCAGATTTAAATGCTGCACGTGCTGCATCGAATGCTGCTTTTTGTTCTGGTGTTAACGCCACTTTCTTAACTACTGGTGTAGTTGGTTCAGCGGCTTGTGCTCCCGAGATACCCGCAAGTGCAAATAGACCTGCAGTAGTTACTACTGCAATGGTGCGCTTTAGCATGATCATGAAATTCCTCATCTCCTCCACAACCTTTTGCGGATAAGTGAAAGTTAGGCCGTGACCTTGTGGCAAGGCTCTGGCTGGCTTGTGAGTTGTTTGTGAAAACATCAGGCTAAAAGCTCTCTTAAGCCTGCAATAAGGCGATCCACATCATCTCTCGTTGAATATGGCGCTAAACCTGCACGCAGTGCGCCAGCATCGCCTAAACCAAGAGCACGTGAGACCTCTAGGGCATAGAAGTTAGAGGCAGGAAGAGTCACGCTTTTTTGCGCCATAGCTTTATAGATATCAGCGCTGTTATGTCCTTCGAATGAGAAATAGATTGTTGGTGTGCGGTGCTGAGCTTTTCCATACAAAGTCACTCCGGGTAGTGAGGCAACAGAGCTCTCTAGATACTCAAGTAATTCATCTTCGTACTTTTCTAGCGCGTTCATGGAGTTAACAATCTTTTCACGTCGTGTAACAGCATTACCTGGAGCCATCTCTGCAATGAAATTAACTGCTGCAATACATCCAGCCATTAACTCATAGGGCAATGTGCCGAACTCAAAGCGCTCTGGGACGATATTGGTGGCGGGTAACAACTTGTCATTAGATAAGGTCTCAAGGAGTGCTGGGGATGCTGCCAGGGCGGCGCAGTGTGGTCCCATTAACTTATAGAAAGAGAAACCAAAAAAATCTGCGCCAATATCTTTAACGCTAATAGCTGCATGTGGTGTTAAGTGCACGCCATCCACATAAAACAGAGCTCCCACCTTGTGCACAGCAGCGCCAATTGCCTTTAGATCAGGTCTAGTACCGATTGTGTTACCTGCACCAGTGATTGCAACTAGCTTTGTCTTAGAGGATAAAACCGCTTCAATTGCCGCCACGCTGACTTCAGTTGTTTTGGTATCAAGCTCAGCCCACCGAATCGTTGCCCCAACAGCCTCTGCTGCTTGAATCCATGGACGAACATTTGAATCATGATCTAAGCGAGAGACAACTACTTCGTCCCCTGGTCCCCAGTTTTTTGCCAGCGTTCTTGAGAAGTCATAAGTGAGCTGAGTCCATGAGCGCCCATAAACAACACCGCGTGGATCAACATCGATTAAATCACCAACTGCTTCTCTAAAGCCCAGTACATACTCTTCAGCGTTCTTCTCACTCTCTGTATTGGTATTTCTATTAGAGATTGGCTTAGTAATTGCGTGAGCAATTGCTGCTCCAACAACCATCGGAACTTGAGATCCCCCAGGGCCATCAAAGTAGGCAAGGCCAGTATTGAGTGAAGGAAAGTGTGAGCGGATCTTGTGGACGTCGTATGTCATGTGAGGCAGGTTATCAGCGAGAGCGCAATTAGTTAAGCCTTCTTCTTATACCCCATTGGGCAAACAGGCTTAGTGGCTGTGACTTTCTTTGTTGTCTTACCCTTTACACAAGTAATAGTGGTTTTTTTGGCTGTAGCTTTTACGGGTGCAATTGCCACAGCATCTTGAGTCAACTTCACTTTGATGGTTGGACTAGAAAATGAGAAGCCATAAGCACCAAGGCGCAACCAGCCAGCTGATTCACTTAGGAAAGTTGTAACAACTTGGCTAGCTGAATCACCTGCAACTGAAACTGTTGCCTTTACAGGGGCTGCACTGAACTTATAGAGACAGCGTGCAACTGCAGAAGACATAACTAAGTCATAGGTTCCTGCAAAGAGATCACCAGTTGGTGTGAAGTGTGGCGCAGCTACTTGGTAGTCCAAAGTGCCGGTGGCTGCAATGAAATCTGGTGGGCCTTCTAGGAACTGTGTGGCATTAGTTGTAACAATGCCCACAAGATTGGTTGCAGATTCAAAACAAGGATTGTTCTTGTTTGCTTGATCATCCCAATTAGACATGGTTCCCATGTTCCAGAAGGTTGGATTTACTGCTGCCTTGTCTCCCACAACAGGCAACCACGCTAGGAATTCATCCCATTGGTACTTATCTTTAAAGCCGGCTCCGCCGTATTGGGTAATCATATTTTCAGGTTTAGTTCCATCACTTCCACTTAATACAAAGTGCTGGCCTGTGACAGGTAATCCATCTTTATAGAAAGTAGCAAGAGATGCAGGGAGTGGCGATTTTGGAATCCACTTGTAGATAGATGGGACATGGATGGCAAAACCCTCCATGCGAAGAGTTTGCCCAGTTGCTGCATCACCTGTAATTGTTACTGCAGGCTTCTTCACACGTCCACGCAGCCAGCCAGAAACACCTTCAGAGAACTTGATTTCCACACCTAGTGAGAGGTTTTCAGGCAGTGGATAGCTCAATGCGCACTTAGTATCAGATGATGCGGCACAAATCTCTGCTGCTCTACTTCCTGGGTTCTCATAAGGACGCTCACCTTTGTTATAGCGGGTGACATCTGCTGACATTGAATTTGTCGCAAACTTGCCTGAAACAATTTTCACCGCATAAATCTGTGTGACAAAGTTTTCAATGACAAACTTAGTTTGATTCTTGCTCTTATCTCTAAATCCATTGATAACTGCTCTCACCATGTATGTGGTGCCACCAGCATGTGGCTTAGAGGCAATCTCAACAAGTAAGGGCACAGAGCCAGATGGCAAGTTGATTGAAGGATTTCCCGTAAAGACATCAGGAGTTAGCTCTGGATAAGCACCAATGACTTTAACGCCAACGGCTTTTCCGGCTTCATCTTTAGCAAAGACTTCACTGATGCAGTTAGATGCAACACTGCCGCACTGCGGTAGAACTGCATCAAATCTTTGTAGTGAGTTATAGGCACAACTGGCGTCTTTGCAGAGCTCAACAGCTGTGATGGTGCCAGATGAGTTTTGTGTAAAGGAGGCAAAAGAAGATTGCTGACTCTTAAAGAAAAGGTTTTCATTTGCGACATAGCCAATCGTGTTGGCTGAAGTTGGATCTGGAGCTATCCACTGCTCATCGTTTTCACCAACAGGTGCTGGCTCTTTAGCTGGATCAATACCACCTGGAACTTGAGTGGTTGTCTCTGGCACTACTGTTCCATCAGCATTTTGCCAGGTGTTTTTAGTCCCGTTGGCTTTGCAAATTAATTGCTTGGCAGTAATCGAGTCAGTTGCAGTGCCACCAGCAGTAGGTCCGCAATCACGGTTAGGTGCTGGCACACCTTCTGGATACTCAGCAGCAAAAGTTGAAACCGAGGGCACAATAAGTGAAATCATTAATAGGAAAACAACTATGAGGTTGCTGCGACTCTTCACTGGATACCCACCTTTGCTGTCATTTCTTCTTATATCCCGATGGACATAATGGCTTTTCTGCACTTACTTTCTTGACTAACTTGCCTTTCACGCAGGTAATGGTGGTCTTCTTTGCAACCTTTGGCTTAGGAGTTGGTGTAGCAGTCACAGTTGGCACCGGTGTTGGGGTTGGTGCAGGCGTAGCTGTTTCAGAGGGAGTTGGAGTTGGCGTAGGAGTTGGCGCAGCCTGAACAAGAATCGCTCGAATTGTCGGTGATGAGAATTCAAAATTGGAGGCGTTCATCTGGATCCAGCCGTTATTTTCACTAATCGCCAATGATGCGACTTGAGATGTTCCATCTGAAGAAAGAACTGAAAGTTCAGCCTTAATCGGAGCGTTTGAAAATCCATACACACATCTGGCAACGCTTGATTTCATTAATAAGCTGTATTGACCTCTAAAGACGCCTCCAGCTGCATCAAAGTGTGGAGCTGCAACTTTATAGTCCAAAGACTGTGTGGCGGAATTAAAAGCGGGCGGGCCAGCAGAATAAACAGTTGAGTTTGTTGCAACAATTCCATTCAAATCATTTGAGTTTGTAAAGCAGTTATTGGCAAAGAGAAGTTCGCTATCGTTCAAAGTTCTTACCTGCCAAGTTGACTGCACAACAGTTGCTTTATCACCTATATAAGGAAGCCATATCTGTAACTCTCTGATTGCTGAGGAAGCTGAAGGTAAAGGGGTTAAAGTTAAATTCCTTACTAGCGGATCAGCTGGTGTTGGTATTGGAATTCTTGAGAATCCCGAAAATACACCGTCTTTCAATTGCCCATCTATGGCCTTGTATTCATCGGTGATACTTTTTGGTAAGTCTTTCCAGAAATTTGATTTATAGACAATCGGAACTGATACAGGTGATGCTTCAACAATTACTTCGGTAGTTCCACTTTGCTGACTTATTGAGATTGATGGATCAAACACACGCCCGTGTAACCAGCCACTTGGATTCAGGTTTGTTTTAACTTTTACAAAAAAACGAAAGCCCTTTGGAAAATTGAAAGTCTGAGCACATTTATTCTCTCGAAGGGATACAACATCACATGCTTGAGTTCCATTAGTTCCAGGACCTTGAGCCCCCCAACGCCTGACGCCATCACTACCTAAAACATTTGCATATCCGTTATCTACGCATTTATTTGTCGCAGACTCAAAACAAGTTACTGAGCTTGGCACTATTTTTATGGGTGTTATTCGAATGATGAAATTACTTAAGTTTGCCCGCCTCGGGGAAGCATCAACTGAACCACCCATAAACACAGTTGCTAGGTAGTCAACACCACCTAAATGTGGGGCATCAGCAATCTCAACAACTGTTGCTGTGGAACCAGAAGGCAGTCTGGCTGAAGAATTGCCTTGGTATTGGTTCTGAGCTTTAAGAGGGAATTGATACTTTGGTGTGCCAATCTTTCGTTGCCCTTGAGATGTAACTATGCCCATTTCGGCAATGCAGTTAATCGTCTCTGTAGCATCACAAAAAGGAATGACTGAAGTGAAATTCAAACTCTTACCAACACAATTTGGGTCATCAAGTGAGGAACATGTTGGATCTAAAGTTCTATCACCTAACTTTGCAGGATCCCACAGAGCAGACCAATAATCGACCAGGTCATCATTAAAACTAATATTGTGTTGGCCTTGTGCATGATCATCAGGCAGAATGAAAACTACATCATCAGCTGCTCTCGCACCGACATAGCCAGCGGTTGTAACCAAAATACAGACTCCTACAAAAAGAGTCAGCCAGCGGCCTAAGTTTTTTTTCATTTCTTCTTATAACCCGCAGGACATGCAGGCTTAATCGCACTTACTTTCTTTACTAGCTTGCCTTTCACGCAAGTAATGGTGATCTTCTTAGAAACAGCCTTCACCGTTGGCTTAGGAGTTGGTGCTGGCGTTACAACCACAGTTGGTGTTGGTGTTGGTTCTGGAGTTGGCGTCGGCGTAGGAGTTGGCGTAGGAGTTGGCGCTGGTGCATCCTGGAACATCTTCACTTGAATAATAGGAGAAGAGAAAGTGAAGCCATTTGCAGAAAAGCGCAGCCAACCATTTCGCTCAACCAAGGTGGTCGTTGCAACCTTGGCTGTGCCATCTGGTGCAACAATTGAAATATCTGCCTTAATAGGAGCGTTAGAGAACTTATAGATACAACGTGCAACATCTGAAGGAATGCTTAAATCATAAGTTCCCTCGAAAACAACTTTCTTATCTGTTAAGTGAGGCGCAGATACTTTATAGATCAGAGATTGAGAAGCAGTATCAAAGACAGGTGGACCTGCTGAGTAATTTGTTGCATTTGTTGCAACCATGCCTGTTATTTTTGATGTGTCATTAAAGCACTCGTTAGAACCAGCCATTTCGCCTTCAGAGAGGGTTCTAATTGTCCAACTTGAAAGCACCGCAGAGGCTTGATCATTAACAAAAGGTAGAAGTAGTTTCAACTGTTCCATGCCCACAGGGTTCCAAGCATCAGGCTGAAGGACCACGTTGCGCTTAAGCGGATCCTTATTTCCGGCACTGCGACCACCAGGTCCAGTCTGATTTGGATCGTTTCTACTTGGATCATTGATATAGAAACCAGAGTTCACGTCATATTGAGATTGCAATCCTGCTGGCATTTCATTCCATTTATACATCTTATAAACGGCAGGAACAGATACTGGTTCACCTTGAATCAACAAGGTTGAGCTATCTCCACTTTTAGTGACTGAAATTTCTTGCTTTGCCACTCTTCCATGCAGCCAGCCAGAAGGCAGCTTGCTCATTCGAAGCTTTAGGAAATAGCGCTTATTGTTTGGGAATTCATAGCGCTGCAAACACTTTTTCTCTGTTATAGAGTTGGTAACACAAAAAGCACCCTTCGTAGGTCCCGGAGCTGACCAGCCCCAGCCAGGTGTGGTTTGCGTTCTGTCAGTAAATGATTGCAAGCCCGCATCAGTTGCATTGTCACCCCAAAAGCCATCTTTGTAATTAACTGGATACACCTGAACATCTAAAGAACTTAAATTTGAACCTTGTGCATTTCCCCCGCCTCGAGTGTGCACACGGACAAAATAAAGATTACTTGCCCCAAACTCTGCCTCCGGCAGTGAATACACACTTCCCGTTGCACCAGATGGAACTCCGAGGGCAGGTGAGCCTTCGAAGGCGTTCAGGGCTTTGAGTGGGAAGTAGCGGCTAAATTTTGCACTGATGAAATTTGATGATGCATCAGTAATACCAAAATCTGCAATGCAGTTGACATCAGAATCACTTGTGCACTGCGGCAAGATTGCTTCATAGTTATATCCATCAGCACAGATTGGATCTAACACAGATGTGCAGATTGGCTTTTCGGTTTGGCGAGGCTTGTAGTTCTTGGTGTAAAGATTTGAAGATGACTCTCCATACAAATCGGTGAAGCTAAATACGTGTTGTCCGAGTTCACCGTCATCGGGAATTGGCCATGTTGGGCCAAGTTCGCCAGTACTTGCAAGGGCTCCCGTTGTAATGGGGGCTGTTACAGCAAAAATCAAGAACAGCGCTACAAAAAGCTTAGTAAAGCGCTTCATGTTCTCCCTCACCTTGTATGAACTAGACGTGAAATTAGATAGTGCGAACCGCTCCTAAAGAGTACTTAGGAGCGGCCCGCACTTACTTATCTACTTAGAAGCGAGGGCCGACTGCCTTATATCCCTTAGGACATACAGGCTTGGTTCCCTTTA
>JBIIJO010000024.1:0-11307 GCA_044233685.1 Candidatus Planktophila sp.
GTTGCATCCTTAAAAGCTGATCAAACCCTTGTCTATGAAATCCCTCTTTTGTTTGAAACTGGAGGGCAGGATCGCTTTGATATTGTCATTACCGTTGAATCATTAATGGAGAATAGAGTTTCACGATTGCGTGCAAGGGGCTTACATATCTCTGAGATAGAAGCTCGCATAGCTGCCCAGGCAACGAGAGAGCAGCGCGAATCGATAGCTGATTTCTTGATTGAAAATGATGGCAGTGAAGATGATTTACTGCGTAAAGTAGAAAACATCTGGGAAGAACTCGCGGATAAGGATGTAAAAAAGTAGGCTAGGCAAATGCGCCCGATATCTGAACTCCAAAGACGGGTCGAGCCTTTTCAGGTAATTAGTGATTATGTCCCTGCTGGTGATCAGCCAGAGGCTATTGAAGAGATTGCCCGTCGCATCAATGCTGACGAACAAGATGTGGTTCTACTTGGCGCCACTGGTACAGGAAAGTCTGCAACCACCGCCTGGTTGATTGAAAAGCTCCAGCGTCCTACTTTGGTCTTAGCTCCAAACAAAACTCTGGCTGCGCAGTTAGCAAATGAGTTTAGAGAACTACTTCCCAATAACGCCGTTGAATACTTTGTCTCTTACTACGACTACTACCAGCCAGAGGCATACGTTCCACAGACAGATACCTTCATTGAGAAGGATTCAAGTGTTAATGATGAGGTTGAGCGCTTGCGCCACTCAGCAACAAACTCGTTATTAACCCGCAGAGATGTGATTGTGGTCGCAACGGTTTCTTGTATTTATGGACTTGGAACACCGCAAGAATATGTGGATCGCATGATCAAACTGCGTGTGGGCGATGAGATTGAACGAAATGCTCTACTGCGCAAGTTCGTTGATGTGCAATACAAGCGCAACGATGTTGCCTTTGAGCGTGGCACTTTCCGAGTGCGTGGAGATACCATCGAAATCATCCCTATGTATGAAGAGTTAGCGATTCGCATTGAGATGTTTGGCGATGAGATTGAAAAGATAACTACGTTGCATCCTTTGACGGGTGAAATCATGCGTGATGAAACTGAGATGTATATATTCCCAGCCACTCACTATGCAGCTGGTCCTGAAACTATGAAGCGGGCAATCGGTGATATTCAGGATGAACTACAAGTCCAACTCAATCTCTTTGAAAAGCAGGGAAAGCTCCTTGAGGCACAGCGCCTTCGAATGAGAACCACCTTTGATATTGAGATGATGGAGCAAATTGGTTTTTGTAGTGGAATTGAGAACTACTCACGGCATTTAGATGATCGCGCGGCTGGTTCTGCACCGAACTGCTTACTGGATTATTTCCCAGAGGATTTCCTTGTTGTTATTGATGAGAGTCACGTGACCGTTCCGCAGTTAGGTGCGATGTTTGAAGGCGATGCATCGCGCAAGCGCACATTGGTCGAACATGGCTTTAGATTGCCTAGCGCGCTAGATAACCGACCACTGAAGTTTCCAGAGTTTATTGAGCGAACAGGGCAAAAGCTTTATCTCTCTGCAACGCCAGGAAAGTACGAGATGGGAAAGGTTGATGGCAATGTGGTGGAACAAGTAATTCGCCCAACGGGTTTAGTAGATCCACAAATTGTCATTAAGCCAATTAAGGGTCAGATTGATGATTTATTGAATGAAATCACAATTCGCGCTGAGAAGAATGAACGTGTGCTTGTTACAACTCTGACTAAAAAGATGAGCGAAGACTTAACCGATTATTTGCAAGAAAAGGGAGTGAGAGTTCGTTATCTGCACTCAGAAGTAGACACTCTGCGTCGTGTTGAACTTTTGCGCGAACTACGAATCGGCGAGTACGACGTATTGATTGGTATCAACTTACTTCGCGAAGGTCTTGATCTGCCTGAAGTTTCCTTAGTTGCAATCTTGGATGCCGATAAAGAGGGCTTCCTTCGCTCCGCTACTTCACTGATTCAAACAATTGGCCGTGCTGCTCGAAATGTTTCAGGTGAAGTTCATATGTATGCCGACAACATCACAGCCTCCATGGAGAAGGCTATTGATGAGACAAATCGACGTCGTGCCAAGCAAGTTGCTTACAATCTAGAAAAGGGTGTGGACCCACAACCATTGCGCAAGAAGATTGCAGATATCACTGATCTTATTAATCGTGAATCTGAGGATACTGAAGAGCTCATGGCATCGAATAAGCGGGCAAATCAAAAGAGCGCTACAACGGCTGGGCTCTATGTGAAATCCCTTGCCTCCTTACCGCGCCAAGATTTAATGGCATTGATAGGCTCGCTCACTGATCAGATGCGCGCTGCTGCTGGAGACCTTCAATTTGAAGTCGCTGCACGTTTGCGCGATGAGATAAAGATTTTAAAGAAGGAACTACGTTCAATGGAAGAGGCTGGGGTTTAGTGACTATCGACAAACTCATTGTTCGCGGTGCTCGCGAGCATAACCTCAAGAATGTCTCTATTGAGCTGCCACGTAATGCTCTGATTGTTTTTACAGGACTATCTGGTTCAGGTAAATCATCTTTAGCCTTCGACACCATTTTTGCCGAAGGCCAGCGTCGATACGTTGAGTCTTTATCAGCATATGCCCGTCAATTCTTGGGACAGATGGATAAGCCTGATGTGGACTTTATTGAAGGACTATCACCAGCAGTTTCGATTGACCAAAAATCAACGAACCGTAACCCTCGCTCTACAGTTGGAACAATTACTGAAGTTTATGACTACTTACGTTTGCTGTTTGCACGCGCCGGACGCCCACACTGCCCAACGTGTGGCAAAGCAGTATCGAGACAATCACCGCAGCAGATTGTGGATCAGATTCTTACAATGCCAGCAACTACAAAGTTTCAAGTTCTCGCTCCAATAGTCCGCTCACGAAAAGGTGAGTTTGTTGAGCTATTTGCTGACTTAATTACTCAGGGATTCTCACGCGCCCGAGTTGATGGTGAAGTTATTCAGCTCACCGATGTTCCAAAGCTTAAAAAGCAGGAAAAGCACACGATTGAAGTTGTTGTCGATCGCCTCACTGCAAAAGAGGAGTCCAAGACTCGACTTACGGATTCTATTGAGACTGCGCTTCGCCTTGCATCTGGAATTGTTCTGCTTGATTTTGTAGATGCAAAGGGCGCTGAAAAAGAGCGCACATATAGCGAGCACTTAGCGTGCCATGATTGCAACCTCTCCTTTGAGGAGTTAGAGCCACGTTCTTTCTCATTCAACTCTCCATTTGGTGCATGCCCTGAGTGTTCTGGAATTGGAACCAAGTTAGAAGTTGATAATGATTTGATCATTCCTGATGACTCCATCTCGATTAATGAAGGTGCCATTGCGCCTTGGTCAGGTGGGCAGTCATCGGATTACTTCCTGCGCTTGCTAGAGGCGTTAGCAAAGGATGTTTCTTTCTCCCTTGATACACCGTGGAAGAAGATTTCAGTTAAAGCCCGTGATGCCATTATCAATGGTTATGAGTATGAAATTAAGATGAAGTACAAGGGTCGGTACGGCACCAAGAACTACACAACGGGATTTGAAGGTGTCGTTCCATTCATTCATCGCCGTCACAGTGAAACAGATAGTGATTACAGCCGTGATAAGTACGAGGCATATATGCGCGAGACACCGTGCGATGTTTGTAAGGGTGCACGCCTAAAGCCTGAAGTACTAGCTGTGACCTTGGGCGATAAGAACATCAGTGAGATTACTGAACTTTCCATTATGGAGTGTGCGGAGTTTCTCAAGGCAATCAAGCTCAATAAGCGCGAAGCCCAAATTGCAGAACGTGTAATGAAAGAAGTTCATGCTCGACTTGGCTTCTTACTCGATGTTGGTTTGGACTATTTATCTCTTGCTCGTCCGGCAGGAACACTATCTGGTGGCGAGGCACAGAGAATTCGCCTTGCAACACAGATTGGTAGTGGATTAGTTGGCGTTCTCTATGTCTTGGATGAGCCAAGTATTGGTTTGCACCAAAGGGATAACCGTCGCTTGATTGATACGTTAACTCGACTTCGCAATTTAGGTAACACACTCATTGTTGTTGAGCACGATGAAGAGACGATTAGAACAGCCGATTGGGTTGTTGATATTGGCCCAGGTGCTGGTGAGCATGGTGGAAAGGTTGTTGTTTCTGGTAGCTATGACGATCTGATTGCTTCCAAAGAATCAATCACAGGTGCCTATCTCTCTGGTCGTAAATCAATTGCTATTCCAGCCAAGCGTCGTAAAGTGGACCCAAAGCGTCAATTAATTGTTAAAGGTGCGAAGGAGAACAACCTACAAAATATTGATGTTGAGGTTCCGCTAGGAGTATTTGTTTCAGTCACGGGAGTGAGCGGTTCTGGTAAATCAACTTTAGTGAACGATATTTTGTATACGGTCCTTGCCAATAAACTCAATGGTGCGCGTTTAGTTCCTGGACGACACCGCACAGTCTCAGGTGTAGATCTGCTAGACAAAGTTGTGCACGTTGATCAATCACCTATCGGTCGTACACCTCGCTCTAACCCCGCTACCTACACAGGCGTGTTCGACAAGGTACGTGCGTTATTTGCCGAAACGTCAGAGGCCAAGATTCGTGGCTATCAGCAGGGACGTTTCTCCTTTAACGTTAAAGGCGGACGCTGTGAGAACTGTTCAGGCGATGGCACCATCACAATTGAGATGAACTTCTTGCCTGATGTGTATGTTCCTTGCGAAGTCTGTCATGGCGCCAGATATAACCGTGAGACTCTGGAAGTTCATTACAAGGGTAAAACAATTGCTGATGTTTTGGATATGCCGATAGAACTCGCAGCAGGATTCTTTGAATCTGTGCCAGCAATTGCCCGCTATTTAAAGACTCTCAATGATGTTGGCTTGGGCTATGTGCGCTTAGGTCAATCAGCGCCAACACTTTCAGGTGGTGAGGCACAACGCGTGAAGCTAGCTACTGAGCTGCAGCGTCGCTCGACTGGTCGCACAATCTATGTTTTGGATGAACCAACAACAGGACTTCACTTTGAAGATGTGAGCAAGTTGCTTGGTGTCCTCAATCGCTTAGTTGATACAGGAAATACTGTTGTCGTCATTGAACACAACTTAGATGTCATTAAATCCTCTGACTGGGTTATTGATATGGGACCAGAGGGTGGATTCCGCGGGGGATTAGTAGTTGCCCAAGGAACTCCTGAAGATGTTGCCAAGGTAAAGGCCAGTTACACCGGACAGTTCTTGGGTGAGATTTTGGCAAGTAATCGCAAAGTAGCGACTAAGAAGTAATTGATATGGCAGATCCCCAAAGCTATCGGCCATCGGATATTCCCAAACTTCCTGGGGTCTATCGATTCTATGACGCAACGGATACGGTCATTTATGTTGGCAAGGCAATTAATCTTAAGAATCGCTTGAGCAATTACTTCCAGAGCAACTTAGCTGAAAAAACTTATCGCATGGTGCACCAGGCAGTGCGAGTTGATTGGACAATTGTAGATACTGAAGTTGAAGCTCTGCAGTTAGAGTTTTCATGGATTAAGCAATATGCCCCGCAATATAACGTCCAGTTTAGAGATGACAAGTCATATCCATATCTTGCAATTACGAACAAAGAAGAGTTCCCAAGGGTTTTCATCACACGTAAATCAAAGCGTCCTGGGATTTCATACTTTGGGCCCTTTACTCATACCTGGGCGCTGCGCAGCACATTCGATGTTGTTCTAAAGACCTTCCCTATTCGCTCTTGTACGACCAGTAACTTTGAACGAGCTAAGCGAACTAAACGGCAATGTTTGCTCGGAGATATCGGCAAGTGTGCTGCACCTTGTGTTGAGTGGATTAGTAAAGAGGATCACAAAGCCCTCTCTGATCGCTTAGTAAATTTTATGTCCAATGGAAATACTGACATTGTTCCAACGCTGCGGGCTGAAATGGAGCTGGCATCTAGTCGAGAAGAGTTTGAGCGGGCTAGCAAGATTCGAGACTCTATTGATGCAATCGAGCGAGCACAGGAGTCTGCAGAAGCAGCACTACCGGAGAACTTAACGGCAGATATCGTTGCAATTCACCATGACGGAGCACACGCCGCAGGGTCGATATTTATTGTTAGAGGTGGTGCCATCAAGGGATCTCGCTCATGGATTGTGGATCAAAGTAAATCGCTAGAAGGCGATGATGAGATGGGTGCGCTTTTCTATTCCATCTATAGTCAAAGCGCACCAACAGATATTCCAGCCGAGATTCTTATTAATGAACTTCCACTAGATGCGACAGCTCTTGAGAGTTGGCTCAGTGGCTTGCGCGGCGCGCCGGTTTCATTGAAGGTTCCACAGCGCGGGGAGAAAGTCGAGATTCTGGCAACGGTTAAACGTAACGCCCAGTACTCACTGATTCAGTTCTTGAGCAAACGTGCCAATGATGCAGCAGTAAGTGGTAAAGCTCTGCTTGAAATCGAAGAGGCATTGGATTTATCTCGCACACCACTTCGCATTGAATGCTTTGATATCTCAAATATCTCAGGCACATCAGTGGTTGCTTCAATGGTGGTTTTTGAAGATGGGTTAGCTAAGAAGAGTGAATATCGCCGGTTCATTGTTAATACTGATGAGGGTTTCGATGACACCAGGGCAATGCATCAAGTGATAACCCGCCGATTGAAACGATTACTCGATGATAGATCAGTAGATGAGGCTGAAGTGGCAGAGCTGGGTGGAAAGTTGAGTAAGTTCTCATATCCACCGCAACTCATCGTTGTTGATGGTGGTCAGCCTCAAGTAAATGCTGCAGCACGTGCTCTGGCTGAATTAGGTATTACTGATATCGCACTATGTGGGTTGGCTAAGAGATTAGAAGAGGTGTGGGTTCCTGGTTCATCAGATCCACTCATCCTTCCTCGTTCAAGTGAAGGGCTTTATCTCTTACAACGCATTCGCGATGAGGCACATAGATTTGCAATAACTTTCCACCGCTCACGTCGCTCTAAGGTTATGTTGGAATCAATTCTGGATGAGATTCCACAACTTGGTCAGGCACGCAGGAAGGCCTTGCTGGAGCGCTTTGGTTCAGTAGCGGCAATCCGTAAGGCAACGGTTGAAGATATTGCTGCGACTCCAGGTATTGGCAGCAAGATTGCAGCAGTTATTGGTGAGCAACTTGCGGCGATGAGTTCTCAGCAGATAAACACGACAACAGGTGAAATAGTGGAGAGTAAGTAGTGAGTACGGACTTCTTTGATTCTACAAGCGAGCAACAAATAGAGTCTTTCACCAAAACTGCAAGAGAAATGCTAGATGGCTATGGCCTCAATGAAGTTGAAGTCAAGTGTATCAATTATGAATTCAATGCAACATTTTCAGTAGTCACAGGTAGCGGTGATAAATACGCTCTTCGGATAAACGTGAATTCCACTCGCACCTTGGGCAATATCCAGGGTGAAATTGAGTTTGTTAACTTTGCATCCAGAATCCCGGGGATTAAAGTGGCAAGACCGGTTGCCAATAGCCAAGATAGTTATATTTCCTCCATTGCTCATCTTGAATCTGGGCGCACGCTTCATGGAATTCTCTATACATGGCTTGAAGGTGAAGAGATTGGTGATGAACCCACTCATGAGCAATTGGTGACACTTGGCGCTGCAATGGCACGGATGCATCAAAGTGCACGTGAGTTTAAGCTCTCTGAAAAAGCCCAGCTTCCAACCTTTAGTGATTGGCTGTGGGGGACAGAAGACTTTTTGCTGAGCTCTAAGAGCTTGCTCACAAAGGAGCAGTTCACTGCTATCAAATCGGCGATTGAAGTAATTGAGGCTGATACACACAATCTTTTTGCTACCAACCCCACACAAGTTATTCATGGAGATCTACATGGCTGGAACTTGATGTGGCATGAAGGTGAACTCTTCATCTTTGACTTTGATGACTGTGGCTATGGAATCCCACATCAAGATCTAGCTATCACCTTGTATTACTTAGATACCCCTGAGCAGGATGCGGCAGTGTTGGAGGGATATAGAACAGTCTGCGAACTACCTACCTATACCAAGGCTCAAATGGACTCCCTGCTACTACAGCGTCGACTCGTTCTACTGAACTATCTGTATGAGACTAAAAACCCTGAACATAAAGAGATGTTGCCGGCCTATTTAGAGAAGAGCATGGAGCGTGTGAGCGGGTTCTTGACAGGTGTAAGAGGATAAAGCCATGACGAGCAATGAGACCTTAGTCCTGACGGGGATGTCGGGAGCCGGACGTTCAACGGTGGCGCATGCTCTAGAAGATTTAGGTTGGTATGTAGTTGATAACTTACCTCCAGCATTGCTGCCAGCTTTAGTTGGTAAAGGCACAGGTTCTCAAGGCAAAGAGTATGCAGTCGTGGTGGATGTTCGCGGAGGACATTTCTTTGATGAGTTAACTGCCGCTTTAGCTGAACTCAAAAAGAATGGATCGGCATACCGTTTAGTTTTCTTAGATGCAACAGATCAAGCGTTAGTTCAACGATTTGAATCCACTCGCAGACCACATCCATTACAAAGTGGAGATCGAATCGTGGATGGAATTGCACGGGAGCGAGCCAAGCTTGAGGAAGTTCGAGCTGAGTGCGATATTGCAATTGATACGACAAATTTGAATGTGCACCAACTTGAAAAGAGAATTGGTGAGATTTTCGGTGGTGGCAAGATTCAGGGTATTCGCATCAATGTTCTCTCCTTTGGTTATAAGTATGGAATCCCGGTTGATTCAGATTTAGTTTTGGATTGCCGCTTTATTCCAAATCCACATTGGATTCCTGAACTTCGACCTCTTACTGGGTTAACATCGCAAGTAAGTGAAAAGGTTTTGAGCAGTGAAGGTGTGAGTGAGTTTGTGAAAGATTATGTTGCCCTCATTAATTCTATGGTTCCTGGATATATGCATGAAGGTAAAAAGTATGTGACTATCTCAGTGGGCTGCACGGGTGGAAAGCATCGAAGTGTTGCCATTGCAGAAGAGATTGCTCGCCAACTCAGTTCTAATGATTGCTCTGCCTATGCAACTCATCGAGACGTTGGGCGAGAATAAGTAGTGCAAAAAGTTGTTGCGCTCGGGGGAGGCCATGGCCTTGCCGCAACTTTGTCGGCGCTTCGCCAAATAACTAGTGACATAACAGCTGTGGTTACCGTTGCCGATAATGGTGGCTCTAGTGGTCGCTTGCGCGAAGAGTTTCCGATATTGCCTCCGGGCGATTTGCGCATGGCCTTAGCTGCATTATGTGCCGATGATGAGTGGGGTCGCACCTGGGCCAACATCATGCAGCATCGCTTTGAAAGTGATGGACCACTTAATGGCCATGCAATGGGTAATCTCTTACTGGCATCTCTTTGGAATGAAAATGAAGATCCAGTTATTGGTTTAGATCGTGTGGGTCAGTTATTGAAAGTCATAGGCCGAGTTCTTCCTATGGCTGAAACTGCTTTAGATATTGAGGGAACTTTCAACACATCAACGGGGCGAATCGTTGTTAGGGGACAAAAGGAAGTTGCAACAGCCAAGGGACGCATTGAATCACTGCGCGTAATTCCAGAAAATCCGCAGGCTCGTTTAGAAGTCCTTACGGCGATACGCGTTGCGGACTGGATAACCATGGGTCCTGGATCTTGGTTTTCATCAGTCATGCCACATTTGATGGTGCCAATGCAGCAAGATGCATTGCTTCGCACAAAGGCTAAGAAGATATTGATTCTCAACCTTGATGCAACCAGCTCTACAACTGGTGAAGAGTTTGCCGGTTCCACACCAGAAGAGCATTTAGAGTTTTTTCACTCATATGCCCCAGAACTAAAGATTGATTACTGCCTGGTTGATTCATCTGTGGTCCGAAATTCAGTAGCCCTTGATGAAGCTGCAGCAAAAATGGGCGGAAGAGTGATTGCAGCCGATATTCGCAAGGCACCAGGCAGTGTTCATCATGATGTTTCAAAATTAACTCTCCATTTGGGCCACATCATGGGTCCAAAACTGGTTGGATAACCCCATGGCAATGACAGCATCAGTTAAGGACGAACTCAGTCGCATATCTGTGACTAAGCCATGCTGTCGCAAAGCCGAGGTCTCCTCACTTCTTCGCTTTGCCGGGGGACTCCATATCGCCGCTGGCAAGATCTTGATTGAAGTTGAATTAGATACGTCTCAAAGTGCGCGCAGACTTCGCAAAGACATTGCAGATATTTATGGACATGGATCTGATCTAGCAGTGCTCTCATCTAGTGGATTGCGCAAAGGTTCACGCTATGTTGTTCGCGTCATCGAAGCAGGAGACGCCCTCGCTAGACAAACAGGTTTAGTCGATGCAAATGGTCGCCCCGTGCGAGGCTTACCTCCACAAGTTGTTTCAGCTGCAATCTGTGATTCAGAGGCTGCATGGCGCGGAGCATTTATTGCACATGGTTCCCTCACTGAACCAGGGCGCTCTTCTTCACTGGAAATTACATGTCCGGGACCAGAGGCTGCATTGGCGTTAGTTGGGGCAGCGCGTCGTATGGGAATTGTTGCAAAGGCTAGAGAAGTTCGCGGTGTGGATCGTGTTGTTATTCGCGATGGCGATGCCATTGGAGTTTTGCTTACACGCCTTGGTGCACATGAGTCTGTACTTGCTTGGGAAGAGCGTCGTATGCGCCGCGAAGTTCGGGCAACGGCAAATCGCTTAGCTAATTTTGATGATGCAAATCTTCGACGTTCTGCTCGGGCAGCAGTTGCTGCAGCAGCACGTGTGCAACGGGCGATGGAAATTCTTGGCCCAACGATTCCTGATCATTTGAAAGAAGCAGGCGAGCTTCGCATTAATCATGGTCAAGCATCACTGGAAGAGTTGGGATCGCTAGCTACTCCGCCAATGACTAAAGATGCGATTGCCGGTCGAATTCGTCGCTTATTGGCGATGGCTGATAAACGAGCGGGAGAACTCGGAATTCCCGATACTGAAAGCGGGCTTTCGCCTGATTTGTTGAACTAAACACCTTTTCTACCCGCAAGTTAGGCCTATGGCCACTGATAGTATTTGCATCAAGACCCCAGCGTTGTGGCAGTCATACGAACCACCAACAGCTGGGCTTTTCTATTACTAGCCCCTTTAGTAGCAAGGACACGTACTGTGATTAATGTCGGAATTAATGGTTTTGGACGCATCGGACGCAACTTCTTTCGTGCATCTCTAACAAACCCAAATATCAATATCGTTGGAATCAACGACCTCACACCTAATGAGACTTTGGCACATTTGCTCAAGTACGACTCAATCTTGGGTCGCTTGGGTCTTGAAGTTACATTCACCGATGATTCAATCACTGTTGGTGGAAAGACAATCA
>JBIIJO010000101.1:0-2784 GCA_044233685.1 Candidatus Planktophila sp.
TCTGCGCGATGTGACCGATCAACTCATGAATGTCATTCAAGCAAGGTCAGGCCAGGAATATGTTGATACATATGCGCCTAAGAAATCAAAGCCTGATGATATTAATGTTGCTGGCGAGGAAGATTAGAGAAGATCTAAAGCATTTCTTGTAGTTAAGAATTGGCATGTGGTGCAAGTTGGTCCAGCTTCTGGTATTTCACCTTCTAGAACTTGAATGAAATCTCCAATCACTCTCATGAAATTATCGTGATCACGTTCAACTGCTACGTACTTTTGGTAAACACCAAAGCCACTGTTACCAGGATTATCACCAACGGTGTGCGTTGGTTTCCACACAAGCAAGCCCATGGATGCAACTTCAACGGCCTTTCCGGCAGCTGGGTTTTCTAGGGCAAAGGCATATGCCTCTAATTGAGGTGAGTAGAAAGCCCCGCTATCTCGCTCTGAATCAGAGACTTTGCAATCGATTAATCCGACGGTGCCATCATCATTAGTTGATACGAGATCGTATTTTCCTAATATGCGCCAGCGTGTGTCCTGGCCATTGATTTGAATGGGCTTGCTCTTAACGAATTCGCCCCATTTTGTAACAGTTCCAGGGCGAAGTGATGGATCGATAGTTGGCATATCTGCGCGTTGAAAGTACTCCTCTTGCAGTGAGGACAATGTGCCAACAAGTGGCATGGTCATAGGGGCCGTAACTTTGAACCAGTACTTAACCCATAAGCAACGTTTGCATGTTGATAGACCAAAAGTTAAATCAGAAGGAGAGATGTTTTCGCGCGCTGGCTTTATAGGTTTTTTCATATGCCTATTGTGTCTCTAGCCACCGACAATTGCTAAGTACAAAACCGATAGACCTAGAAGGATCATGATGCTTCCCCCAGTTGCGCGTAGTTTTTCCAGGCGGCTGGAGTCTTTAGCTAGCCATGCACGGGCCGTGCCCGCTAATAATCCCCAGGTGCCATCAGAGAAGAAGGCAAGAATAGAAAAAATAGCGCCGAGCAAAATTAACTGTGAGGTGATCTGCCCCTTTTCACGATCAATGAACTGGGGAAGAACGGCTGCATAGAAAACAATTGCCTTGGGGTTAAGTGCTCCAACCCAAAACCCATCTCGCATGGAGCGAAGGGCAGTGGGGGAGACATCTCCCTGATTGGTCATATCCGATGCATGAGCTTTGCGTTGTCTGATTGCATCAATACCTAAATAGATTAAGTAGAGACCGCCGCCCCATTGCACTGCAATGTATGCAAGATCTGATCGTTGCAAGATAGGGCCAAGACCAAGGGCCACAAATACTGATAAAACAAAAGAACCGGAGACATTGCCTGCAACGGTGAAAACTGCAACTTTGCGACCCCAGGCGATGGCCCGAGCGATTACGAATAAAACGCTCGGGCCAGGCGCCAAGATAATTATCATCGCGGCAACGATGTACTCAGCTAACCGCGAAGGAATTACCATAGGTCAGATATTAGTTATTACCCCTAGATGAAGCAATTGAGGCCATAACACGGTATCCAACAACAGCCACCAATGTTGCATTGATGATTCCGTTGAATGTGTAATCTCCACGAGTCCATGACATATCTGCGATACCGATAATGAGTGCAGATGCTGCGATGATCAAGTTAGTTGAATTAGAGAAATCAACTTTGCCTTCAATCCAGATCCGAGCGCCAAGGACGCCAATCATTCCGAATAGAGCAACGCCAACGCCGCCAAGTGCTCCAGTAGGTGTGGCACTAAGGACTGCGCCAAACTTTGGAGAAAGTGATAGTCCGACTGCGCCAACTCCTGCAATCCAATACGCAGCAGTTGAGTAGACGCGAGTAGCGGCCATAACACCAATGTTTTCAGCATAAGTAGTTGTTCCTGAACCACCACCGGCACCAGCCAAAGTAGTTGCAAGACCATCTGCCATAAGGGCTGTGCCCATTTGATCATCAAGGTTCTTGCCAGTCATTGCTGCAACTGCTTTAACGTGTCCAACGTTTTCAGCAATCAACACGAGCACAACAGGTAGGAACAAGACGATTGCCTTGCCATCAAATGTTGGAGTCGTAAATGAAGGCAACGCAACCCACTTAGCTGCGCTAATTGCATCAGTCTTAACATCGCCTTGAATCAACGCAACGACATAACCAATCATGAGTCCAGCAAAGATGCTGATGCGATTGAGGAAACCTCGAGATGCAGCTGAAATCAAAGCAATCGAAGCCAATGTAATTACACCGATCATTGGGCCAGCTACGAAGTTGTTCTTAGCAGCACCGGCCAAGTTCAAACCAATGACCATAACGATGGTTCCAGTTACTACCGGAGGCAATAACCAGTTAATCCAACCGATACCGGCCTGGCGAACAATGAGACCAACTGCAGCCAAGATCAATCCTGTGACTACTACGCCACCGAGAGCCGCTGACATTCCGCCGCCAGATTTAGCTGCAGCGATTGGTGCTAAGAAGGCAAAGGATGAACCCAGATAGCTAGGAACCTTGTTTTGTGTAAGTGCCAGAAACAGCAGAGTGCCGATTCCTGAGAAGAAGAGTGTGGTTGTTGGGGGAAATCCAGTAATGATTGGAACGAGGAAGGTGGCACCAAACATTGCGGCGATGTGTTGTAAACCCACGCCGATTGTGCGCGGCCATGTGAGGCGTTCATCTGTTGAAACAACTGCGCCCGGGGACAGGGTCTTACCGTTTCCATGAAGTTTCCATGAGAGTAGCGACATTGCTGACGTCCTTTCAGATCTCCTGAGTAGCCAGCCACAAGAGGTAG
>JBIIJO010000102.1:0-2778 GCA_044233685.1 Candidatus Planktophila sp.
ATCCTTTATTTGACCTAAGATGCTCCCGTGTCGAATCAAGGTTTCTTTGCTGCGGGTGATCGCATTCAACTCACCGACCCCAAAGGAAAGCTCTATAGCTTCACGATAGTTCCTGGTAAGGAGTGGCACACACACAAAGGTTGGATTACCCATGATGACCTCATTGGGATGCCCGAGGGTTCAGTAGTAAGTACAACTGCTGGTTTAAAGTTCACGGCATTTAAGCCGCTACTTCCTGATTACGTATTAACGATGCCTCGCGGTGCAACGATTGTTTATCCCAAAGATGCCGCGATGATTATTGGTATGGCCGACATTTATCCGGGTGCCCGAGTCCTTGAAGCTGGCGTTGGAAGCGGCGCTCTAACTATTTCACTATTGCGAGCAGCAGGTGAAAAGGGATACGTGCACTCTGTTGAACGCAGAGCTGATTTTGCAGACAATGCTCGTTCAAATGTGGATGCCTATTTTGAAGGTGCACCTACAAATTGGAAGTTAGATGTTGGGGATTTACAGGATCAAAGCTTTGATAGTGAATTTGATCGAGTTATATTGGACATGCTGGCCCCATGGGAGTGCGTTGATATCGCAGCAAGAGCGTTGCGCCCAGGCGGTGTTTTTATGTCTTACGTTGCGACAACAACTCAACTATCTGCAACTGCAGAAGCAATTAAGGAAGACGGTCGATTCACTGAACCTGAGAGTAGCGAGACCTTAGTTCGTGGATGGCACCATGAAGGTTTAGCAGTTCGACCACAACAGAGAATGATTGGCCACACAGGATTCTTGATTCAAAGCCGCCGCATGGCACCTGGTGTTGAAGTCTTGGCGCGTCGACGACGTCCGGCGAAGGGTGGATACGGTGTCTCGGAAGATTGAGCGATTAATCAATCTAACAATCGCCCTGCTTGCCACAAAGAGATACCTGACCAAAACAGAGATCTTTAACTCAGTTGAAGGCTATGACGGCACAGCTGAAGCTAAAGAGAGAATGTTTGAACGCGATAAGGATGATCTACGCTCGCTGGGAATTGAAATTGAAGTAGGTAGTTTTGATCCTTTGTTTAATGATGAAGCCGGCTACAAGATCAAACAAGAAAAGTATCAGTTTGAACTGGGTGACATCTCACCGACGGAAGTCTCACTTTTGTCTCTAGCCGCAGAAGCTTGGCATGAAGCATCATTTGGTGATGTCGCACAAAAGGCGCTATTAAAACTTCGTTCCATTGGAATTCCCAGTGATGAACTCTCTATTCCGGTAAATGTTCATAAGCTCAATGACGGTGGGCAGGATTTGTCCCTGATGACAAGGGCGATAGCGCAAAGTCAGTGCTTATCTTTTGCATATTTGGATTCGAGTTTGAATATCAATGCGCGAAGCATTGTTCCGATAGCTCTTTCTACTCGTAATGGCTTTTGGTACTTGTACGGCGTGGATCAAGAGATTCAAGAGATTCGAACCTTTCGAGTAGATCGAATAAGTGGCGTTATCACCGTCAGTAAGGGACCAAAGGATTTTGAAGTTCCAACTGGATTTGATTCAAGCAAAACTCATCTGGAATCACCGACACATGAATATGCCCTTATTGATGTTCGAGTGGGTAAAGCCGCCTCGCTTCGCGCTTTGGCCGTCTCTTCGCAATCATTGGGTGAGTGGGACCAGATAAAGGTTCCAATTTTGAATCTGGAATCTCTCTGTTCAATAGTTTTGTGGCATGGACCTGATGCCTTCGTTCAGGAACCGGCAGAGTTGAGAAATCTCATCATGGGGCATCTTGAGGCGTTGGTGGATAATCATGGCTAATAAATTTTCAGCACCGCTTGAGCGCACAGCGCGACTTTTAGATCTCGTTCCTTACATAAGTTCTCATCAGGGCATCTCATTGAAAGAGCTCGCAGCCGTGTTTAAAGTCGATCAAGCTCAGATGACAAGTGACCTTACGACTTTGTGGATGTGTGGACTACCTGGATACACGCCTTTAGAGCTGATGGATTTAGAGTTTGAATCTGGTTTTGTAACGATTCATAATGCACAGACTTTATCTAAGCCTCGTTCGATTTCCTTTGATGAAGGCGTCGCTCTAGTTCTTGGTTTAGATCTGCTGCGTTCATCTATCTCACCAGAGAGAAGTGATCTCCTGGAGAGAATCGATTCTTTATCCAAGCGTCTTGCAGCTCTCATAAATCTTCCAAGGGCATTATCAGCAACTTCGCAAGTTAATCAGGAAGTCTCTGCGGCGATTGCTGATGCATTGAAATCTAGAATGGGACTTGAGATTACTTACCATTCGCTCTATCGCGATGAGCTCAGTACTCGAACTATTCTTCCAATTGAAATTGTTGAGAGTGACGGACATGTTTATCTGAGTTCATATTGTTATCAAGCATTAGATTTTAGGCAGTTCCGAATCGATCGCATACAAAGTGCAACAGTCCAAGCCGTTCCTCTAGAAATTCCCAAAACAGCAACTGAGCAGTCGAGCTACGCTTGCACCATCAAAGTCCTGACTCCAACACGTGCGATAGCCGAGCGCTTCAAGAAAAGTGATCTATCTGTTAACACCGAGTTTAATTTTCAAACTTACTCACTTCAGTGGATAGAGCGATCCATCATGGCCTCTGGAGGAGCGGTTTGCTTGAACTCACCCCCTGATGTTAGAAAATCAATAGCGGTGATGGCCCAAACGATGCTGGATCGTTACAAAGCACGCTGAAATCGCCTACCCATTCATAGAGATCTGATGTAACCTAGGCTCAAATATTAGCCAAGGAGTTAAC
>JBIIJO010000025.1:0-11197 GCA_044233685.1 Candidatus Planktophila sp.
AATGAAAGCTGACGACACCGCGATCGAAGAAGACGGCAAAACCGAGAAGTAGATAAATGGCATCTGTTAACGAAGCACGGATGCCCCTTCTAGACCACTTACGCGAACTGCGCAAACGAGTTCTTCGCTCTGCGATTGCAGTATTGGTTGCATTTGGTGGAGGGTGGTATTTCTACGATTCAATCATTGTCACCCTGGCTAAACCAGTATGCGATTTAAAAGCTGCCCAGCAATCAGGTGCGGCTAGTTGTGGTGCTCTCTACATAAGCGGTGTTCTTGGTCCACTAGATTTGCAGATCAAGGTTGCATTACTTACAGGCATCATTGTTTCAGCGCCATTTTGGCTTTATCAGTTGTGGGCCTTCATTGCTCCAGCCCTTCATAGAAGAGAAAAACGTACGAGTGTTCTCTTCGTAGCTTCTGCTACACCTTTTTTTGCAATGGGAGCCACTCTTGGTTATCTCATCCTTCCCGTTGCAATTAAAGCTCTGTTTGGATTTACTCCAAGTTCAATTAGTAACTTGGTTCGCTTTGATGACTATTTGGATTTCGTTCTTCGAGTCATTCTCTTTGTTGGGCTTGCATTCGAGCTACCGATATTCCTTTTGACATTTAATTTGATTGGATTTCTTCGCGGAAAAACAATATTGAAACCTTGGAGAATTTGGATTTTCACTATCTTCTTCTTTGTTGCAGCCTTGTCTCCAACAGCAGATCCATTGAGCATGGTCCTGTTATCTGGTCCCTTGATTCTTTTCTACTTTATGGCTGGTTTAATAGCAGTCGTGGTGGATCGGCGACGCGACAAGAAAGCTATATCTGTCGAAACAGGCAGTGCCGGCATTGAAGCACCAACATCTATTAAGGAATAGCCGATAGGGTCGTCCCATGTGGGCTTTAGTGATCAACCCTGTTTCAGGTGAGGGAAGAGGAGCCACCGTTGGAACATTTGTTGCTGGATGGCTTGCTCAAAGGAAAATCCCCTACACAATCGTTACCGGCAACTCATCGGTGGCACTCGATGATCACCTTGCATCTTTCATTGAAAAGTTCCCTGACACCAATGGAGTGATTGCAGTAGGGGGAGATGGACTCCTTCACAACATTCTGCAACGTCTTATTCCAGCTCAAATTCCACTTGCAATGATTCCGGCGGGCACAGGAAATGACTTTGTTCGAACTTTGGGTTGGGATCTTGAAACCTTCGATGCCCAGCTCGAAGCGATTACCACTCGGCCTCCAACATCAGTGGACTTGGGCTTAGTCGATGGTGAATGGTTCGCTGCAATCCTCTCGACAGGTTTTGATTCTTTGGTGAACGAAAAGGCAAACAAAATGAGTTGGCCTAAAGGACCAATGAAGTACAACGCGGCAATTGCTATTGAACTTCCACGATTTCGACCACGACATTACGAGATCACGCTCGATGAGAGAACTATCTCGACCGAGGCCATGCTGATCGCAGTCTCAAATGGTCGTTCCTATGGCGGTGGAATGTTGGTTTGCCCAGAGGCAGATGTTGCAGATGGATTATTTGATGTGATGGTTTTGCACCCTGTATCAAAGTTGGAGTTCATAAAGGTGTTCCCGCGAGTTTTCAAGGGAACACACATTACTCATCCAGCGGTTGAAATTGTTCGAAGTAAAAGGGTGAGAATCACATCTGATGCTGTGGCATATGCCGATGGCGAACGAATAGGTCAATTGCCAGTAAATGCCGACTGTGTTCCTAATGCGTTAATGACGTGGTTGCCATGACAACTCCAGCTGAGAAATTCGCAGCGGCTAAAGTCCGAAATCAGTACAAAGAGACTACGGCTTTTGTTCAAAGTTTTGATTTCGAATTTGATCCTTTTCAAGTTGCTGCTTGTCACGCAGTAGAGGAGGGCAGTGGTGTCTTAGTAGCTGCCCCAACTGGTGCTGGAAAGACTGTGGTTGGAGAATTTGCTGCGCACTTAGCTCTCAAACTTGGGAAGAAGTGCTTTTACACCACACCGATTAAGGCGCTTTCTAATCAGAAGTATTCAGAGTTTGTAGCAATGTTTGGTGAAGATCGAGTAGGTCTACTCACTGGAGACACCAGCATTAATGGTGAAGCCGATGTTTTAGTGATGACGACCGAGGTGTTGCGCAACATGCTCTATGCCGGCTCAAATACCCTTACCAACTTGGGTTATGTAGTCATGGATGAAGTGCACTACTTGGCAGATAAGTTCAGAGGCGCTGTCTGGGAAGAAGTCCTGATCCATCTTATGGAGAGCGTGCAGGTTATTTCGCTATCAGCAACGGTTTCTAACGCAGAAGAGTTTGGTGAGTGGCTGGGTGAAGTTCGGGGCAATACACAAGTCATTGTGAGTGAAATCCGACCTATTCCGCTGTATCAGCATGTTCTTATCGGCAATCGATTGTTAGATCTCTTTGATAAACCAGGACAGATAAATCCTGAAATTCTCCAGCGTGAGAGAGAAGCAGTGCGCAAAGCAGCTATTAGTAGACACCGCCGAGGCCGCTTTAACGAGGCTCAAGATCGATTGTCTCGAGCCGACATCATCGAAAAACTCGCCAATCAAAACTTGCTTCCGGCAATTACTTTTATCTTCTCAAGAATAGGTTGCGACGCAGCGGTGAAGCAATGTCTGCACGCGAGTCTGCGTCTCACCTCAACTGCTGAGCGTGAAGAGATTCGTGCTACAGCACTCAAGTACACGCAAAATATTGCAGAAGAAGATTTAGTGGTCCTGGGCTTTGATGAGTGGTTGAGCGCATTAGAGCGTGGAATTGCCGCCCACCATGCTGGATTGTTACCGAGCTTTAAATCTGCAGTCGAAGAACTATTTCAAAAAGGGTTGATCAAGGCTGTTTTTGCAACTGAAACACTTGCACTAGGTATCAACATGCCAGCTAGAACAGTTGTTCTAGAGAAGTTGATTAAATACAACGGTGAGTCACATGTGCCAATAACGCCGGGGGAGTACACACAGTTAACTGGACGTGCTGGCAGACGTGGCATTGATATTGAAGGTAACGCGGTCATTCAATGGTCGCCAACTGTTGATTCAGCCTCGGCTGCTGGTCTTGCATCTACTCGTACTTATCCACTGCGTTCATCTTTTGCCCCCACATACAACATGTCAATCAATCTCATTGCAAGATTTGGTCGCGAACGCGCACGTCGTTCCCTCGAGTCATCATTTGCACAGTTCCAAGCAGATCGGGCTGTTGTTGGTTTATCGCGACAGATTGCTAAGAATGAATTGGCAATTGAAGAACTACTCTCACAGGCGGTCTGTCACCTGGGAGACTTCCTTGAGTACGCGGGAATTCGTCGTGAAATTAAGGAAGTAGAAACTCTTCTTTCAAAGCGTGATCACAAGAAGACTTTTGATAACAGACAGCGAGCACGTCTTGAAGGAGATCTTACGGATCTACGTAAGGGCCTTAGAAATCACAGCTGCCATTCGTGTGCCCAGCGCGAAGATCATTCACGTTTTGCCGAAAAAGCAGGCCGCCTCAACCGTGAAAATGATGGTCTTCGCACTCGAGTACAAAGTCGCACACACGTTATTGCAAAGACCTTTGATCAAATCTGCCAGGTTCTGACTCATCTTGGTTACATCGAAGGAGAAAAACCAACTTCGCAGGGCAAGATACTTACCAAAATCTATGCAGAATCAGATCTACTTTTGACGGAGGCAATACGTCGAGGAATTCTCGATGAACTAAATGCCCCAGAGCTGCTATCAGTTGTGTCAACGATGATCTTCGAATCTCGCAACGCCGACAATGTTGCTCCCAAGATGCCAAGTCCGCGAGTTTCTAGCGCACTTGCAGATGTGATTTCCATCTGGGCAGAGTTAGAAGAACTTGAAACCGAGTATGGAGTAAAGACACAGCGCCAACCAGATGCTGGTTTCTGTTGGGTTTCATACCGTTGGGCTAATGGAAATTCGTTACAAAACGTTCTCAAAGGCACGGATATGTCTGTGGGAGATTTTGTGCGAAGTACGAAGCAACTTTCTGATCTACTCAATCAAATCGCTGCTGCAAGTGAAAAGCTTCGCCCAGTATGCAAAGATGCTGTTAAGCGCATCGACAGGGGAGTGGTTGCATTCCTTATGGGAGATCTATGACATTAATGCTTCTAGATAGCGCATCTCTTTGGTATCGCGCCTATTACGGAATGCCAGACACATTAACCGGACCTGATGGAACTCCTGTTAATGCTATTCGTGGCTATATCGACATGACTTCACGTTTGTTATCAGTCTATAAACCCAATCGCTTGGTTGCTTGTCTTGATGGAGATTGGCGTCCTAGTTGGAGAGTGGAACTCTTCCCAGATTACAAAGCAAATCGTCTAGAAGAAGAGGGTGATGAGGAAGAAGAGCCTGAAACTCTCACGCCACAAATTCCTATTCTCTTGGACTTGTTAGACCTCTTTGGTATGCCTGTTGTTGGCGTTGATGACTATGAAGCAGATGATGTGATGGCAACGTATGCTGAAACTGAAAAGGGTCCGATTCGAATTGTTACTGGTGATAGAGATCTTTTTCAGATGGTGGATGATAAGCGCGATATTAAGGTTGTGTATTTAGCAAAGGGTATTTCGCAACACGATTTAGTCGATTACGCCTACGTTGCAAATAAGTATGCGATTCCGGGGGACCGCTATGCATTATTTGCGATGTTTCGCGGTGATCCATCCGATGGTCTACCAGGCGTAAAAGGCATTGGCGAAAAAGGCGCTGCGCTTATTGCCAACAGTTTTGCAACAGTTGATGAAGCGCTGGCCGGTGCACACGCAGGCCATGACTCTTTACCTCCCGCACTAGCTAAAAAGATTATTGCTGGTTCGGACTATTTGAAGATAGCTCCAACAGTTGTTCAGGTTGCTCGCAATGCACCACTTCCACAAGTTGATCTAGCAATGCCTAAAGCTCCTAAAGATCTGTCAGAGATTTATCAATTCAAGGAACGCTATGGATTAGGTGCCAGCGTTGATCGTTTGATCAGTGCACTAGGTTGGTAAATCTACTTTTATCAGCTTTAAGCGGGCTACTTCTAAGCACTGCTTTCGAGCCAATATCCCTGTGGTGGGTCGCACCAATTGCACTTGCCTTAGAAATGTTTGCACTCTCGCAAAGTGAGCGGAAATATCTCAGCGTTCTAGCCTTCGCACTTACCTTTAATCTTGTTTTACTGCACTGGACAAGCACGTATGTGGGATCTGTGCCCTGGGTGATTCTTGCTGTGGGATTAAGTCTTTTCTACCTGCCTTTGGTGGCTGTAAAACGTCTAGGGATTGCGTTTTTCCCATTGATTTTTATCGTCTTAGAAGAGATTCGTAACAGATTTCCTTTCCAAGGTTTCGGCTGGGCAAGAATCGCATACTCACAGGCCGATGCTCCCTATGCCAAGATTGCAGCACACGGGGGAGCGGTTGCCCTTTCCGCAATTTCGGTGCTACTTGGGCTCGTTCTTTTCTTTCTATTTCAAAAACAATTTCGAATTCTCATACTGTTGCCATTATTTCTTGTCGTAGTTCCAGTTGATGTGCAAATGAGTGAAACAACACAGACGCTAATGATTCAAGGAAATGTGCCAAAATTAGGATTGGATTTTAACTCTAGAGCAAAAGAAGTTTTCTTTAGTCACGTGAAAGAAACAGATATTGCGATAATGGAAAATAGGAAAGTTGACTTTATCCTTTGGCCCGAAAACTCAGTCGATGTCGATCCATTCCGTAATCCGGAAGTTTTCGAAGCACTCAATAGCTACAAGGTTCCACTGATTATTGGGGCTATTGTTGGACGAGATAATGACATTTTGAATACATCGATATTATGGACAAAAGAGTCACAAAATGTCTACATAAAGCAACACCTCACACCATTTGGTGAATACATTCCATTGCGATCCCTAGCTTCAAAAATCTCGCCATTTGTTGATGATGTTCGTGATTTCTCACCAGGAAATGAGTCGACAATATTTACAGTAGATAAAGCAAAAATTGCACCAGTCATCTGTTATGAGTTACTTGATGACCAAATCCTTGAAAAGGCAGCAAAATCATCAAATCTTCTTGCCGTACAAACTAACAGTGCAACATTTGGGGATTCGGCACAAAGCGCCCAGCAGCTACAAATCACTCGCATTAGAGCGATAGAACATTCACGAAATATTCTTTCGGTCTCGACAACAGGTTATTCAGCCGTCATTGATTACAACGGAAAAGTTCTACAAAAGAGTGACATGGGAGCTGCGCAACATCTTTATGCTGAAATAGGACTGATTTCCAGCGTATCGCCAAGAGATAGATATGGGGATTGGGCCTTAGTAATGACGCTGATCTGGCTGCTGATAGTCACCCGTCGAGCGTATATATACCGCCGATAAGTTGCATTATGTAAAGTTAGGCGAACTCAGAGATGGGTGGACAGGAGCAAATCAGGTTCCTATCCCCGTGTGCTCCATCGATACGGCCCACCGTCGGCCAGTACTTGCCCTGCATTCCAATGATTTCACCGCTCACAAGGCCATTTCGAACCGATGGAGTTCCGCCTACTTCACGTGAATAAGAGCGCTCCCAATTAGCTGCCACAACGCTTTCAATGGTGTGTGGTGCATGGCGCAGAGCAGACTCCTCCACCGAGATCTTGCCGTCCAGGATCTCTTGGATTTCTGCGTGAATGGCAGTCATTGCGGCAATAAAGCGATCAATCTCAGCAATGTCTTCACTTTCAGTTGGCTCAATCATCAGCGTTCCTGCAACAGGAAAACTCATTGTTGGGGCGTGGAATCCATAATCCATCAACCGCTTTGCGATGTCATCGACAGTTACTCCACTTAATTTGGTAATCTCTCTTAGATCCAAAATACATTCATGTGCAACACGACCATGTTCTCCTGTGTAGAGAACAGGAAACATTGGATTCAACTTTGCTGCCATGTAATTAGCAGACAAAATAGCAATGGATGTTGCAAGAGTGAGGCCTTCCCCACCCATCATACGAATATATGCCCAAGAAATCGGCAGAATACTTGCAGAACCAAATGGCGCAGCACTAATTGGCCCGGGACCAGTAGCAGGTCCTGCTAACTCATCCAATGGATGATTAGGTAAAAATGGCGCTAAATGTGATCGACAGATAACTGGACCAACTCCTGGTCCCCCACCACCATGTGGGATACAAAATGTTTTATGCAAATTCAAGTGAGAAACATCTGCACCGAATTTTCCTGGTTGCGCTAAACCAACTAGCGCATTCAAATTAGCTCCATCAACATAAACCTGTCCACCAGCATCGTGCACGAGTCCACACAAATCAGTAATTGCTGACTCAAAAACACCATGCGTGGATGGGTATGTGACCATCATGGCCGCTAAAGAGGCCGAATGTTGAGCTATTTTAGCCTTCAAATCATCAATGCTTACGTTTCCGTGATCATCACACTCAATAACCACAACCTGCATTCCAGCCATAACCGCACTTGCTGCATTAGTTCCGTGAGCAGAGGAAGGAATCAAGCAAATAGTGCGCCCCTGATCACCACGTGAATCGTGATAGTTGCGAATAGCCAAAAGTCCTGCGAACTCCCCTTGGCTTCCAGCGTTTGGTTGCAAGGAAACTGCGTCATAACCAGTGATTTTGATAAGCCAATCAGAGAGTTGCTCAATTAGTTCGCGAGAGCCCGCATTCTGCTTAGCTGGTGCAAATGGGTGAAGTGATGAGAACTCTGGCCAGGTAACTGCTTCCATCTCAGTTGTGGCATTGAGTTTCATCGTGCAAGAACCCAGCGGAATCATTGTGCGATCAAGGGCTAAATCGCGATCAGAAAGTGTGCGCAAATAGCGCAGCATCGAGGTTTCAGAGCGCATGGTGTTAAAGATTGGGTGACGAAGATAAGTTGATGAGCGAACAGCTGAATCTGGAATCGATTTGCCGGTAGCCCCTACTGCCCCACCACCGAAGATCTCGCATAAGTCTTTGAGCATCTTTGCATCCGTAGCTTCATCCAGTGAAACACCCACGTGCGTTGCATCAATTCTCTTTAGGTTAATCTTCTTGGAATCTGCTTTCTTGTGAAGTTCTGCTGCATCCTTCACTTCAATTACTAATGTGTCGAAAAAGTTTGAGTGAACAACTCTGTGACCAGAAGCTGTTACAGAACTGCCAATTTCTTGTGTCTGTCGATTAACTCTGGCTGCAATTGTTTTCAAACCGGTTGGCCCATGCCACATTGCATAGAAGGCACTCATTACAGCCAGTAGAACTTGAGCAGTGCAGATATTGCTCGTTGCCTTATCGCGGCGAATATGTTGCTCACGTGTTTGCAAAGCTAGGCGAAATGCTGGGTTGCCATGGGCATCAACGCTTTGACCAATTAAACGTCCAGGCAGTGATCGCTCTAAACCTTCGCGCACTGACATGAAACCAGCGTGTGGTCCACCAAAGCCCATAGGAACCCCAAAGCGCTGGGCAGAGCCAACTGCAATATCTGCGCCCCACTCCCCTGGTGCTTTTAAGAGTGTGAGTGCGAGTAGATCTGTTGCGGCAATTAACAAAGCCTCTTTTGAATGTGCCCAAGTTGCCAGTGCACTGTAATCAATAATTTCACCACGTGTATTTGGATACTGAACAAGAACTCCAAAGACTTCGTTGTGTGAAGGATTCTTTGAAAGGTCGAGAACTTCAACTTTAACTCCCTGTGGTTTAGCACGAGTCTGAACCACTGCAATAGTTTGAGGATGCACATTGATATCTATCAAAAAGACAGCATCATCGCTGCCCTTATAAACACGCCGGGCTAAGGTCATAGCCTCTGCTGCAGCTGTGCCTTCATCTAGCATGGAGGCGTTTGCAATTGATAACGCGGTTAAATCACAGACCGCAGTTTGAAATGCAAATAGAGCTTCCAAGCGACCTTGAGAAATCTCTGGCTGGTAGGGTGTGTATGCGGTGTACCAGGCTGGGTTTTCTAAAACATTTCGCAAAATTACTGGCGGTGTAATAGTTCCGTAGTAACCCGTTCCAATCACATTTCGATAAACATCGTTTTTATCTGCGAGTGCTCGAAGTTCTGCAATGACATCTACTTCATTGAGCGCCGTCGGTAATGTCTTGCTTAACCGTTTTGTCATTGCAATATTTTGCGGAACGACATCAGCAATAAAATCTGCCATGGAGGAATAACCAAGTTCCATCAACATGGTTTGTGCTTGATCCTCTGAAGGACCGATATGTCGACGTGAAAAAGCATCGTAATCAACCATGGACGAGAATCCCCTACTCATGCAAGCAGGCCGTAAATGGCCCGTATGAGTTAAGAATATGTCTTTTTAAGCGCCTTTGCTCTTTCGACGTAGTGAAAGTTCATCGTTAGATTCAACACCAACGCTTTGACCACTGATCTCGCCTTGCAACAGTGAGAGAGAACCCTCAACCTCGTGCCAGACTTTTCCAACAGCGATACCGAAGACTCCTTGGCCTCCTGCCAGCAAGTCGATGATCTCATCAGGGCTAGCGCACTCATAGATGGATGCACCATCACTCATTAACGTCATGCTCTCAAGCTCTGTCACTCCCCTGCTGCGCAGGTGATCAACGGCTGTGCGAATGTTTTGGAGTGATACGCCAGCATCTAAAAGGCGCTTAACAATTTTTAAAACAAGAATGTCTCTAAACCCATACAGGCGTTGAGTTCCAGAGCCACTTGCAGTTCTGATGCTTGGCTCAACTAAACCTGTCCGTGCCCAATAATCTAACTGGCGGTATGTAATACCGGCCGCAGAGCATGCAGTAGCGCCACGGTAGCCAATTTCTAGTTCCTGGGAAGTCACGGGGAAACTCGTTTCTCTTGGGGAGTGATGTAAATCTAGGGCAGCAAGGCCCCACCTTCAATGACCGACACGGTCAAAACCTCTACTAGAGATTGAGGGTTTGGGCCTCTACCCCGCAAAATCCTCAGGGTTGATCTGATCCAGGAACTCTCTAAAGCGCTCAACTTCCTGGTTCTCATCCCCTGGCGCACCCTCTGATGGGATCTCAATTCCGATTTCATCGAGTAGTTCAGAGCTAGCCAAGATGTTGGCCGAAGCTCGAAGGGCAAGTGCGATGGCATCTGAAGGTCTGGCTGAGATGGTGTGGGTAGTTTCAGAGCTATCTCTAACAATGAGGTTGGCATAGAAGACGCCTTCATCGATGTGGGTCACATGAACTGCCGTCAACGTGGCATCGAGTTGCTCAACAATGTTCTGGGTTAAATCGTGGGTCAGCGGTCTTGGCGGTTGAACTCCTTGTTGGGCAAAGGCGATAGCCGTGGCTTCAACGGCGCCTACCCAAATCGGCAGAAAACGTGAACCATCAATTTCTTTAAGTAAGACGATGGGCTGATTGGAAGGCATTTCGACTCGAACGCCGATGACCTCCATGGAAATCATCATTGATTATGAACGAAGGCGATGAAGCCCGCCGCGGACCAGTGCTGCATGCAGACGAATAGAAAGAGATGCGATCTCCTTTTGAACTTCTTCAGCACGGGCCTTTGAATCTGCTCCCTTTTGGCGAGTCAGTGGAGTGATGACTTGTTCAATCAATCCGATTTCACGATCAGCCGCCGATTTAAATGAGCGCAAGTGACGGGCTTCAATTCCAAAACCAGCCATCTCTGTTACAGCCTTAGCAATAGCCAGAGCATCTCCATCGTAGTGACGACCGCGAATGGTAATCAGGCCATAGCCTTCTAATTCAACGAGTTGATCTTCTTTTAGACCTGAGTTCTTCAATAGCTCATCACGAGATAAGCGCATTTCTGATACTTCACCAAATGTGCTGGGTGCCATTTCGCCATCAATTGTTGCAAGGCCAAGAGTTGGTCGAGGTGCTGGAACTGAACCAGTTGCTGCTGGAACAAGGCCGCGATCGATTGCATCTAAATTCTCTTTAATAACTTTAAGCGGCAGGTATTGATCGCGCTGAGCAAGTAATACATAGCGCAGACGCTCTAGATCAGATGTTGTGAATTTGCGGTAACCCGATGGTGTTCGCTGCGGCTCAATTAAACCCTCAGATTCAAGGAAGCGAATCTTTGAGATTGTTATATCTGCAAAATCTGGGCGAAGTCTATTGAGTACTTCACCAATGCTCAGATACGCGCGAGCTGGAACTGCCATTGTAATTCTCCCCTAATTATTTTC
>JBIIJO010000104.1:0-2720 GCA_044233685.1 Candidatus Planktophila sp.
TTCCTATTTCAATTCAAATGCAAAGGTATCGGTAAAGGCTTTTACACCAGTAGATTCTTCGCTCTTACCCGGTCGAATCTTTTCAGATATTCGCTCTAACATCTCGCAAGGTCCAGTTCTTTTCTTGTTACCTCGCAAGGGCTACGCCAACGGAATTCTTTGTGCGCATTGCAAGAATGTTGCCCTATGCGCCTGCGGTGGTCGACTACATCTGACTAGCAAGAATGCGGAACCAGCTTGTCGAATCTGTGGAAACTTGGCTAAAGAGTGGAAATGCAGTTTCTGTGCGCGAGATAAGAAGTTCGTTGTCTCTCGAGGAATTGAGAGAGCACAGGAAGAGATCTCACGCGCTTTTCCAAATACAGCCATAGTTTTATCCTTTGGTGATGTCATTAAAGACCATGTTGAGAGCAAGCCATGCATAGTTCTGGCAACCCCTGGTGCGATACCGCAAGTAAACGGTGGATATAGCGCTGTTGTAGTTCTTGAAGGTCTTACATACTTCAGTCACGACGATTTACGAGCAAATGAGCGAGCTAATGAACTTTTCTTTGAAGTAGCAGGATCAGTAAAGAAAGGGGGAGTAGTCCTTCTAGCTATAGATGATTCTCACCCGATAGTTTCTAGTCTGATTCGTTGGAATCCATCTGCAATCTTGAAACGAGAATTGAGCCAGCGGTCTGAGATTTCTTTCCCACCATCTGTTAACAGTGCTGTGATGATTCTTCCAACTGCGCAGGCCAGTCCACTCGTTAGTGGAATAAACAAAGCCATTTCGGATGCCCGTTTAGCCAGTGACACTCGTGTGTTGGGTCCAACCAAGATTGATAGCGAATCAAGTAAGATAGTAGTTCTATCTTCATCAGATTCCAGGACTGCTCTGACTGCATTTCTGCATGAGTTAATGCGACGCAGAAGTATCGCGAAGAAGAGTGATTCCAGCCTTCGAATAGATCCATATTCACTTTAGTATTTTTGATAGACTTCACCCATGTCGATTCAAGAGATTCGTTTATTCGGTGATCCGGTGTTGTTAACTCCGGCATCACCTGTAGTCGACTTTGATAAAGAGCTTCGAAAGTTAGTCGCAGATCTGACGGACACAATGCTTGAAGCTCCTGGTGCCGGCCTTGCCGCCCCACAAATTGGTGTTCCGTTGCGAGTTTTCACTTGGCATGTTGACGACGTTTTAGGTCATTTGATCAATCCAACGCTAACTCTTGGCGAAGAAATCCAGGATGGGGAAGAGGGATGCCTGTCATTTCCTGAGCTTCGCTACGACGCTAAGCGAGCAATGAACGCAGTTGCCAAAGGTTTTAATATGTTTGGAGAACCAGTTGTCATCGAGGGGACTGAATTTCTAGCACGAGCGCTACAGCATGAGACTGATCATCTTGATGGAATTCTCTTCATTGATCGCCTATCACCGGAGGATCGCAAGCTAGCCATGCGAGAGATTCGCGAATCGGAATGGTTTAACGCGCAGAGCGAATCTGGAAATACACCAACTATTAAGACATCACCTCACTCTGTTTTCGGACGGAACACTTAATGCGCATAGCGGTAGCCGCTACGCCCGAAGTTGCTCTGCCAACTCTTCATTGGTTACAAACAAGCGAGCATGATTTAGTAAGAGTCATTAGCCAACCTGATAAGCCCTCAGGACGAGGACAGGAACTGCACGCATCTCCAGTTAGCCAATGGGCTATAGCCAACTCAACCGATTTGGTGAGACCGGCAAATATTTTGGAAATTGATGCAGCGATCGCCGATATAGATTTGCTGATTACTATCGGTTACGGACGAATCCTGCCTTCTACCACCATATCCATACCAAAGTTTGGTTGTATCAATCTACATTTCTCACTATTGCCCAAGTATCGAGGAGCAGCGCCAGTTCAAAGAGCTATTGAGGCTGGTGAAACACAAACCGGAGTCACTGTATTTGCGCTTGATCCTGGAATGGACACCGGCCCTATCTACACGTCAATCACAACACCCATCGAGCCCACAATGCGAAGCCTTGAATTGTTGGACAAGCTCTCACATATTGGAGTTGATGCACTTAGAAAGGCATTGATAGAAATCGAAAAGGGTACGACACCTACTCCACAAACTGGTGAGTCTAGTCTTGCTGGAAAAATATCTCGTGATGAGGCGCAATTAAATTGGAGTTCACCGTCGCATTCTTTGGTCAATAAAATTCGCGCTTTCTATCCGCAACCTCAAACATGGACAGTGTTTCGTGGGCAGCCACTCAAGATTTCTTCGGCAAGAGTTTCAGATATGGCGCTAGATGTGCAGCCAGGAGAGCTGCGAGTTGTCGGGAGTGATTGTGTTATTGGAACTCTTGATAAAGCGATTGTTTTGGAGAGAGTAACTCCGGCAGGTAAGAAAGAGATGTCAGCGTTAGATTGGTCGCGCGGAGCTCGCTTTGAGGACGCAGAACGCTGTGGTTGAGGCTAGGCGCAACACATTCAAGGCTCCTAAACCAGATGCAGTTCGTCTGTTGGCATTTGATCTCATCACCGAGGTTAATCGCAATGAAGGTTATTCAAATCTCTTGCTACCGGCAGCTCTTAACGCTTCATCGTTGGAAGATCGAGATCGCAACCTAGTTACCGAACTTGTTTATGGAACATTGCGCATGCAAGGAAAACACGACTGGATTCTTGCCCAGATATCAGATCGACCTTGGGCTGAAGTGGATGCAGGGATTG
>JBIIJO010000103.1:0-2720 GCA_044233685.1 Candidatus Planktophila sp.
GGCCAACATATAGAAGAAGCTTTAGAGGGCGTTGCCGAGCAAGATCGTTGTAAGTGCTGATGAGCACTAAAAAGATTGCACATGTTCTCTCAGATGAAGAGCAAGTAATCGCAATTTCAAAGCGAATTAAGAGAGCTCAGGGACAGTTAGGTGCCATTTCTCGCATGCTTGAAGAGGGTCGCAACTGCGAAGAGATCGTCACTCAAATGTCTGCAGTTTCAAAGGCAGTAAATACAGCTGCCTTTACTTTAATTTCTGCCAGTCTCAAAGAATGCATTGTTGAGGGCAATTCCAACTCTGATGAAGTAACAGCGCAGCTTCAAAAGCTATTTCTAAGTTTGGCCTAAGGGGAACCCAATGAAAAAAATCGTGACTTTAATTGTGTCGGTTCTACTACTAGCAGGTTGTTCTTCAAGTTCAGGGGCAATCGATTTAAGCGTTACAGAGTTTTCATCCAAGATTACTGAACCAGGTGTTGTCACATTAGATGTTCGTACACCAGCAGAGTTTGCTGAAGGCTACATTGAGGGTGCACGTCTGATCGATTTCCAGAGCGGCAACTTTGAAAACGAAATTGCTGCACTTGATAAGAATGCAACGTACGCCGTTTACTGTCGTAGTGGCAATCGCTCAGGTCAAGCTGTAAAAGTCATGCGGGATGCTGGATTTACCAATGTCTATAACATGAACGGTGGAGTCATTGATTGGGCTAATGCCGGCCTACCTTTGGTGACAAACTAATGCGCACCGTCATTATTGGTGGCGTAGCTGGTGGTATGTCGGCAGCAACCCGTTTGCGCCGATTAGATGCAGATGCTGAAATTATTGTTCTTGAGAAAAGCGGGCATGTTTCCTATGCCAACTGTGGCTTGCCATATTACGTTGGTGGAGTCATTGAGCATGAAAGTTCGTTGTTGTTGCAGACACCTGAATCATTACATGCACGCTTTCGCCTAGATGTTCGCGTGAATACAGAAGTTATGGGTATTGATCCAATCAAGAAGACAGTCACCGTTAAGAATCTTGATAGCCATGAAGCTCATGAAATTAATTACGACAAGTTAGTACTCAGTCCTGGTGCCTCTCCAGTTGTTCCGCCTCTTCCAGGAATTGAAAGAGGCATGACACTTCGAACAGTTGAGGATGTTGAAAAGATTGCTGCCCATGTGAGCGCAAAACCAAAGAGCGCAGTGGTTATTGGCGGGGGATTCATTGGTGTTGAAATTGCTGAAAACCTGATTCATAAAGGAATTCAAACTTCATTAGTTGAAGCAACTGATCAAGTTCTCATGCCGCTAGATCCAGAACTTGCAACTTTAGTATCTGCAGAGATGATTAAACATGGGGTTAATCTCTACCTTGGAGCAAGTGTTGTGAGCATTGGTGCAGACAGCGTTGAGCTCTCAAATGGTGACACTGTTCCTGCCGAGATCGTTATCTTGGCGATTGGTGTGCGCCCAGAGATTTCCTTAGCTAAGGCAGCTGGCCTCACAATTGGCACTAGAAATGGAATCAAAGTTGATGATTTCAATCGCACAAGCAATCTAGATATCTATGCCGTTGGTGATGCAGCTGAAAAGAGCGATGCATTAGATGGCAGTGCAACACTTGTTCCATTAGCAAATTTAGCAAATCGCCATGGTCGCGTTGTAGCTGACCATATTGCTGGACGCTACATTCGGCCAGTCAAAACTATTGGTACTGCAATAGTTAAAGCCTTTGATTTAATGATTGCCACAACCGGTTGGAATGAAAAAAGACTTAAAGCAGCTAGCCGTGCCTATCAATCTATTCATACTCATCCAAGTTCACATGCTGGTTACTACCCAGATGCAAAGCAGATGAGTTTGAAACTTATTTTTGAGCCAACTACCGGTGAAATTCTTGGTGCACAAGGAGTTGGAACTGAGGGAGTAGATAAACGTATCGATGTGATTGCAACAGCAATGCGAGGTGGAATTACTGCTCCAGAGCTTGCAGATTTAGAGCTTGCTTATGCACCCCCATTTAGCTCAGCAAAAGATCCAGTAAACATGTTGGGCTATGTTGCCGAAAATATCGTTTCTGGTCTAACTCAAGTTGCGCAATGGGATGAAATACATGAATACATGGATAAGGGTTACACCCTCATAGATGTTCGTAGCGTTAGCGAATGTGGCAAAGGGATGATTCCTGGTGCTATCAATATTCCAGTAGATGAAATCCGTGAACGCAAATCTGAAATCACTAACAAGAACCTATTGGTGAACTGCCAAGTGGGCCAACGTGGCCACACAGCTTCAATGCTCCTCAAAGAACTCGGATTTAATCCCATAAATCTTGATGGTGGATATTTGACATGGATCAATTCACCAGCAGCAACCCCAGTACTCGTTACCAAATAGAAGAGGAATACAACTATGTGCAGTAGAACTACATGCCGTAAGTGCCAAAAACCAACCTGGTCAGGTTGTGGCCAACACATTGAGCAGGCTTTGGCTGGGGTGGCCAAAAAAGATCGCTGTCAGGGCCATCAAAATGACCCAAAAGAGCCCGGTTTTCTCTCACGTCTCTTTGGTCGCAAAAAGTAGCCAAAAAACGGCAATTTACGCGTAAATGTAATCAATTCGTTACCTCATAGACCTATCTGTTCAATGGTATGACCTCTAGGTTGAGCGTGTTACCAGGCCTTGACCCCTTCAAAACCTGATGACCTTTCGAAAGGCTCAACTCTAGAGAAA
>JBIIJO010000105.1:0-2716 GCA_044233685.1 Candidatus Planktophila sp.
CTTGCGGAGTCCGTTTTTGCGCACTTGCTGCAATGAAACATAGACATCGTTAGGTCCTGGAAGGTATCCAGCTGTGCGAATAAATGCATAGCTATCGAGAATATCGAGTAAGCCACCAACTGGTACCAAGACATCGTCTTCACCAATTACTGGTTCACGTTCTTCGCGTGGTCCACGGTCACGGTTGCGATCACGGTTGCGATCACGTCCACGTGCATGGCGGTCATTGCGATCAAAGCGCTCGTTGCGGTTTCCGCGTTCGGTGTTGCTCTGTGGTGATGAATCTTCGCCATCATCATCTGAATCTTCATTTGAAGCAGAGTTATTAGAGCTCTTGGCTTCCTTCTTGCTCTTATTGCGGGCTTCGCGGCGGGCTTCGCGTTCTGCTTTTGCAGCTTCGCGGTTCTTAGCCTGTAAATCAGCGATCGCCTCTACAAGATCGTCCTTCTTCATCTTTGCTGCGCCATCTACACCAAGTTGTGTTGCAACTGTCTTTAACTTAGGCAGGGTCATTGCAGAAAGCTCAGGACTATTCGAACGTACAGGTTCAATTTCTGTTGTCATGTGTTTCTTTTCTATATAGGTCAACAGGTTTTAGATATATCCCGTTAAGCCGTGGATGTTTTTTAGATTTACCTGATGTGTTGCTGGCCGCTAGAGAAGGACCGTTCAGATGTCCCAAGGTTAGCACCCAGGGGCGCTAATTCGCAAAATCTCTAGATTTAGGCGGAGATTAGGCTTGCTCCAGTTCGGGCAATACCAAGTTCAGTTGCAGTGAATTTATCTCCTGCAGCTCTGCGTAGTTCTTCAGCCTCACTTGGGCCACCAGTGTGAAGAACCAAAACAGTTGGTCCAGCACCTGAAATAAATGCAGCAACACCGGCATTGCGAAGCTTTGTCAGCAGCGCAAAAGATTGTGGCATGGCCTCTTTGCGATATGACTGATGCAAGAAATCTTGTGTGGCAGTGTGAAGCAGATCTGGGCGCTGGGCTAATGCATGCACTAGTAGCGCTGCATTTGATGAGTTTCGAACCGCATCGCTATGCGCAATTGACTCTGGAAGCATCTTGCGGGCCTTTGATGTTGCAACTGAAGTGGCTGGAATAAATGCAAGAGCACCAATTCTGGCATCAACTTCAATGTGAACCGATTGGGCAACCATTGCACCGCGTTGCATATCCTGCCAAGCAATATTTGCACCACCATAAATTGCTGTTGCAACGTTATCAGGGTGCCCTTCCATTTCATTGGCAAGAACTAACATCGCCTCATCTGACATTCGCTCATTGCCACCTAGAACTAATGCACGAGCAAGGGATAAACCACCAACAATTGCACTGGCAGATGATCCAAGGCCACGACCATGTGGAATGACATTGAGTTGGCGAAGTGCAATACCGCGAGGCTTGCCACCAAGGAATTCAAAACCTTTATACATCGCCTTAATAACTAAGTTCTTTTCATTTCTAGCAACATCATCAGCGCCTTCACCAGTGACGTCAACATCAACACCCGGTTCATCTTGAACTTGTGCGATGTATCGATCAAACATGGTTAGAGCTAAACCAAGGCAATCAAAGCCAGGCCCCAAATTTGCACTCGTTGCAGGCACTTGCACCTGCATGGGTTGTGCTTTAAATGTTGGCTTCATGATCAACTCTTAGGAAAGACCCAAAGCTTTTGCTGCAGCTTTAACATTGACTGGAACAACAACTGGCTTTTTCGCAGATTCAAGTGCGTAAGGAATATCTTTCAAGCCATGGCCAGTAACAGTAATTACGATTGTCTTGTCTTTAGGTAGCTTTCCAGCCTTTTTATACTTTATAAGTCCTGCTAAACCAGCAGCAGATGAAGGCTCAACGAAGATTCCCTCTTTAGCTGCAATTAGACGGTAGGCAGACAAAATCTCTTTATCTGTGACTGAATCAATCACACCGCCTGAAACATCACGAGCTTCAACGGCTTGGGCCCAAGAAGCAGGATTACCAATACGAATAGCTGTTGCAATGGTGTCTGGGTTTTTAACGATCTTGCCCTTAACAATCGGAGCAGCACCGGCAGCTTGAAAACCATACATCTGTGGCAACTGTGATGACATGGAATCCTTGTAATACTCCTTATAACCCTTCCAATAAGCAGTGATGTTTCCAGCATTGCCAACAGGAAGTGCGTGAATATCTGGTGCATTACCCAACATGTCCACAACTTCAAAGGCGGCAGTCTTTTGTCCCTCAATACGATATGGATTTACTGAGTTAACAAGTGCAACTGGATAATTCTCTGAAAGCTCACGCGCAAGAGTTAAGCAATCATCAAAGTTGCCATTGACCTGCAAAATTGTTGAGTCGTGGATAACTGCTTGAGCTAACTTGCCCATTGCAATCTTTCCTTTAGGAATTAAAACCGCTGGAACCATGCCAGCTTTAACGGCATAGGCTGCAGCTGAAGCAGATGTATTTCCAGTTGATGCACAGATAACAGCTTTGGCACCATCTTCTGCTGCCTTTGAAATAGCCATTGTCATTCCGCGATCTTTAAATGAACCAGTTGGGTTTAAACCCTCGTATTTGATCCACACGTTGTTGCCCAGTAATTCTGAAAGATTGCATGCATAGATAAGTGGTGTGCCACCTTCACGCAAAGAAACAATAGGAGTATTTGCACTCACAGGTAAGCGATGGCGGTATTCCTCAATAACTCCGCGCCATTGATGGG
>JBIIJO010000026.1:0-10928 GCA_044233685.1 Candidatus Planktophila sp.
ATAAGTTGCCTTCGGAAAGAGCTGTAAGCGATGCTCTTCGAGTCATTAACAGCGAGGCTGGTACTCAAGACCCTGTTGAAGCACACCTGAGGTACGCTCAAAAAGACGATTCTATATTTGTGGATATTGGTGATTCCACTGGAGAATCAATATATATAACTGCAAATGGCTGGGATGTAATTTCACGCCCACCAGTAGTGTTCCGACGCACAGCACTCACTTCTCCGCTTCCTCGTCCCGAAAAAGGCGGAAACCTCAGAGATCTTTTTTCAATCATTAATGTTCCTAAGGAACTACAACCACTGGTTTGTGCCTTCTTGGTTTCTGCAATGTTTGAAATCCCGCACCCTATTTTGGCAATTAACGGCGAACAAGGAAGTGGTAAATCGGATACCGCAAAAAGATTATCACTGCTGATTGACCCTTCTCCTGCACCCTTGCAGAGCCCTCCTAAGGACATACCTGCATGGATAGAACTAGCTGTAGGCGCAAAGGTAATTTCCTTGGATAACTTGAGCCATATAAGTGGGCCTTTATCAGATAGTTTCTGCCGAGCCTCTACTGGTGATGGGTTGGTGAAGCGCCAGCACTATTCTGACAAGGATTTGGTTGTCTATCAGTTCAAGAGAGTCCTCATTCTTAATGGAATCAACCTTACTGATCAACGAGATGACCTCCTCGATAGAATTATTCCACTGTACTTACCTGTAATCAGTGCTGAGTATCGCAAGGCAGAATCAGATTTAGAAAAAGCATGGGAAGCCATCTATCCCTATCTTTTTGGTGCACTCCTAGATTTGTGTAGTCAGATTTTGAAAGTTCTTCCTTCTGTAAAACTATCTTCACTTCCTAGAATGGCTGATTTTGCAATCATTCTTGCTGCTTATGATGAAGTTACTGGCGAAGAGTCTCTAAAAACCTACACCTCTCAAATCAGTAGTTCTGCTACTTCATCTATTGAGGGAGACAAGTTCCTTAACTCTCTTCAAAAACATTTGGCTGGAGGTTGGATGGGGTCAGCTAGTGACCTACTCGAAAAAATCAATGCTCTTGAACGGTATGTAGACCCACAAGGGTGGCCAAAGTCCTCCAAGAGCGTTTCTGAAAAACTAATGCGAACGGCCCCGACTCTTAGAAAAGCTGGTTGGACTGTTGACAATCTGGGTGACAATAACAAAGAACATAGAACTATCTGGCGGATCGTTCCTAGATCACATTAGGCGAGGAAGGCGAGGAAGGTTTTGAATTGTTTCTTAAAATATATTTCCTTACATGATGAAGGAGAAAACTCTTCCTCGCCTTACTCGCTTATTCAAATAGATTGGACAAAATTCTGAAACCAGAAGATGACGCTTTCATTTCTGACACAACACCTTTTTGCCTAGGTTGCGGGGATTGGATTGTGGAACCACCTGAGCTCAACGACTCTCCTTTTTATTATTGCTTTTCTTGTACACCTAAAAAGAAGGTGGTGAAGATTAGAAAAAGATAGGGGTTTGGTAGCTTGCCTGTCATCAAGGGTAGATGATTTCTAGAAATGTCATTTCTGAGTTTTTTCGCTGTTTCCAAAGCGCTGTGTGTGAAGAAGGTTGTTTATTTGTATTTAAACTGATCGAGTTTTAGGCCTAAATCCAGCCCTACGACCTACCTTTAGATCTTTCCTTAATCCATCTTTCGACATCTTGTCTTAGCCAAAGCCGCACCTTGTTGGCTCCCCGATCAACAACTGGAAGAGGTAAAACACCCCTGCTTAAGTAAACCGAGACGGCAGTAGGTGAGTTGAAACCTGCCAATCGAGCCACCTCAGCAGCGTCAATCAAGTCGTCCACATCAACTTTTTTACCCACGTTACAACTCTAACTTTGTGCAGAAAGATTGGAGGTTAGACACCCTGGACGTTGAAATCTTTATACAGAGCCAGTATCTTTACGTTGTATAAATGTTTATACAAAAGGAGTTTCTATGAGGAATGACATAAAGATTGCTTCACCTCAGCAAATTGGTCCATTACAGGTATGGCCTCTTATGTGGGAGCGCCTTGTCTCGCACCAACGCAACCTCCCCGTAGGCATCACTGATCTGATCTTCGATGAGTACGAAGAGGAAGATGTTGGGCCAGTTATAAACTGGATTCAAGTTAAGAACCCAACCATGGCGCCTGTCTTTATTCCAGCTGGCTGGGTACTTAGCGAGGGGCTTATGCAAGATCGAATCTTGATTGCAGCCGAATACATAGAACCTAATTCAACAAACACAATCATGGTGTCTTGTGTTGAAAAAGGGCGTTGGGAGCCTTCTGAGGAGCGTTACACGAGTTCAAAGGCACCAATTTCTGTCATGGGTGCAGGTTTTGATTTTGATAGCAATAAGGGGTTGTGGGTCTTGGATACCAAAACTCGACAAGAACGTGTGTGGCAACAAGTTGAACATCAGGAAGATCGAAGCGGAGAACGTCCGACACATTCTCTTGCACAGATCATGGAAGAGGATTTGAAGATTTGTGAGATTCAAAAGAATGTCATAAAGGTTATGAAAGAAAACTTCAAGATTCATCCTCAGCAAAACGGAGTTTTGATATCCCTAGAGGGGGAGCCCTTGGTTGCGGAATTCTTTTCTAACCCATTAGTAATTCCAAGCACGGTAAAGAAGACCCTGATTGCATCAAGCTTCGATGCCACGACATGGCAAAAAGCTGGCATCGAAAAACATGCAGTCGGAAGATTTCTAGATGAAGTTCTAGCTACCAAGATTCACACAGTCAGGGATGAAGAGTGGGGGGTCTATTTGAGTGGAGGCACTGAATCGCTCGACACTCATCTGTCTAAGGATTCGGGGGAACGTCTAATGCATTTCTCTACGATAAATAGAGGACACCGTGCTCTGATTGGAGTTTAATCGAATGCTCAAAAAACTAGGGAACCTTAAATTGATATCTCTTACTCAGTCACTAAACCAATATTGACGATTTTGATATTCTCTTTTGTTTCCAGCCAATATATTAGTTGTGGCACGCACTGCATCAGGTAGCCAAATGGCCTTGTCGGTGGTGATCGAAATCTTTTGATGTAGTGCTGAAAGCTCTCTCATTTCAGATAGAAATGATTCCTTTTCCATGTTCACGACTCCGAAACCTTTAATCGATGCTTCCGCTCTGTCACATATGGCTAATGACCTTTTTTGAATTTCAGCCATCACAGCTCTATCTTGCTCATTTGGTTCATTTTTCTTTATAAAATTTTCGTAGTGTGAGGCAACCATCCTCCAATGAAGTGCCAAGCGGTGCATAAGCATGGTGTTTTTATCCGCACCAAAAGCTCTATCAATTAAACCCACGATTCCTCCTACCTTTCATTTAGCATTAAGTAGATTAGTGGCCAAGAATTGGCCTTTACATTAATTCGAAGAGTCATCTTGAGACATCTTCACAAACCATGAAGCAACAGAAGCCGTAATCACGCCAACTAATGAAATGCCCATCATCATCAACAAAACCGCTAGGAATCGGCCTTCAGTAGTTGTTGGATAGCGATCTCCGTAACCAACGGTAGTAACGGTTGTCACAGCCCACCAAAGGCCATCTCCAAAGTTCTTGATATTTGAACCTTCTACAGACCTCTCCAGAATCGTTATCTGGATTGCAGAAACATAGGCAATGAAAACAGTCGCAATGGCAACCTTTAAAGTAATTGCAAACTGTCTCCCCATTGCAACCTTCTGTAGAGCAAGTCCACCAAAGGAGATCACCCGCATAAGTCTTAATGGTCTCAAGAATGGAAGAAGCGTAGAGGCAACCTCTAACGGGTGGCGCTTGAGGTAGGTGACTTTGCTTTCGGCTTTTATTAGTCCAAAAACCAAGTCTGCTGCGAATGCAATCCAACAGACCCATTGGATTATGCCCAAATAACTGTTCATAGTGGCTGATACAGAATCAACAAAAGCTGGGTAGGAGAATGCGAACAAGAACGTCAAAGCAAGAAACGTTAACAATTCGTTCCAAATTCTTTTCATTACTGCCTCCATCGATTGCGAGTATCAGTTGGAGAAGTCTTGCACGTATACAAAACTCCAGAAGATGACTTGCCTGTAGCTCCTGCAGGTGAACAGAAAGCCCCGGGAGAAACTATTGGTAGTTGTGAACTAGTCGGTGTAGGCGTTGCACTCACTGTAGGCGTTGGTGTGGCACTAGCTGTAGGCGTTGCACTCACTGTAGGCGTTGGTGTGGCACTAGCTGTAGGCGTTGCCGTAGCACTTGGAGTCGGTGCTACTTGATTCCCTTCAGTTTCATAACCAGAAAGAACCTCAGAGGAAATATTTGTTATTGGGCATGATGTGAAATAACTCTGAATTACAGAGAGTTCTCCTGTATCAAAAGTGAGCGAGTACCTAACTTTTATTGCTACCCAAGATTCGATGTAAGTGCACTTGTCCTTACTTGGTAGCCAAGTTTTTGGATCCTGATCCCCTTTTGAACGGTTAGCGCTTGCAGTCACAGCAATCAGCGCTCTTGAATCACTCAGATCATTTGCGAAGTCTTGTCTTTGCTTTGCTGTCCAAGCCCATGCTCCCGAACGCCAAGCTTCTGCGAGAGGAACCATGTGGTCAATGTCCAGACTCGCATCTTTTGTGTATGACTTTCCGTCATAAGCACTGATCCACTTTCCACCTGACAGGACACATTTAGGACCTTTTTTTGGTTTAACGATGGCCTCAGCAATCAAAACTTCCTTGCGGGTATCACATCCATTCTTATCAGCATCTATCCAGTGCTTGAATAATTTTCTGTCGTAACCACCTATTCGTTCTGGAGCAGTTCTAATTTGGATCTCATCACTACCGAATGCCTGACTCGTAAGGGCTGAATTTGTGAAACCAATCAACAAAATGAGTGCGAAGACCAAAAATGGTGCTCTCACTCTTTGATTATGTGAAATTGAATTATCCAAGACATGCCCTCTTTAAATCTGCTACCGTCAAAAGAAACAATGGGCGCAAGTTATCTGAAACTCTTGAACCGTTGAAGGCACTCAATGTATAGGCAGCTTTACTCGCATATTCGTAACTGCTATCAATTCTGGCTAAGGCTGAAAACTTGGCTGCAGCTTCATCAGACATGTAGACCATATCTACAAACTTAACATCGCTACCAACAACCCCTGTCTCACCCCATGTTGTACAAGCATCTAATTTTGCTGAATTAACATCTGGAATCGGTGGCTCTTGAGAGACCGTCTGCTCCTGACCACATCCAACAAGAATCAGGGCTGAGAGGACAATTCCTAAAAACTTCACCTCGTTACCCTACTCAACTCTTTGACTTTTGCCCATATCTTGACCAGTTGAGTTTAGAGCGCATCGTGATGACAATCTTAATTTAATGCAAATACAATTAGATGTGTCTAAAAAGACGGATCCAAAAGTTGCAGAAAGGGTCATGCTAAAGGCTGGCTTAAAGCCCTTAGAGCCATACAAAAGCGCTAATGAAAAATGGAAGTGTTTACACCTTGATTGTGGACAAATTGTTTTTCCGCAATACAGTTTAATTAAACGTGGTCAAGGAGGCTGCAGGCCCTGCAGTTACGCAAAAACGGGATTAGCGAGCCGAGTGTCTCCCGAAGAAGCTCTAAAGAAGTTGAAACAACAGAAGTTGGAACTTGTTGGTAAATATAAGTGGGTCGATAAGAAAACTTCATTCCAAGTTAAATGTTTACTTTGCAATAAAAAATCTAACGTTAATTGGGACACTCTTGGGAAAAAGGGTCGAAACAAGGGTTGTGAAAAATGCTCTCGAACGTCAGCGGGATTAATGCAAGTGACTCTTGAGAAACACCTTGAGTTACTTGCGAAACATAATTTGGAAGCGATTGGAAAACACACGGGAAATAGTGATCTGGTCAAAGTTCGATGTTTAGTTTGTGGCAAAAGAAAAGAAGTTAGAAGAAATTTTCTCCTAGCCAGAAAAAATCTAAAGCTCGGCTGCATGGATTGTGCAGGAGCAAAAATTCCGAATCCGAAAAAGATTGCTCAAGTCATGAAAAAGGCAAAGCTAGAACCTCTGGTCCCATATCCAGGGGGGCATGCAAAGTGGAAATGCAAGTGTTTAAAGTGCGGGGAAATCGGCTACCCAGCATTCAATTCAATTCTTAGAGGTCAAGGTGGTTGCATTCCGTGTGGTTTGGTAGCTATTGGAAATTCAACACGAACTGCTCAGGCGGAAGCTATAGCAATCATGTTTAAAGGAGACATCAAACCTCTGGAGCCTTATGTAAACATGAATGCACCTTGGAAATGTCGATGCCTCATTTGCAAAAGAATTATTACGCCCTCTCTGGCCAATGTTAAGAGCGGTCATAAAGGATGTGTTTATTGCGCTCCAGCAGGTTTAGGAATGCAAAAGAAGTCCTACGTTTACTTAATTACAAATGAAGAACTAAATGCTCATAAAGTTGGGATTGGAAACGTAAAAAAGCATATGGACCGATTAGGTCGGTTCAATGCAAGAGGATGGGTCACCTATAAAGTTTGGCAATTTGAGACTGGAAGAGAAGCTTTAGACGTTGAAAAAATGGTTTTCAAAGTAATTAGGAAAGATCTCAAAATTCCACCTTATTTGTCTTATGAGCAAATGAAGAGTACGGGTGGGCACGTCGAGACTATGGGAGCAGACACAATATCTTTACTTGAGCTTGAAAAGATTATCAAGAAAGCAATTAGAAGCTATAGACAATAGAGACTGAGCACTGGGTTAACCCTATTCAGGCTAACTCTTCAGTGGTAAAGAATTTAGTGGGCACCAAGGGGAACTCTTGGGCATCCGCCTATTGCGAGTGTTCGAACTAGCAATCTTGGGCAAGCCTAGTTCCCCTTGGTGTCTGCATTTACAATGTCTTTGCTTGCTAACCAAAGCATCCAATTTCACGCATGCGGTCATCTATTAGAGCCATCAGGTTTGCATTCGATTCGCCCGTGCGGTTTCTTGTTGCCTCGCTATTTTGATCAGCTATATCAAATTCTGCTTGAAGACTTGTGCAGTCTTGTGCGTCAATCAAGTCCGCAATTCGCTGCTTAACCGTATCTGCGTAGTTTTCCCATTTAACATTTGAGTCACTTAACTTATCCAGTGTTGTGAGAACTTTAGGTTCAGGGCTAGGAGATTCTGACTGTGTCGTTCCTGTACTGGAACTGTCGCTAGATTCACCCGAACCTGTAAATGCGCCTATCAAGGATAAAATCAAAACTACTGTGATGATTTTTTGCCAAAGTTTCATGGCTTGAAATTTGGACCAAATTGTCTTCATGAATTGCATGTTGCCTCCTAGGTCTAGTTCAGAAAAGTAGCGTACTCCTCAGTCAGGTAATGACAGATATAAACTCTCTATCCCGACAAGGACAAGCACTAATGTGACACCAAAAGTTGAATACGAAATTGTCTAAGGTCAAACCTTTAGTGAAACTTTGGTCGTTTTCTTGTAGATCGCAGTCAGGACCTTTAGGGCACTTCTAAATTCAGGCTCATTGGTGAATGCATTTCCGACAACATTATTGAAAGCCTTGGCGGCACTCATAGAGTACTTGGCAGAGATAGCGTCTCCATTTACAGCCAGTCTGTTTACTTTGATTATTGAATCGATAGTGCGGAAAGTCCATTCCCCAGTCCAAGCAGCATCTGCAATTTCCCCAACCATAAGTCTGTTGTATTCAAACTTATAAGCCACGGCGAATGCAGTGTCGAAAACCTTTGCATCTTTTGCTGCTCTCTTGGCCGCTAGTAAAGCGAGATTAGCTGCGGTCTCTTGAGCCTCAAGTTGAGCCTTGGCGGTCTCAAAGGCTTCATCCAAATCAGCTAAAGCGTCTGATCTAGTCTTGTTCGCAGCTTCTATAGCTTTTTGGTTTTTAGCCTCAGCGGCCAATCTTGCTTTCCCATTTTTCTGAGTTAAATCGGCAATGTTTCCTGTTTCTGCAGAAATTGATAATCTGCTTGAATCAAACAAACTTGGATTCACTGGCACGAGCCACCCGTTTGAAATCGCAAATAACAAGTCTTTGTTGTCAATGCTAACTAAGGCAATCTTTGCAATCTCACCCGACTGCCAATCTTCTCCACCAATTATGTTCTTGCTTGTAGTTTTGGTCGAAATATCTCCTGGACGTGGGAGGTTGTTCGCATTTGAACAGTATCTCTTTGCAATTTCCATCCAACCTGCACCCGCAGGAAGCGTTGTCTCAGGACAGATTAGGTGTGAATAGACTCTGTCAGCATTTTGCCATGAGAATAGAGACTGCTGAATCTTGAGGTCGCTGTTATTTTTAAACAGTGTCTTTGCAGATTCTAAGCGTTGGTTAGCAGATGCAATCTGTGGTGAATAAAGATCGGTCGCTGCTTGAATTTCCTGAGCAAGAACTGCATTAGCTGCCTTCGTAGCTGCAGATAGTGCTTCATCGAGTAGGTCAACATCAGCCTCATACTTCTGCTCCAGTGCATCCATTGAATCAACTGTTGTGTTGAGAAGGGTTTTAAAGGCAGCAGTTACCACCGAAGCTTTCGGAGCTGCTTGGGTTGGGGCTACAAAACTTGCAGAAAGAAGGACAACTAGGAAGGCGACCAATGTTTTTCTCATATCAAAAGAGTATCGGGTGCGACTGACAGACCATACTTTTGCCCATGTTTTGCCCACGACTTAGAGCAAATAGCCCTGTTTTAGAACGAATTAACAAGGTATAAACTTGTCTAACAAGCGTAGATAAGAGTTAGAGCATCCTAGGTCGCCTCACTGCTAACGAGGTAAGGGGTTAAACCCTTCAGGAGTTCAAATCTCCTCGTCTCCGCCATAAAGATAATTAAAGGAGTTGGCCGTGCCATTGTTTAAAGTAGCAATCGTTGGCGCAGGGCCAGCGGGCTATTTTGCGGCGCAAGCTTTACAGAATCAACAAAACGAAGATCGCACTTTTGCAATAGACATGATTGAACGCCTTCCCACACCATGGGGATTAGTTCGAAGCGGTGTTGCACCCGATCATCCAAAGATTAAGACAGTCTCTAAAGTCTTTGAAAAGATTGCAGCTGATCCTAACTTTCGCCTCTTTGCCAACGTTGAAATTGGCAGCCAGATAAGCGTTGCTCAACTCAAAGAAAAATACGACGCAGTTGTTATTGCAACCGGTTCACACCTAGGTAAGAGCCTTGGAATACCAGGAGAAGATTTGCCGGGTTCGCTATCGGCGGCAGACTTTGTCCCTTGGTATAACTCACATCCAGATTATGTTGATGTGAAGGTCCCGCTTGATTGCGATACGGCAGTAGTAATTGGCGCGGGCAATGTTGCAATGGATGTTGCACGTATGTTGGCACTTGAACCAAGTGAGCTAGATACAACAGATACTGCAGATCATGCAATAGATGCCTTTAAAGCCAGTGCTGTGCGCGATGTTTATATCAGCGCTCGCCGTGGACCAGAGCACGCAGCTTTTACTTCCCCTGAACTTCGAGAACTGCCAAAGCTTGAACACACCAATGTTGTCATTAACAAAGCAGATATTGATGCTGCGATAGTTCGCGCAGGGGCAGAGCCTGAAAAAGATGTGAAAAGTAACCTAGATGCAATGTTATTAATCGCAGAGTCACAAAAAAGTGAACATGAGCGCACTATGCGCTTTCTTTTCCAGCACACCCCCAAGCAAATCCTTGGCACAGATCGCGTCGAAGGCGTTGTGTATTCAACTCCTAACGGTGATGTGACTATTAAGTGCGGACTAGTTATTACTGCTATTGGCTATCAAGCAGCTGGTATTGATGGTGTGCCATATGAAAATGGCAAGGTTGTTAACACCGATGGCCGGGTAAATGAGAATTTGTATGTTGTTGGTTGGGCTAAGCGTGGTCCATCAGGAGTCATTGGCACTAACAAATCAGATGCTGCCGCAGTTGTTGAACTGATGATTAGCGATTTAAAAACACCTAAAGCCGCTGGTGATGTTTCGCAGTTATTGACTCACCAAGTAGTTGTTGATCAAGGTGCGTGGCAAAAGATTAATGAAGCCGAAGTGGCTGCGGGTGAGCCAAAGGGTAAACCTCGGGTTAAGAGTGTTACGCGCGATGAACTTTTAAAGTTGGGCTTGTCGTAACCTTTCTCACTCTGCAGTAATCATGTCGTTACCTAAAAAACACTTAAGTGAAATTGAGTACTGCTTAGATAAGGCCATGAAACAAACCCTTATCTCAAGAAAATTCACTGGCTTTGGCGCACTCGCCACAGCCATCGCATTATTAGTCTCGTTACTAATTCCAACTGCGCAAGCAAACACATACTCTCTTCCAAACGCACCTACCAACGTCACCTCTTATATAGGTGCACGTGGAGTTGTTGTTAAATGGACACCAGGCGCAAATGTTGCACCAGGAGTTACTGGTTACGTTGTCTCTGCAGGTGCGGGCTCATGCCCAATCTTTGTACCTGCAAGAAATAGCAGCGTTGTAACCATGCCTGTTGTCGATGGGCAACCAGGAGGAACACCTGTTGTTCAGGCTGTGAACGCTTATGGCTTTTCAAAGCCAGCAGCATCAAATAAGAGCTACACAGCGGCGCAACTAGCAACTGCTGCATCATCACTCAACAAAGCTGTTCAAGTTCTCCAGCTCAGCGACCTACACGGTGCAATTGAAGTGGGTGGATCATTCGGTGCAGCACTTCTGACAAGTAACTGGAACGCAGATCGCACTGCAAATAAGGCAACGATTGCGGTCTCATCTGGAGACAACATCGGTGCAGCACCTCCAATTTCAACAGAGTTTGAAGAGCTACCAACGATTGAATCATTAAATGCTGCCAAGCTTGATGTTTCAGTATTTGGTAACCATGAGCACGATCGCAATATCGATCACCTCAACAAGATGATTGGTGCATCAGATTTCCAGTGGGTAGTTTCTAACTACA
>JBIIJO010000106.1:0-2586 GCA_044233685.1 Candidatus Planktophila sp.
ACCAGGTAGGTGGGGAAGAAGCACTTCCAAACGCACTTGTTGGTGCAGGAATTGCTGAAAAGGATTTTGATCAATACATCGAAGCGATTTCACTTTCAGACAAAATTAGCCAAGCATTAACTGCTGCTGGAGTGAGTGAGGCTGATATGGGAGCACAGATTCAAAAGCTTGTTGTTGCAAAAGCTAAAGAACTTGGTGTGACTGTTAACCCACGTTATGGCAAGTGGGATCCCACAGTGGCCGATGTTGTTGCCTCAGATGCAGCAGGTACTGCTGTAACTCCAACAGAGTAAAGAATTAGTCGATGACGCAGGGTTCACAGCTTCAACGCTTAGTTGAGGTCATGAACCAACTGCGCTCTCCTGGGGGTTGTCCTTGGGATGCAGAACAAACGCATGAGTCACTTCTTAAATATCTGTTAGAAGAGTCCTATGAATTTGTGGATGCTGTAGCAGGTGGTGATCGCGTTGATATGCGCGAAGAACTCGGCGATGTATTACTGCAGGTCTATTTCCATGCACGTATTGCCCAAGATCATCCAAGTGATCCATTTTCAATTGAAGATGTTGCTCAAGGCATCGCTGATAAGTTGATTAGGCGCCACCCCCATGTCTTTGCTGGAGTTGAAGTAAAAACTTCAGAAGATGTTTTGCAAAATTGGGAAGATATTAAAAAGAAAGAAAAGGGCCGCACTTCAGCCCTTGACGGGATTGCAATGGCGCAGCCAGCTTTGCCCTTAATTGAAAAGCTTTTGTATCGCGCCGAAAAATACAACGTTGATCTGCGTACCCCATCCCTTGCTGACATCAGTGGGCATGCTGATGAGGGTGCAGTTGGACAGGCATTGCTGGCCGTTATTGCTTGGGCCCATGCCAATGGAATAGATGCTGAGGCTGCGCTACGCAAAGAGGCGTTGAAGTTAAGCGAACAAGTGAGCGCTATCGAGGCACGGTAGGATTAGTCCAGTAAAGATTGTGCGATTTCAGCGTTGAGGTCTACGGCACAAAATGTGTAAGTGACGAAGGAGAAACTCAATGGCAATAATCGAAGCTCTCGGAGCTCGTGAAATTCTAGACTCCCGTGGAAATCCAACGGTTGAAGTCGAAATCCAATTAGAAGATGGAACACAAGCACGCGCTGCAGTTCCAAGTGGTGCATCAACAGGTGCATTTGAAGCAGCAGAATTGCGAGATGGCGGAAAGCGCTATCTAGGTAAAGGTGTTGAAAAGGCAATCGCATTTGTTAATGATGAAATTGGACCAGAGATTATTGGCTTTGATGCTCAAGATCAGCGCTTAATTGATGATGCAATGATCACTTTAGATGGAACGAAGAACAAATCACGCATGGGTGCCAATGCAATCCTTGGTGCTTCACTTGCAGTTGCTAAAGCATCTGCAGAATCTGCTGATCTTTCACTCTTTCGCTACCTAGGTGGACCAAATGCACATGTTCTTCCTGTGCCAATGATGAACATCCTCAATGGCGGAGCACATGCTGATACAAACGTTGATATTCAAGAGTTCATGATTGCCCCAATTGGTGCACCAACATTCCGCGAATCACTTCGCTGGGGCGCTGAGATTTATCACGCACTTAAATCAGTTCTTAAAAAGCGTGGCCTAGCAACATCTGTTGGTGACGAAGGTGGTTTTGCGCCTAACCTTGAGAGCAACCGCGCAGCGCTCGACCTCATTCTTGAAGCGATTGAAATCGCAGGATTCAAGCCTGGCAAAGAGATTGCACTTGCAATGGATGTTGCTGCAACAGAGTTCCACGACAACGGCAAATACACATTTGAAGGTGCCTCAAAGACATCTGCAGAGATGATTGCTTATTACACCTCACTTGTTGATGCCTACCCAATCGTTTCAATTGAAGATCCACTCAATGAAGAAGACTGGGCTGGCTGGACTGATATGACTAAGAGCCTAGGTTCACGCATTCAAATCGTTGGTGATGACCTCTTTGTAACTAACCCAGAGCGTCTTGCCCGCGGAATCGCAGGCGGAACTGCCAATGCTCTACTCGTTAAGGTCAATCAAATCGGAACGCTGACTGAAACTATTGATGCAGTAGAGATGGCTCACCGTGCTAACTACCGCTCAATGATGAGCCACCGTTCAGGTGAAACTGAAGACACAACGATTGCTGATTTAGCTGTGGCACTTAACTGTGGACAGATCAAGACTGGTGCACCTGCACGTACTGAGCGCGTTGCTAAGTACAACCAACTACTACGCATTGAAGAAGAGCTTGCTGAAGGCGCACGTTATGCCGGCAGAGATGCTTTTCCACGCTTTAAGGCATAAGTGATTTTGTGGCGCGTCGACAATTAAGTTTTAGAAGTCGGCGCAATTCGGGGCGTGCATTGGCGTTATGGACGATATTTTTTATATTAGCTCTAGCCATTGCACCTCCCGTGAAGCACTACTTCACCCAGCGAGCACAAATCAGCGCACTAAATTCACAGTTAGCCTCAGATAACAAAGCGCTAGATGCTGCGCGCCAAGAACTTCTCTTATGGCAAGACCCCGAATACATTAAGTCCCAAGCGCGTGAGCGTTTGCACTTTGTATTACCTGG
>JBIIJO010000027.1:0-10432 GCA_044233685.1 Candidatus Planktophila sp.
CTTTCAGATCTAGCAACAAATGATCCAGCTACTTTCAAGACACTTGTTGATGTTGCTCGCAAGAGCCTTGTATCTGCTTAATAGATCCCAATGATTGAGAGCCTTAACTCGCCACATATCGCGCGAGTTAAGGCTCTAATTGGTTCTAGGGGTACAAAAGAACGTAAATCTTCCGGTCACTTCGTTGCAGAAGGTTTGCAATGTGCCCGTGAAGCTATGGTGGCAACGACCGGTCCACGTATTGAAACTTTATACGTCACACCAAGTGGACGAATTAAAGTAGAACAGATTTCTGATTTAGGCGCTTTTAATGTCATTGAAGTAAGTGATGAAGTGATGAAGGCTATGTCAGAAACTATTACGCCTCAAGGAATTCTGGCCGTGTGTTCAATTCCGGCTAATTCTCTGGAATCAATAACTCTCAATGGAACACGTAAATTTGTTTATCTCTCAGAGATTCAAGATCCAGGCAATGCTGGAACGATCATTCGCTCCGCTGATGCTTTTGGAATAGATGCCGTTATTACATCTCCAGGCAGTGTGGATTTGTATTCTCCGAAAGTTGTCCGTAGTACTGCTGGTTCGCTGTGGCACACACCTGTATTTGAAAACATAGAGTTATCTACAGTTCTAGCCCTTGGCATTCAAGCTTTCACTTTGGCAGCAGAGGGTCAAAAATCACTCAAGGATCTGAAGATCACTAAGGATTGTGTAGCAATACTTGGCAATGAGGCCAGGGGATTAGCAACTGCCCAAGGCGTATCTTCCATTGAGCAAGTCAAAATATCGATGCCTGGTAATGCCGAAAGCCTGAATCTTTCTGCAGCGGCAACCATTGTTTTGTATCACCTAGCTAATATCCCATCTTCCTAAACTCTCACAGGATAGAGTTCGCTCTATGCGCCAAGAAGATGTCTCACAATGGGTTAAAGATGCCCAAGTAGCCTTTGGCGCCGCTACAGATTTAGATTCTCTTAAGGCTGCTCGTCTAGCGCACTCTGGAGACAAGGCACCTATCTCTCTTGCTTCACGAGGACTTGGATCTTTGTCGCCTGATGAAAAAGCTAGCTTTGGCAAAATTATTGGAGATGCGAAGGCTGCAATTGCACAAGCACTTGCTACGGCAACAGAAAAACTTGAGGCCGAGCGAGATAAGAAAGTTTTGCTTGAAGAAGTAGTTGATATTACTTTGCCTGTTAATCGCAGACATCGCGGGGGACTACATCCGATTTCAATTATCAAAAATGAAGTCTCAGATTTCTTTATTGAACAAGGTTATGCAGTTGCTGAAGGACCAGAGCTTGAATCAGGGTGGTTGAACTTTGATGCGCTCAATATTCCTGCAGATCATCCAGCTCGCACAATGCAGGACACATTCTTTGTTGAGCCAGTTGAATCTGGAATGGTGCTGCGTACTCACACATCACCTGTTCAAATTCGCACGATGCTGACTCAGACTCCACCTATTTATGTCATCTGTCCTGGGCGAACATTTAGAGCAGATGAGTTGGATGCAACGCATAGTCCAGTTTTTCATCAGGTTGAAGGCTTAGTTGTTGATAAGGGCATCACGATGGCCCATCTCAAAGGAACGCTGGATAATTTTGCCCGTCATATGTTCGGTCCTGATGTTACAACTCGTCTTCGCCCATCATTTTTCCCATTCACTGAACCAAGTGCTGAGGTCGACATATTCTTTAACAATCGCTGGATTGAATGGGGCGGTTGTGGAATGGTCAATCCAAAGGTTCTAGAAAGTTGTGGGATAGATACCGATGTCTACAGTGGCTTTGCTTTTGGAATGGGATTAGAGCGAACCTTGATGGTGCGACATGGCATTACAGATATGCATGACATCGTTGAAGGAGATCTGCGCTTCACGCGCCAATTCGGGGTGGGACTCTAATGCGCGCACCTCTATCGTGGATTAAAGAGTTTGTGGATATCTCTGCAAAAGTAAGTGCAGATGAGATCTCTGATGGCCTTATTCGAGTTGGCTTTGAAGTTGAAGAAATCATCTACCAAGGCGCTGATTTAACTGGTCCACTTAAGTTTGCAAAAGTGCTCTCAATTGAAGAGTTAACTGAACATAAGAAACCAATTCGCTATGTGGGTATTGATTGTGGCGAAAAAGAAACTCGCTACGTCATTTGTGGGGCTACAAACTTTGCGGTGGGGGACATGATTGTCGCAGCTCTTCCTGGGGCTGTCTTGCCTGGTAATTTTGCAATCAGTGCCCGTGAGACTTACGGCAAAACTTCTAATGGAATGATCTGCTCTGCTCGTGAACTAGGCATTAGCGATGAACATTCAGGCATCATGGTTTTCTCAGAGGCCGATGTGAAAATTGGTGCCGATGCAATCGAGGGCTTGCAGATTAACGATGTGATCTTTGATGTGGCAGTTAATCCAGATCGCGGTTATGCATTGAGTATTCGAGGAATAGCACGAGAGGTTGCTGGCTCACTTGGACTTAAATTCACAGATCCAGTCGATGCCCTACGTTCACTAAAGTTTTCAGAAACCGGCAAAGGCGTGAGTGCAAAGATTGAGGATAAAACTTCAGCTTCAGTTTTCTATCTTCGTACCATGTCTAACTTTGATCCAAAGGCCACAACGCCCCTATGGATGCGCAGACGTATTGAAAAGATGGGTATGCGCTCAATTTCACTCGTTGTAGATGTTACCAACTACGTCATGTTAGAACTTGGCCAACCATTGCACGCATTTGATAAATCAAAAATCAAGGGTGGTCTTACTGTTAAGCGCGCTGGCAAGGTACAGAAATTTGTTACCTTAGATGGACAAGAGCGCACATTGGATCCAGATGATTTGATGGTCTGTGATGATGATCAACCGTTGGCGTTAGCTGGAACTATGGGTGGTCTTTCATCTGAGATCACTCAATCTACGACTGAGATCGCTTTGGAGGCTGTTCGATTTGATCCCGTGTGTATTGCTAAGAATTCACGCAGGCACAAACTCTCATCTGAGGCTTCAAGGCGTTTAGAGCGAAGTGTTGATCCTTCATTGGCTGAGTTCGCATCTGCCAGATTCGTTCAGCTGCTTACTCAACACAGTTCTGCCGTGCATGTGGCAACTGTTGTGGCAGGTGAGCCGATTTACCCAGCCGTTGTGAAGATTGATCCCACATACATATCTAAAATTCTGGGCTTTGAGGTTTCAAATGCTGATGTGGCCCGCATCCTGCGCCTTGTTGGGTGCGATGTGGATGAGAAGAGTTGGACCGTTGATCCACCATCATGGCGGGCAGATTTAGTGGGTGTTGCAGATTTTGCTGAAGAAGTAGCGCGCATGATCGGCTACGACAAGATTCCATCCATATTGCCACCACGACCTTTGCACGCATCGCTAACCCCAACTCAAAAGCGTCGCAGAGCCGTTGCGACAATGCTTGCAAGTCGTGGTTTAGCTGAAGTTCAAACTTTCCCATTCACAAACCAAGAAACTATTGATGCGATGGGCTTTGTTGGCGAACGTGCTTCAACCTATGCAATTGCTAACCCAATGTCTGAAGAGTTTCCATTGATGCGAGTTCATTTGGTTCCGGGGTTAATTGAGGTTGCACAGCGCAACATCAGTCGCGGGGCGAAAGATTTTGCAATCTTTGAGATGGGATCGATATTCCGAAGTGCTCAGAAATTAGTACCTGCAATTTCACCTGACCTATCCAAGCGACCAAGCCAAAAGGTTATTGAAGAGATTTTTGCTTCCGTTCCACCACAGGCTTACCACGTGGCTGGTTTGCTCGTAGGCAAAGTTGAGAATGAGAATTGGCAAGGAAAAGCACGTGCATACACATGGCACGATGCAATTGAATATGCCCAAGATATCTTGGCCCTGTGTAATCTTGAGTGGAGTATCAAGCGCTCTGATTTTGCACCGTGGCACCCAGGGCGATGCGCAGAATTGATCGTTGATGGCAAAGCAGTGGCACACGCCGGAGAGCTTCACCCTCGAATTATTGCTAAGTACGGTTTACCTGAGCGAAGTGTGGCTTTTGCTGTTGGACTCAGCGCGCTTCCAGATTCTTCTCTCGTACGTCCAACACGTGTAGGAACAATGCCTGCAGCGTTGCAAGATGTGGCGTTAATTGTTGATGAGAAAGTCACTGCTGCCGAAGTTCAAGCGGCGTTAACTGAGGGTGCTGGAGACTTACTTGAGTCCATCTCTCTCTTTGATCGCTACGACAAGATCGGCGATGGCAAGATCTCTCTAGCTTTCACTTTGGTCTTTAGAGCACCGGATCGCACGCTAACCGGCGATGAGGTCTCAGCCATGCGTGAGGCAGCTACAGCTGTGGCAGCCAAGAAGTGCGGAGCAGTAGTTCGTACCGCATAAATATGCAGGTGTTTGCATAAATATCGACTAGAAGATATCCTAGGACCATGAAAACAGCGGTCATTGGTGCAAGCGGCTATGCCGGGGGAGAACTTCTTCGTTTACTGGCAGTGCATCCACATTTTCAAGTCACGGCTATTAGTGCTCACTCGAATGCTGGTGAGCTAGTCACATCCGTCCATCCACACTTAACAACTCACAACGGTGAGAAGTTTTTAGCTGTTTCAGAGATAGATTTTTCAGATATCGAACTCGTCTTTATCGCGCTGCCTCATGGTGAATCAGCATCACTCATTTCAAAGATTCCATCTACGGCAAAGATCGTGGATCTAGGTGCTGATTACAGATTAGAAGATGCATCTGCCTGGGAGAAATACTATGGGGGAGCTCATGCTGGTGCTTGGGTCTATGGACTACCTGAACTGAGCGCGGGACAACGTCAAGCTATAGCGAAGGAAAGCAAAGTTGCCAATCCTGGTTGCTATGCAACGGCAATTACTTTAGGGATAGCACCTGCAGTTAATCATGTAGATGTCAGCGATGTTGTTGTAGTTGCGGCATCTGGAACAACTGGGGCGGGTCGAAGCGCCAAGATTAATTTGATTGCAAGTGAAGTGATGGGCTCTCTGACTTCATATAAGTTCGGCGGAGTGCATCAACACACACCAGAGATTGAGCAGGCTGTGTCAGCTATTGCAAAAAAGCCGGTGAAAATCTCTTTCACGCCAATACTTGCTCCAATGCCCCGTGGCATTCTGGCAACCATTACTGCCAAGTTGAACAAGCCAATGAATTCCAAAGAAGCACATGACCTTTTTACAAAGCACTATGCAGGAGAGTATTTCGTAGACGTGTTGCCTGTTGGTCAGATGCCTAAGACAGGTTCTGTTACAGGTTCCAATAAGGTTCAAATCCAGGTTGCCGTTGATGAACACACTAACCGTCTAGTCATCAGTGTTGCCTTGGATAATTTAGGAAAAGGCGCAGCTAGTCAGGCAATACAAAACGCAAACATCATTACTGGTTTTCATGAAGGTTCTGGTCTATCAACTGATGGCATAGGCGCATGAAACTACCTCAAGGCTTTGTGGGAGCTGCATGTGCTGCAGGTTTAAAGAGCACCGGGGCACTTGATTTAACGCTGATTGAAAACAAAGGGCCGTCCTTTTTCGGTACAGCGGTTTTCACATCAAATAAAGTAGTTGCAGCACCGGTCATTTGGAGCAAGCAAGTAGTTAAAGATCAGATCGTTAGAGCAGTAGTGCTCAACTCCGGCGGGGCCAATGCCTGTACAGGACCGCAAGGATTTGCTGACACTCATGCAACTGCAGAGTTGGTAGGGGATTTACTAGAAGTTTCATCGGGCGAAGTGGTTGTTTGTTCAACTGGCCTTATTGGTGAATTACTACCCATGACAAAGATTGAAAATGGAATTAGGTCAATTGCATCAGAGCTCAAATCTGAATCACTGCAGGAGTGCGCACGGGCCATCATGACAACGGATTCAGTGCCAAAGATTGCACAAGCCAAACTAGGCAAAGTCCAAGTGGCCGGTATTGCAAAGGGCGCCGGAATGTTAGCTCCGGCTTTAGCAACCATGCTTTCGGTTGTCATGACAGATGGGCAAGTGAGTTCAAATGCTTCCAAGATATTTGCACAAGTAACGGATCGAACTTATAACCGAATTGATTCAGATGGATGTACATCAACTAATGACACAGTGCTCTTTATGGCATCAGGTGCATCAGGACAAACTCTCTCTGATTCAGAGTTGGAAGATCTGTTGATGAAAGTCTGTGGATCACTTGCCGCTCAACTCATTGAAGATGCAGAAGGCTCTACCAAATCAGTTGCGATTACGGTCAACAATGCAGTGAGTGAAACAGATGCCGTCGAGGTAGCTAGAGCGTGTGCTCGCAACAACTTACTGAAGGCAGCAATCTTTGGTGGAGATCCAAACTGGGGCAGAGTGTTAGCTGCCGTTGGCACGGCAGATGCCCATATGGATCCCCTAACAATTGATGTTGCCCTCAATGGTGTTCAAGTGTGCACAAATAGCGCACCGGATGCCGATAAGAGCAAAGTTGATTTCAGTAACCGTCTTGTGGAAATAGTCATAGATCTCAAGGTTGGCAACGCCAGTGCAAGTGTGATGACTAATGATCTCTCACATGACTATGTTCATGAGAACTCGGCGTATTCAACATGATCGTCGTTAAATTCGGTGGCCATGCCATGAAAGATGAAAACGGGGCTTTTGCTCAGGCAATTGCAGCTGCGCAAGCGACAGGTGAATCCGTTGTGGTTGTGCACGGTGGCGGACCTCAAATTGATGCGGCGTTGAAAACTAAGGGAATTGAAAGTTCATTCGTTGGTGGCTTTCGTTACACAACGCCAGAGATTTTTGAAGTTGTTGAGACAGTTCTAGCTAATGAAGTCGGCCCAAAGGTTGCACAAACTCTTATTAAGGGTGGAATTAAGGCTCAAGCACTATCAGGTCGTACGTTGCCCACTCTGATCGCGAGAAAGAAAACAACATTAGTAGATGGAAGTAATGCCGATCTTGGGAGCGTGGGCGATGTTGTTAGGGTCGATGTTTCGACGTTAAGAGAATTAGTCAGTAAGGGAGTTGTTCCAGTCGTTGCACCCATTAGTAGTGATGAAGGCGGCTCTGGTGGATTAAATGTGAATGCTGATTTAGCTGCCGCAGCAATTGCCGGAGCGTTAGATGCTTCTGCACTCATCGTTATGACTGATGTTGCTGGGATTTATCGTAGTTGGCCAGATACATCTTCTTTGATTGATTCAATTTCATCAGATGAGCTAAATTCCATAAAGGCAGGGTTTGCCGAAGGTATGGCACCTAAAGTTCAAGCTGCACTGGACGCTGTAGCGGGTGGTGCTAAGGCCGTGCGAATTATTGATGGTACTGATCCACATAATTTTGCAGACGCACTACTGAGCAAAGGTGGAACGTTGGTGATCGCATGAAAAACACAGATCTCATAAAACAGTGGAAGAGCACAACACAGAATAATTACGGTGTGCCATCGATTGCACTTGTGAAGGGCAAAGGCATAGTAGTTACTGATGCCGATGGAAAGCAGTACTTAGATTTCTTAGGCGGAATTGCAACCAGCATCTTGGGACATGCACATCCAGCTATTGTGAAGGCTGTTAGCAAGCAGATCGCACAGTTAAGTCATGTGAGTAATTTCTATGCCCATCCCAACGCTTTAGCGTTAGCTGCAAAGTTAGTTGAAATGACGGGCGATAAGAGTGCACGTGTTTTCTTTTGCCAATCTGGTGCTGAAGCTAATGAGGCAGCATTAAAGCTTTCTCGTCGAACAGGTCGCAACCGAATCATTGCTGCGCAAGGCGCATTCCACGGTAGAACAATGGGTGCACTTTCACTAACAGGACAACCTGCAAAGCGCGAACCATTTTTGCCTCTGGTCAAAGGCGTTAAGCATGTTGCCTTTGGTGACATCGAAGCGATGCGTCGTGCTATTTCAAGAAAGACTGCAATGGTGATTCTGGAGCCAATCATGGGAGAAGCCGGAGTGATAATTCCACCAGTTGATTACTTGTCACAGGTGAGAGAACTCTGCGATAGGTATGGTGTGTTGTTAGTAATTGATGCTGTGCAAACAGGCATGGGTCGCACAGGTGATTGGTTTGGATATGAGTACTCAGGGATAAAGCCTGATGTGATTACGTTGGCTAAAGGATTAGGCGGGGGATTGCCATTAGGGGCGATGATTGCACTCGGAAAAGCAGCATCACTTTTTGAGGCCGGAGATCACGGCACAACATTTGGTGGCAACCCAGTTACTACTGCTGCAGGTCTTGCAGCCATTGCAGTGATTGAAAAAGAGAAGCTTATTGAAAAGACAGTCCTTCATCATGAATATCTTTTGACAGAGTTAGCGATGGTCAAGGGTGTGAAGGAAGTGCGCGGAGCTGGTTTGTTGATTGGAATTGAGTTGGATACACCTGCTGCAAAAGAGTTTGCGGCCAAGATGGCTAAGGCTGGAGTTTTGGTCAATGCTGCTAATGAATCAACGATTCGAATAGCACCTGCCCTCATTGTCACTCAGGCACAGTTAGTCAAGTTTGTTTCTATCTTTAGAAAGGTGATCAGTGATGGCAAGTAATGCAACTAATGTTTCTGCGCGCAGAGCTAAGGCAATAGCGCTGATTCAATCTGGAGTCATTCATTCACAGTCTGATCTAGTCGTGGCACTCAAGAAGAGTGGATATAGAGTTACTCAGGCAACTGCTAGTAGAGATCTCGAAGAAATTGGCGCGGTTCGTGGTCGTGGTCGAGATGGTGAGTCTATCTACCAAATTAGAGAGTCCTCTGATGATGCTCTCTCTCGTATCAATCCTGTCCCGTCAAAGTTAATTCTCTCCGTTGATCACAGTGCCAACTTAGCCGTGATTCACACACCACCAGGGGCTGCGCAGTTCGTTGCTAGTTCACTTGACCACGCCAATCTCACAGGTGTTATTGGCACGATTGCAGGCGACGACACGATTATCCTTGTGTCCAAGAAAGCAACAGGTGGAGCGCAATTAGCGAAAGAATTACTCGCTTACGCGGCAACTAAGAATGGGAGAAAGTAAATGGCGCTCTGGGGTGCACGCTTTAGTGATGGCCCAGCTGATGCTGTTTTTGCACTCTCTCGTAGTGCCCACTTTGACTGGCGTTTAGCTCCTTATGACATTCGCTCATCCCTGGCTCACTTATCTGTTTTGGAATCCAGCAAGTTAGTTTCAAAGGAAGATGCATCTGCCATTCGCGGTGCTCTCAAAGAATTAGCAGTTGAGGTGTCAAAGGGCTCATTTGTTGCGCAGCCTGGCGATGAAGATGTTCATAGCGCCTTAGAGCGTGGGCTAACTGCCAAGCTGGGCGCAGTTGGGGGAGCACTTCGGGCTGGGCGCTCTCGCAATGATCAAGTCACAACTGATCTACGTCTTTTTGCCATCGATCACATGCTGGAAGTTGCTTCATTGATTACTGGGTTGAATACCGCAATTTTGAACAAGGCCAGTGAGTATGTCAACGACAGTGCTCCGGGCTTTACTCATATTCAACATGCACAGCCCGTTTCATTTGGTCATGAATTAGCTAAGCACGCACATGCTTTTGCGAGAGATTTAGATCGCATTAATGACTGGCTAAAGCGCACATCAGTGAGCTCTCTTGGGGCTGGCGCACTTGCAGGTTCTTCACTTCCATTGAATCCAGAACGCACTGCCAAAGAGCTTGGTTTTGATTCTAGTTTTGCTAACAGTATTGATGCCGTCAGTGATCGTGATTATGTTGCAGAGGCGCTGTTTATTTGTGCAACAATAGGTTTGCACTTATCTCGAATCGGTGAAGAGTGGACGTTGTGGGCATCGACTGAGTTTGCGTGGGCCAAGGTTGCAGATGAATACTCAACAGGTTCTTCAATTATGCCTCAGAAGAAAAATCCAGACATGGCAGAACTTGCACGAGGCAAATCTGGTCGACTGATTGGCAACCTGGTTTCGGTCATGACAATGCTTAAGGGATTGCCTTTTGCATATAACCGTGATTTGCAAGAAGATAAAGAACCGTTCTTTGACAGTATCGATACATTGCTCTTAACGTTGCCAGCAGTTACCGGCATGGTTGCCACTACCGATTTTGATCGCAAAAAAATGGCACTGGCAGCACCAACTGGATTCTCACTAGCCACAGAAATAGCAGATTATTTGGTTCGAAAGAATGTTCCTTTTGCTTCTGCACATGAATCTGCTGGACAATGTGTTGCGTTGTGTGAAAAGAGTTCACGTCAGTTGCATGAACTTAGCGATGATGAGTTTAAAACTATCCATCCATCTCTAGATGGGGGAGTAAGGGACGTGCTAAACGTGGCTGGAGCTTTGAGTTCACGGACAACTGCTGGAGGAACTGCGCCGGCGTTAGTGGCCGAGCAAATTAAGAGCGCGCTTAAAGAAAATGCGACGCAATCTAAGAAAATAGCCGACAAAGCCAAGGCCTTTTCAGAGATGATGGGTTCATGAACCTTCTAGAAGA
>JBIIJO010000107.1:0-2545 GCA_044233685.1 Candidatus Planktophila sp.
CACCATAAAGGCTTTCCATTTACTGTCCTCTCCTCGAGGCTGCGATAGGCAGTCCCCGGGTACAGGCACAAGGGTACCCCCGTTACACTTGAAAAATGAAGTTGCGCGTGGCGCTAGCCCAGATCAACCCAACGGTTGGTGACCTTGCGGGCAATGCCGAGCTCATCGCGCAATCAGTAAAAAAGGCCCAAGCACAAAGCGCCAATCTGATCGTATTTCCAGAAATGATTGTGACTGGATATCCAGTTGAGGATTTAGCGCTTCGTCCCTCTTTTCAAGCAGCCAGCATTAAGGCTATTGAAGAGATCGCTGCTTCAATCACAGGTGATGTGGTGGCAGTTGTTGGCTATCTGGATAAAGGCCCAAAAAACTGCGTTGCAGTTATTCATGATGGAAAAATCACGGCCAGATATGTAAAGCGCCACCTGCCCAATTACGGCGTCTTTGATGAGTTTAGAAACTTTGTAGCAGGAGATGAATCCCTCGTTGTTCGAATCCATGGAGTCGATGTCGCCGTGGCAATCTGTGAAGATATTTGGCATTCACTGGATTCGATTAGGGCAAGAACTCCAGGTTTATTAGTTGTTCCCAATGGCTCACCCTTTGAGAGAAACAAAGATGATGTTCGACTAGCTCTTGTGCAAAAGCGGGCCAAGGAAATTGGTGCACCCGTTGCATACGTCAACATGACCGGAGGTCAGGATGATTTGGTCTTTGATGGCGACACAATTGTTGTTGGCAAAGATGCAAGCCTGCTTGCAAGAACTGCCCAGTTTGATGATGAGTTAATAGTCATTGACATAGATTGCATCGAGGGATCCTCAAAGCCAGATGTTGTTATCTCACAAGAGCCTGCAGTGCATGCAGATTCACTCAATTCTTCAATTGCAACGCCCCTTTCAGATGAGGCAGAGATGTGGGCGGGCCTTGTTATGGGGCTTCGCGATTACGTCGGAAAAAATGGCTTTAAATCTGTAGTCCTTGGTTTATCTGGCGGCATTGATTCAGCCTTAGTTGCTGCCATTGCAATTGATGCATTAGGTGCAAAGCGCGTTAACGGTGTTGCAATGCCAAGTAAGTATTCCTCTAGCCACTCTGTTGAAGATGCGCAGGCCCTAGCAGATGCCACAGGTATTCACTTCAGGATCACTCCTATTGCCCCCATGGTTGATGCCTATATGGGCAATATGGTGCTCAAAGGTTTGGCTGAGGAGAATCTGCAGGCCAGAGTTCGCGGAACCACGTTGATGGGTATTTCAAATCAAGAAGGACATCTTGTTCTAGCAACTGGAAATAAGAGCGAACTAGCTGTTGGTTACTCAACTCTTTATGGCGATGCCGTGGGTGGATTTGCGCCGATCAAAGATATTTATAAAACAGATGTGTGGGCGCTGGCAACATGGCGAAATGCTCAGGCAGTTGCTGCAGGGCAAACTCCTCCTATTCCAGAGCGCTCAATTACTAAAGAGCCAAGTGCAGAACTTCGCCCAGATCAAAAAGATTCAGATTCATTGCCGGACTATGCACTTCTAGATCAAGTCCTTCGGGCTTACGTTGATGAAGATCATGGATATGAAGCCTTACTTGCAGATGGTTTTGATCCTGAGTTAGTGCGCCGTGTTATTTCATTGGTTGATAAGGCTGAATATAAGCGCCGCCAATATCCACCTGGCACCAAGGTTTCAGGCCGCGCATTTGGTAAAGATCGTCGTTTGCCGATGACTTCACGCTGGAATGAGAAGTAGTTTCTGCAAGTTACTTGCAACTCGCACTATTAATCATTCTCAGTAGAATTACCCTATGAAATCAATCATCAACTGGTTATTCACGCGAAATCGCGTGGTTGATTTCTGCCTCTCTACATCCTGCAGCTGCTGATTTCTAGCCCGCTTTGCCTGCAGTCTTAACAATCTATTTCAATTTATCTAGGGAGAATTATGAAGATTTATAACAGCATCACAGAGATTTTTGGAAACACACCACTACTGCGCATCAACAAGATCACAGATGGCGCGGCAGGAAATGTCTATGCCAAGTTGGAGTTCTATAACCCAACATCCTCTGTTAAAGATCGCCTCGGTGTTGCAATGATCGATGCAGCCGAAGCAAGTGGTGAGCTAAAGCCTGGCGGAACGATTGTTGAGGCAACATCTGGAAACACAGGCATTGCAGTTGCCATGGTTGCTGCAGCTCGTGGATATAAGGCAATCATGACAATGCCTGAATCGGTTTCAAAAGAGCGTCGTAAGCTCATTCGTGCATACGGGGCAGAGTTAGTACTCACACCGGCTGCAGAAGGTATGAAGGGCGCAGTTGCTGCTGCAGAAAAGCTTGCAGAATCTGGCGCTGTCTTAGTTCGCCAATTTGAAAATCAAGCAGGACCAGAGATTCACTACAAAACAACGGGTGCTGAGATTTGGCGCGACCTTGATGGAAAAGTTGACGCCTTTGTTTCAGGAATTGGTACGGGTGGAACAATTACTGGCACGGGCCGTTACTTAAAAGAGAAAAACCCTGCAATCAAAGTTTTTGGTGTTGAGCCAGC
>JBIIJO010000038.1:0-7897 GCA_044233685.1 Candidatus Planktophila sp.
GTAGATCTCTGTCCACTAATTGGCGCTGCAAGGCCAAGGTGGCAGTTGCCACTAATACTTTTCGCCCGTGCACAATTCCTGGAATTAAATAAGCAAGTGATTTTCCTGTACCAGTTCCAGCTTGAACCATTAAGTGATGGCGATCAGTTAAGGCGTTAGCAACAGCTTCTGCCATTTCAATCTGGCCTTCACGTGGTGCACCACCAATTGCTTCAACGGCGACGTCTAGTGCTTCACGCACTTTCTTGGACATATCGCTCATGGGCCAACCTTAGTGGTTAGGCATATAGTTGAACTTTCAACTACTTAAGGATATGGTGCTCCTATGTCACAGATGCCCGCGCTCTATATTGGCCATGGCGCACCTATGTTGCTCGATGATGCTCTCTGGACTTCACAACTGCGCGAGATTGCTGCTGGCATCGAAAAACCACAAGCAATTCTGATCGTCAGTGCGCACTGGGAATCAGAACCAATAACTCTGAGCAACCCAGCAGCTCACACTCCACTTGTTTATGACTTTAGTGGCTTTGATAAAAAGTTCTATGAAATGACCTATAACTCCCCTGATGCCAGTGCATTAAGTGAACTCATTATTTCGATGATGCCTAAGAATGAAAGCGTGCATCAATCCACTCGCGGCCTTGATCATGGGGCGTGGGTGCCATTAAGAGTGATGTATCCAGATGCAGACATTCCTGTTATTCAAATGTCTATGCCAACAAGTGATCCTAAGCAGTTACTTGAACTAGGAAAGAGATTGCAACCACTTCGAGATCAAGGTGTTCTAGTCATTGGTTCAGGTTTTATGACTCATGGTCTTCGCTACTTGCGTGATTGGGCCACAGATGCAGTTGCACCAACCTGGTCAAGTGAGTTTGATGCGTGGGCTGCCCAAGCACTTGCGGCCGGTGATGTTGACACACTCTCTAACTTTAAAGAGTTAGCTCCTGGAATGCCCTATGCCCATCCAACGGTTGAACATTTCACGCCACTCTTTGTTGCACTCGGTGCTGCAACTAATCCAGATGCAGCCCCACACACCCTCATTGATGGTTACTTCATGGGGTTAAGCAAGCGCTCAATTCTTCTTTCGTAAGTGAAGTAGCTCTAGCGCAGCAACTGCGCTGTCATAGCCTTTATCTTCTTTGCTTGTGGCACGACCACATCTATCAATTGCTTGATCCAGATCATTACACATCAAGACGCCATAACCAATGGGCTTTGAGTGTTTAAGTGAAACATCGATAACACCTTGTGTGACGCCTTGGCAGACATAATCAAAATGTGGTGTTTCACCCTTTAAAACCAAGCCCAGCGCCACAACAGCATCAAAGCCAGCTTCAAAAGCGTATTGGGCAGCAAGTGGAATCTCAAAAGAGCCAGGAACGAACTGGACTTCAACTGTGCCAACTTGGGCCTCGGTTAATGCGCGCTTGGCACCTGCAATTAAGTCATTACAAATATCTAGATGCCATGAGGAAGAGATGATGGCGACCTTGGCCCCTGGAAGTGGCTTAATACCGATAGTTGGTGCATGTCCTGCCATTTATTTGCCTCCTCTAGTGTGGCCGAGCTTTTCTTGCTTTGTTGCTAAGTACTTTTCATTAAATTCATTGCTAGCAATCACTAATGGATTTTGAATCACTGCAAATCCAGCCTCTTTCAGGGCATCAACCTTTTTAGGGTTGTTAGTGAGCAGTTGTAGATGTGAAAGTCCAAGGGACTCAATGATTGCTATTGCATCAGACCAATCACGGGCATCGATTTCATGTCCTAGATGCAGGTTGGCCTCAATGGTGTCCATGCCTTTATCTTGTAGTTGATAGGCCATGATCTTTTCAGTCAACCCAATGCCTCGGCCCTCATGATCGCGCAGATAAACAATGAAGCCATAGCCATGTTGTTGAATCAAAGAGATTGATTGCTCTAGCTGTTCACCGCAATCACAGCGCTGGGAATGTACAACATCGCCTGTGAAGCACTCAGAGTGAATGCGAACTAATGGTGTGGTGGCAGCTTGGCCAAAAGAGAGCACAGCGTGTTCTCTTTGTCGCAAGCCCGGATAGGTTGCAATCTTCCACATTCCACCGCGCAGCGGCAGATCAGCCCATAAGAACTCAAACTCAGATTTCACTTCACTGATTACTGGTGCAATAGCAACTAGCTCTTCAATAGAGACCATCGGAATTGAATGCTTAGCTGCAAAATCTAAAAGGGATTGCCCACGTGCCATGGAGCCATCTTCATTCACAATTTCAGAAAGAAGAGCGACGGGCTGTGCTCCAACCAATTGCGCAAGCGCCACTCCTGCCTCTGTATGACCACCGCGCGCGGCAAGGCCGCCCTTATCGGCGATGAGTGGGAAAACATGTCCTGGACGGATGAATTCTGAGTACTGGACGCTGTTATCAGCCAAGGCACGGGCAGTGTTAGCCCGTTCTGTGGCACTGACTCCAGTAGTAAGTCCCACCTTGTAATCAACAGAGACAGTAAAGGCTGTCTTTTTTGAATCTTGGTTTTCTTCAACCATGAGTGGCAGACGCAGCTTGCGCGCACGCTCTTGTGTCAGTGCAACACATAAAATTCCAGTTGTGTGGCGCACCATAAACGCGACCTTTTCAGCCGTTGCTTTCTCGGCCAACATCATCAAATCGCCTTCATTTTCACGATCGGCATGGTCTGTAACAATAATCAGATCGCCTCTTTTAAAAGCATCAAGGGCGCGTTGAAGAGTGCTCATCACTTATCCCCCTTTGCCAATAATCGCTCCACATACTTTGCAAGAACATCAACTTCCACGTTGACTAAATCGCCAGCTTTTTTCTGTGAAAGATTGGTAGCCGCTAAAGTCTCTGGGATCAACCAGACTGTGACAACATTGTTTGAATCATCAATGCCTCCCACGGTCAGTGAAACACCATCTAGGCAGATAGAGCCCTGGTTAACGATGTATTTAGCAAGATGGCTTGGAACAGTAATATCGAACTGCGCCCATTTATCTCCAGGCGTTAACCCAACTACCTTTGCCACACCATCCACATGTCCCTGCACCATATGCCCACCCATGCGCGCATTTAACTGCGCAGCTAGTTCAAGGTTGACTGGGCTAGCAACATTAAGTTGTGAGAGTGATGTAAGAGAAAGCGTTTGAACCATGACATCTGCGCTAAAAACGCTGCCAGAGATGGCTGTGGCCGTTAAACACACGCCATTGACTGCAACAGAATCCCCCACTGAAATCTGACTAATCAACTTCGGTGCGCTAATGGTGAAAACAGCAGAGCTCTCGCTCTTTTCAATAGAGGTAATTGAACCAAGTTCGCCAATGAGTCCTGTAAACATCACTCACCGTTCCTAATGCGATAAACAGATTTAACATCGCCATCTAGAACCTGAGTGCTGATGTGGTCCATCCGCATTTGATCAGTAATCGTGGTTGGGTAATCAAAGACAAAGAAGTGCTTGCCTGTGCCTAAAAACGTTGGGGCCTGATAGATCACAAGCTCATCCATCAAGCAGTGATCCACCATGGCAGATGCCAGGGTTGGCCCAGCTTCAACAAAGACGTGATTAACGCCTAATTCATTCAGTTTTTCCACCAAGACATCTAAATCCTTTGACTTCACAACAACAGTCTGGGCAGCAGAATCAAAAACAAAAGATTCTGGCGGAAGCTCTTGCTCCCCGCAAATAACGCGAATGGGATTGCTTGCATAGCCTGCAAACTCTCCCCGTGGAATCAAATGTGGGTTATCGACAATAACAGTGTTAGTACCAACAAGGATTGCATCTGCTTGGCGTCGCAGCACCTGCACATCACCTCGTGATGCTTCATTAGTAATCCACTTAGAAGTTCCATCGGCTGCTGCGACTTTGCCATCGAGAGTAGCTGCAACTTTCCATGTGAAAAATGGACGGTTCTTCTTAATCTTCATCAGCCAGGCACGGTTAGAAAATGCAGCTTCATCTTTAAGGAGGCCTTCAATAACAGTGACACCTGCTGCTCGTAGAGCATCTGCTCCACCGGCTGCCTTTTCATTGGGATCTGCAACTGCAAAGACAACTGTTGTAATGCCTGCATCGATGATTGCCTGAACACATGCGCCTGTGCTGCCCGTGTGATTACAAGGCTCTAGTGAAACAACAATCGTTGCACCTTTAGCTTTTGCGCCAGCTGCCTTTATTGCAACAACTTCAGCATGCTCTGGAGAGTTCGCACGATCATGAAAACCTTCACCGACAACTTTTCCAGTTGAATCAATAATAACGGCGCCAACTATTGGATTCGGTGCAGTTTTACCTAAGCCCTTTTCGGCAAGGGCAATGGCACGTTGCATTGCAACTGTGTGCTCCATAAAAAAACCCCCGACTCAAGAAACGAGTAACCGGGGTGCGTGCAAAAAAGAAATGCACAAAGAAGGTAGGCACAAACCTACCCTTTGTTGGTTTCCTCTCATCCGGACTTTAACCGTCGGTCCCAGAATTTCACTGAGTCAACCGATACCTGGCTGGCATCGGGTCGCGGACTATAACCGCCGGTTCGAAATTACATCGACCCCGGAAACAACAGCGTAATTATAGCCCTTTAGGGGGCGGTGGAAGAACTTATTTTTGCCGCAATAGCCGATGCTCGTCCAGACTCTAAGCGTGCAATTGGGACTCGAAATGGAGAACAGGAAACATAATCGAGTCCAAGTGAGTTAAAGAAATGAATACTCCGAGGATCTCCACCGTGCTCACCACACACACCTAATTTGAAATCATGGCGCAGCTTTCGAGCCAAATCTACTGCTGTGCGCAGGAGTATTCCCACACCTGCCTCATCCAAAGATTCAAATGGATTAAAGGGTAAAAGTTCGAGATCTAAATAGCGAGGCAAGAAAGTGGATTCGACATCATCTCGACTAAATGCCCAAGTTAACTGAGTTAAATCATTAGTACCAAATGAGAAGAAGTCTGCATACACCCCTAAGCGATCTGCTGTGATGGCAGCGCGAGGGGTCTCAATCATTGTGCCGATTGGGATTGCAGTTTTTACTCCTGTGCCTTTAAAAGTTGCTTCAATTTCTTCTTCAAGTGTTTCGCGCAAGTAAAGAAGTTCTCGCTGCGTTGCCACAAGTGGAATCATTACTTCAGGATGTGGATCATGTCCTAACTTCTTAACCTCTAAATAGGAATGAACAAGGGCACGAACCTGCATTTTATAGAGCTCTGGAATAAGAATTCCTAAGCGCACACCTCGCAGACCCAACATAGGGTTTGATTCATGCAGGCGATTAACAGCTGCAAATAGCGCTTTGTCACGAGGTGAAACCTCTTCATTGAGTGCTTCAGAGCGGGCCATCTGTGCACTTAAATCAACAAGAGATGGCAGGAATTCGTGCAGTGGAGGATCTAGTAATCGAATAGTTACTGGCAGGCCCGACATCGCCATCATAATTCCAACAAAATCAGCCCGCTGTAATGGTTCCATCTCAGCTATAACCGAGCGTTGCACATCTTCATTTTCAGCTAGAACTAAACGCTCAACAAATGAGCGACGTGGACCTAAGAACATATGCTCTGTGCGACACAAGCCCACTCCCTCTGCCCCCAGTATTCGTGCTCGAATTGCATCCTCAGGAGTGTCTGCATTGGTGTGAACTTTGAGTCGGCGCATCGCATCGGCATGCACCAAGATCCGATCAACTGCCTTAACAACAGGGGCCGCCTCTTCAGAGTGAGGCGATAAACGGCCCTCTAAATAGGATGTCACAGAAGATGCAACAACTGGAACATCACCTAAATACACAGCACCTGTTGTGCCATCAATTGAAATCACGTCACCTTCATAAACCGTTATCGCACCTGCTGTAAACAAACTAGCGCGCTCATCAACTGAGATCGAATCTGTTCCACACACAGCAGTTTTTCCCATACCGCGGGCAACGACAGCGGCGTGAGAAGTTTTACCGCCACGGCTAGTTAATATGCCTTGCGAGGCGACCATTCCCACTAAATCATCCGGGCTAGTTTCACGGCGCACCAAGATAACTTTCTTACCAGATTTAGATAAATCAAAGGCGCGCTTTGAATCAAAGACAACTTCCCCAACAGCGGCCCCAGGTGATGCCGGAATTCCCCGAGCGATTTCATTGAGTGTTCCTGAGGTATCAAATTGAGGAAACATCAGCATGGCGAGTTGATCACCTGATGTGCGAATCAATGCCTCATCCATTGAGATTTTTCCTTCATCGACAAACTGAAGTGCGATACGAAAGGCTGCCTCAGCAGTGCGCTTGCCCACACGGGTCTGCAAAATCCACAGCTTTCCCCGCTCAACAGTGAACTCAATGTCGCAGAGATCCTCATAATGAGCCTCTAATAACTCCATCACATCATCTAACTCTTGTGCAACGGTTGGGCTAAGAACGGCAAACTCAATTAAAGAGACTGGGGTGCGAATTCCTGCAACAACATCTTCTCCTTGAGCTCTCTGAAGATAATCACCATAACGACCAACTTCACCGGTTGAAGGATTACGAGTAAATGCAACTCCAGTGCCTGAGTCATCGCTGAGATTTCCAAAGACCATAGATTGGATATTTACTGCAGTTCCTAAATCCGATGGAATACGTTCGCGTCTGCGATACATCTGAGCGCGCTCTGAATTCCAGGATTTAAAGACCGCTTCAACTGATCTAATCAAATGTTCACGTGGATCTTTAGGGAACTCTTGGCCAGTTGCTAGTGAGACAACTTTTTTGAACCCATCACAGAGCTGCTTCAAAGCTTGAACATCAAATAATTGAATATCCGCTACGCCCACCGAAGATGCAACTCGTTCTTGCACTTTATGAAACTCTGAAGGATCGATATCGCAAACAATTTTGCCAAACATTTCAATAAAGCGCCGATAGGAATCCCAGGCAAAACGTGCATTTCCAGTGGAGTCGGCTAGTGAGTCAGTGACTTCTGGAGTCATACCCACGTTTAACACTGTCTCCATCATTCCTGGCATTGAAAACTTTGCCCCAGAGCGCACAGATACTAAAAGAGGATTCTCAACTCCACCGAATTTCTTGCCCGTTTGCTTCTCTAAATCATTCAGGGCTGCATCAATTTGGGCAATGAGAGTTGTAGGGAAATTTCCAGATTGCAGATATTCACGACATGCATGGGTTGTAATTGTGAATCCTGGCGGAACAGGTAAACCGATGCGAACCATCTCGGCCAGATTTGCACCTTTACCGCCCAAGAGATCCTTCTGTGACATGTCCCCAAAAGTGAAGGGATAAATCAACTGCTTGGTCATCGTTGACCCTCCTGCTGTGAAGTAACCGCCAGACCTCACGCTACCCCTCTGTGAGCTCTATGAGCTCTTCGCAACTCGCTATCTAATCGATGGTTTTCTACTGGATGTAAAAAACCCCGCCAATCGCAGTGATTGACGGGGTTTTTAACGGGGTTGGTTAAAACTTATTAGCTACTGCTTATGAGCAACCAGATGTGTTTCCGCATCCTTCGCATACAAAGCAAGCACCTGACATACGCATCTTCACGCCACAAGTCATACATAGTGGTGCATCAGATTTGATTCCCATTGATTCAAGTAGATCAGATGAAGATCCGATTGTTTGAGCAACTGGTGCTGCCTCAATCTTTACAACAACTGGCTTACTTGCAACCGCAGGAGCCGCCACAGCCGCAACTACTTTTGGGGTATCGGTTTCCTTTGCAATCTCTGCGTACTCGCCGCCGTTATCTAGCGCTGCTGCACGCTCTGCTGCAGTGTAGAGACCCATGGATGAACGTTGTTCAAATGGTAGGTAGTCAAGAGCCAAGCGACGGAAGATGTAATCCATCATGGACTGTGCCATGCGAATATCTGCATCATCTGTCATACCTGCTGGCT
>JBIIJO010000028.1:0-10365 GCA_044233685.1 Candidatus Planktophila sp.
GCAGAGTAAACACTCGATTGGGATTGCGAGCCGGGATGATTCTTCCATTTTCTAAATACTCTTCATAGAGGGATCTGGTAATTGGGACAATGTGTGCAACTGGCACACCATGTTCAGTTATCTCCACGCTGATGCCTTCTTTAACTTGATCTAATATCTGTGATGCTGATTGACGCAGTTCTCGCACACCAACAGAAACATTTTGTGCTTTAGCTTTCTTGGATGTGGTCATAACTCAAGGTAGCACAAATAGTTAAATGTGCTACACCCAATAAACACCCCTAAATAGGGCCCCTAACGCCTCTTTAAGCCCAGTTCATGCGCCCGATAGACTCATCCAATGCCAAAGACCCTGCCCACACCTGCCGCACCTGCGCCAGATGTAACCCGCGGGGTCCTTGCAATCAAACCCTTTAGAAAGCTTTGGAACTCCATGGTCTTCTCATCCCTTGGAGATTGGCTGGGTCTTTTAGCAACAACTGCTCTTGCTCAACAACTCTCTGGTGGAGATTATGCAAAAGCTAACTTTGCAATCGCAGGTGTTTTCATTGCCCGCTTACTCCCAGCAGTATTTCTTGGCCCTATCGCTGGTGTGATTGCCGATAAGTTAGATCGCCGTAAATTGATGGTCAACTGCGACATCTTGAGAACTGGGCTCTATATCTCAATACCAATTTTTCATAACTACTTCTGGCTCTACACCGCAATGATTTTGGTTGAGTGCATCACTCTCTTCTGGTCACCAGCCAAAGAAGCTTCAGTTCCAAACCTTGTCCCCAGGGACAAGTTAGAGAATGCAAATCAAGTTTCTCTCTTGGCCGCCTATGGCACAGCACCCGTAGCAGCAGCAATCTTTACCTTCCTCTCACTTTTCACATCAGCAATCAACGCTGCATTCTCACTTAACGTAACAGCAGTTGACTTAGCGCTTTATGCAAACGCTCTCTCATTTGCTTTTGCAGCTTTCACAGTGTGGGGATTGCGTGAAATACCAAAAGGGGCAGCTGCAAAGCATGCGGCTGAAACTTCAATTCTTAAATCACTCTACGAAGGTTGGAAAGCAGTTTCTGGCAGCAAGCTAATTCGCGGTCTCATCGTTGGAATGGTAGGCGCATTTGTTGCAGCAGGGGCAGTTATTGGCTTAGCGAGAACATTTGTGGGCGATCTAGGCGGCGGTGAAGCTGCATATGGTGTTCTCTTTGGCGCAGTCTTTACGGGATTAGCGGCAGGTATTGCACTTGGCCCTAAAGTCTTTGCTCAGTTCTCTCGGCGCAGGCTCTTTGGAGCATCTCTGACCATTAGTGGTGCATTTCTTGTGGCCCTGGCAGCAATTCCTAACCTTGTTCTAGCAGTCTTTATCGTGATTATTCTAGGTGCATTTAGTGGCATCACGTGGGTAACAGGCTTCACCATGCTGGGCATGGAGGTTGCAGATGATGTTAGAGGGCGCACCTTTGCCTTCGTTCAAAGCCTTATCCGCGTGGTTTTGGTTGCGGTCTTAGCTGCTGCGCCACTTATTGCTGCAGCAGTTGGTGAACACACCTTTAAATTCCAAAACACACAAGTGAGCTATAACGGCGCAGCCGTAACAATTCTTATCGCTGGCTTGTTTGCATCCTTGATTGGTTTTGTCTCCTACAAACAAATGAAGGATCGTCCTAATGTTTCATTGTGGTCTGACATTGTTAACGCATTTAAAGGCGAGCTAGGAAGTATTACCGGCGCTCCAGCACAAGGTGTCTTCATCGTCTTTGAAGGCGGCGAAGGAATTGGTAAATCAACACAAGCAAAACTATTAAAGGCCTGGCTAGAACAGGAAGGCGAGAGCGTTGTTCTCTCACGTGAGCCTGGTGGAAGTGATCTTGGAATAGAGATTAGAAAAATTCTTCTCTCTCACTCAACCGGTGAGATATCACCACGCGCTGAAGCTTTGCTCTATGCAGCCGATCGTGCTCACCATGTTTTCTCAGTAATTCGCCCAGCGTTAGCCGCTGGGGAAGTAGTAATTAGTGATCGATACTTTGATTCATCTATCGCCTACCAAGGCGCAGGAAGAGTGCTAGAGCCTGGTGAAGTAGCAAGAATTTCTAGATGGGCAACAGAGTCTTTATTCCCAACATTAACCATCATTATTGATCTGCCAGCAGAGATTGGCTTAGGACGCTTAAAGAGTAAAGATCGCCTTGAATCACAACCACTAGCTTTTCATGAGCGTGTGCGCCAAGAGTTCTTGCAGCTATCCCTACTTGATCCTGAGCGCTACTTCATTGTTGATGGCAACAAATCAATTGAAGATATCCACAGCGCCATCATCACTCGGGTGAGTGAGATTGGTGCGCTCAAGCGAAATGCGCAAGAAGATAAAGGCAATTTATTGCTGCGCCCGATAAGGGCTGCAGGAAAAGCTGTTAGAACAACAGCGAAGAAAACTAGTGCTGGTGCGACCAAGGCTGTGAACAAAGCTAAGCCTAAAAAGAAAGCTCAGACAAAAAAGTGAGCGTCTTTGAAAATCTTGTAGGACAAGAACATGTTGTTGAGATCATCAAGGCCGCCGTTGCTGCGACAAGGAGCGGCGCAGAATCACAAGAGATGACCCACGCCTGGGTTTTCACTGGCCCACCAGGATCAGGTAGATCATCTGCGGCCGTTGCCTTTGCACAAGCACTTGTGTGTCCAAAAGATGGTTGCAGTGATTGCAATCAATGCAAATCTGCTGCCAATGGAGCACATCCTGATGTTGAGATTATTAGAACTGAAGGTCTATCAATCAAGATTGATGAAGTAAGAGAGCTACTAACACGAGTTGCTTGGGCGCCATCTATGGGCGGCTGGCGCGTGGTTGTTATGGAAGATGCGGACAGACTTACAGAATCTGCAGCGAACGCGCTACTAAAGGCAATTGAAGAGCCAGGAAATAGAACTGTGTGGTTGCTCTGTGCTCCAACGTTGCATGATGTGTTGCCAACTATCCGCTCTCGTTGTCGCCATCTGCAACTTGTAACACCATCAAATCAAGCAGTGGCACAAGTACTCCAAAAGCGCGATGGCATAAGCCCACAGATGGCAGATTTTGCAGCACGAGTGAGCCAAGGACACATTGGCCGAGCGCGATATTTAGCTAACAACGAATCGGTTCGAAACACCCGCACCACCATCATGGCCCTGCCACTTTCTTTAAAAGGAATCTCTTCTGCTTTTGCCGCAGCGCAAAGCTTGGTGGATCTAGCAACCGAGCAGGCTAACTCTGCTGCTGATGAGAGAAATGAAAAAGAGATTGATGATTTATCACTTGCCTACGGCAAAGGCGCAACGGGCCGCGGCATGGCAAGCGGGGGAAGTAAAGCAATAAAGGAGTTAGAGAAAGAACAAAAGACCCGCAGCACACGAATGGTCAGAGATGGGTTAGATGCAGCGCTTTTAGATATTGCCACGTTCTACCGCGATGTCATGATGGTGCAAGCAGGAAGCAGCGATGCATTAATCAATAAAGAGCTTGAAAATGAGATTATTGCCTATGCTATGAACAACAAACCACAAGCAACAATCAACAAAATAGGCGCCATTATGGAAGCAAGGGTTAATTTGGGTCACAACGCAGCGCCATTGCTGACTATTGAAGCGCTGATGTGTGTGTTGGCCAGATGAAGAAAACTCTATTTCTTGTACTCATCTCACTTTTACTAACTTCCTGTTCTCCAACCACACAAGAGAGCTTCCCAGAAGCAGAAAATGATGTGTCAACACTTGAGTGGAGTAGTTGTTATGAAACATTCCAGTGCGCCACACTAAAGGTACCCATTGATTACTCCAATGAGTCTCTAGGTCAATTTGATATTGCAGTAGTTAGATATAGAGATCCCAACCAACACGATCGCATTGGTTCTCTAGTTATTAACCCGGGTGGTCCAGGTGTGAGCGGTGTGGACTACGCCCTTAATGCCCAATACGTCGTTAACCCTGATGTCCTTGAGCGCTATGACATCGTGGGCTTTGACCCACGTGGCATAGGCGCAAGCACGCCTATTTCTTGCCTTAATGATGCAGAGCAAGAAGCCACTCTCATTAGTGACCCAAGGCCAGATAATGCTGCTGAATTTGCTCAAGCATTAGTAGACACACAAGATTTTGTAGATAAGTGCATAGCGCGAACACCACATATTGCTCACTTTTCAACCCAAGAAGCTGCCTATGACATGGAACAACTGCGCCAAGGTTTAGGTGATGAGAAGTTGAACTACTTAGGTTTCTCCTATGGTTCCTACCTTGGCACTCTCTATGCCCAAGCATTTCCACAATTCGTTGGTCGTTTTGTATTAGATGGTGCAATTGATCCAAACATCACAATAGAGGAACAAACTCGAGTGCAAGCAGTAGCTTTTGATAAAGCACTTGAAAACTTTATGGTTGATTGCCCTCAATACAAGGACTGCCCGCTACCTAAAAATGCCACACCAGCGTTCTTCACAGATCTCTTTAACAAAGTTTCACAACAACCTCTCATGGTGGGCACACGTAAGATTACTGAAGGTCTTGTCGTTACTGGCACAGCATCTGCCCTCTATGACGATGAAACAGGATGGCCTTCACTTCGTACCGCAATTACCCAAGCACTCACCGGTGATGGCACAAAGTACGCCGAGTTAGCTGACACCTATAACAGCCGTAATGAAGATGGCACCTATCAAAACAACGAAAACGATGCCAACATCGTTATTGAGTGTTTGGATTGGCGCCAAAGGCAATCCAATGATGAGATTAAAGCAAAAGCTGCTTCATATAAGAAGTCTGCTCCAGTCTTTGGTCCTTACGTTGCCTATGGCGGCATTACCTGCAACTTGCTTAATCAAACACTTAATCGCACACCAGCAAATAACACCAAAGATGCACAAATTAAAAACACAGCTACACCAGTTCTAGTTATTGGCACTACCCAAGATCCAGCTACTCCCTATGCCTGGGCTAAAGCACTGAGCAGATACATTGTGGACAGTCACCTAATTACCTTAGAAGCAGAAGGCCATACCGGCTATGGCCGAGTATCGGGTTGTATTGATGATGCTGTTGATTTGTACTTGGTATCAGGTGAAACCCCAGCTAAAAACCTCACCTGCACGCAGTAATCACGCTTAGCAAGATGGTAATGAGCACCCCTTTTCATAGGGTTAGATTTACCCATGCGCTTAGACCATGTCTCATATGTAACTTCCCATGATCAACTAGCCGACACAGTTCAACGCCTAGGTTCGCGCCTTGGCTCAACTTTTGTTGACGGAGGCGTTCACCCACGCTTTGGTACACGTAACTTCACATTACCCCTGCAAAACGGTCACTACATCGAAGTTGTATGTCCGCTCGATCACCCAGCATCAGATGCTTCTCCTTTTGGTAAAGCTGTATCAAAGCGTGCTGCAGAAGGTGGCGGATGGCTCACTTGGGTTGTCTCAGTTGATGACGTATCAAAGGTTGAAGCACGCTTAGGACGACAAGCTGTAGATGGACATCGCACAAAGCCTGATGGCCATGATCTTTCATGGAAGCAGATCGGTGTTCTTGGAACTCTAGAAGACAAGCAACTTCCTTTCTTTATTGAGTGGAAATCACTTGATCACCCATCAACTGATGGCAAAGCAATTGCAAAGATTGTTAAAGTGGAAATTGCAGGGGATGAAAAGCGCATTCAAGAGTGGCTAGGTAGTGAATTATCTGTGGCCCTTGGTAGCGACGTTGAAATCATCTGGCTAACTCCAGCAGATACTGAAGGCGAATCAGGCATTGTTGCAGTGCACCTAATGACTCCAAATGGTGTTGTGCGCTTGGATTAAGAGTTATCTGATTTAACCCACTCCACTAGATAAAAACTGTAGTTTCACACGAGTCCTGCATTAAAAGCTCACGCAAAACGTTGAGTTCTGACTGAACTCCTGTACATTTCCACCTATGGCAAGAACAAAGAAACCAACAACAGTAGATGTTGTGGTGCCTTGCTTTAATGAAGAAGATAGCCTGCCCTTATTCTTTGCTTCATATACTCAGTTAGCCAAATCTCATCCACAATACGTCTTAAATATAATAGTTATCGATAATGGAAGCTCAGATTCCACATTAAAAATTGCAAAAGAATTCATCTCAACCACAAAAGCTGGAATTTGTCTTGAATTATCAAAGAATTTTGGCAAAGAGGCTTCTTTAACGGCCGGACTTGAGGCAAGCACGTCAGAACTAGTGATTCCTATAGATGCTGATTTGCAAGACCCTATCGAGTTGATCCCAACTTTAATTGAGCGTTGGGAGCAGACTGGTGCTGATGTAGTTCTTGCACGCCGAAAGACCAGAGGTGAAGACACTATTTTTCGCCGCACCGTCTCTGCTCTATATATTTCTGTTTTCAGGAAGTTATCCGGTGTTGATCTTCACCCAAATGTAGGCGAATTCCGCTTGATGACTCGCGAAGTTATTGAAGCCTTTAGCACCATGCCAGAGCGCCAACGCTTTGTAAGAGGCATGCTTGCCTGGCTGGGTTTTAAAGTAGAAATTGTTGATTACATCAGACCTGCAAGAGTTGGAGGCAAGAGCTCGTTTAACCTTTTTCGCCTTTTCGAATTAGGCATTCAAGGCATTACGGCCTTTTCAATCAAACCACTTCGCATGGCAACTATTTTTGGGCTAATCACAGCTTTAGGTTCTGGAATATATGCAATCTTTATTTTTGCTGAGGCAATTAACAACAGGACGCCAGTGCCAGGTTATGCATCTTTACTCATAACTGTCTTATTTCTAGGAGGGATGCAACTTCTATTCCTTGGAATTATCGGTGAATACCTCGGTCGAGTTCTTCTTGAATCTAAAGCCCGTCCAAATTATGTAATACGAAAGGTATATAAAGGCAATGGACGGTGAAGCTTATAAAGAGATGATTGAGCTTCAAGAGAAGCACTGGTGGTTCGTTGCTAGACGCGATGTGATTCAAAGCTTTATGAAGCTGCAAATGAATGAGAGTTCAACAAGTAAAGTTCTAGAGATTGGATGCGGCGTAGGAGGAAACGTAGGCCTGCTAAGTCAATCTGGGAACTATCTTGGAATAGACATGCACAAGCCTGCAATTGATTATTGTTCAGTGAAGTTCCCGCAGTTTAATTATCAATGTACACGCGTGGAAGACATCCCACAAGAATTTAGCTCCAATAAGTTTGATTCAATCTATATTCTCGATGTCCTAGAGCACATTGATGATCAGCTCGCAATCCTTAAATCTACCCAGAACTATCTCACTCAGAACGGCAGAATTCTTCTCACAGTGCCTGCATTTGAGTTTCTTTGGTCTCCGCATGATGATTTTGTCCATCACGTCAGACGGTATACAAAGAATGGTCTAAAGAAGACTTTAGAAGAAGCGGGATATAAAATTGAGCGAATCTCATACTTCAATTCCATCCTTTTCCCACTTGCACTCATTCAAAGACTTGGGATGAGGCTGATGAAAAAGAAGCTAAGCACTCACCTTTCTACTCCACCCACTGTGATCAACTGGCTTTTCACAGTAATTTTCGCGCAAGAAGCATGGATTTTGAAACATACAAATCTTCCAGTCGGTCTTTCGATAATGGCAGTAGTATCTAAAAAACAATAAGAATAAGACTCAGAGTTTTGTAACTGAAAATGTCCAAAACGGCTCAATGTCAGAAAATCTAAGCGTTGTTACATCAAACCCTGCTTTGGTGACCATCTCTTCAATATCTCCTTTAGAGAACCTTTGTTCAAGCCTTGTACCAAAGCGATCAAGGGCATCATTTTGTAACATTACAAATGGCATATTTGCATAGTGGTGTAATGGAATATTAGAAACATTCTTTCCTCGTTTGGATAACTGTTTGGCGACTCTGGAAAGTGGAAGATATACAATTCCAGCTATCAACTGAGCTATAAATATGCGCATTACATACGGTAGGCGGCTAATCACCCACCGTAGTGAGTTAGATACCCAAAACAACCCACGGTAATGCAAAGGTTTATTTTCTAATTTGTAATATAAGTAACAGAGAAAAACTCCACCGCTCTTTATTTTGCTCGCGACATCTTTAATTGCTAGAGCGGTATCAGGAATATGGTGCAGAACACCAAGTGACATCGCTAAATCAAGGCTATTCGAAGGAATTGAATTCATCCCTACAGTTTCTTGCAATATCTTTACACGCTTTTCATTCACAAACTTCTTAGCAAGCACATTGCTTGCTCCGTCACTTGGTTCAAGGGCATAAACCAGGCAGAAATAGGGAAGCAATCGAGAAGTCCAGCGACCACTTCCAGCACCAAAGTCCGCAGCTAATGAGGTTTCTGGGTTGAATTGCGATAAATCAATTGGCTCACAATAAGCACGGAACTGAGCATCTAACGCCTCATTAGTTTCAGTCTCGGAATAATCAAATGCTGCCCATTCGTGGCCAAAGCTATTGATGACCTCTTGATCGAGGTTCTCATCTTTTCCTTGGGCTGACATTGAACCTCCGGTCTTGGCTTTCTTTTCCTACATACGAAATGCTAGTGGAGATTGTGCTCTCAGAGCCCTTAGAATTGCCCGCATGAGTAAAGTAGCCGTTACTGGTGGAGCTGGATTTATTGGCTCGAATTTAACTAGGCGACTATTATCCCAAGGCTATGAAGTCAACGTTGTCGATGACTTGAGCACAGGATTGCTTTCTAATGTGGATCAAGACAAGACAAATTTTTATCAAATCTCAATCACAGATCAAAAAGTCCTACAAGATGCGCTCAAAGATTGCGAAACAATATTTCACCTTGCTGCTCGTGGGTCTGTGCCGCGTTCGATTAAGAACCCCATTGCCACACATGATGTAAACGCAACAGGCACCCTCAATGTTCTAGAAGTAGCTCGAGAGTCTGGAGCACATGTTGTGTTCTCCTCCTCTTCTTCTGTCTATGGCCGCAATATGCAGCTTCCAAAAGATGAATCAATGTGGCTAGGACCAATGACGCCATATGCTGCCAGCAAGTTAGCCGGTGAAGGATATGTTCAGGCATATGCATCGGCATATAACGTGCCGACAACATTGTTGCGCTTTTTTAATGTCTTTGGGCCACGTCAGCGACCTGATCACGAATACGCTGCAGTATTGCCAAAGTGGATCTGGCTTGCCATGCAAGGCAATCCAATTGAAGTCTATGGTGATGGCACAGCCTCAAGAGATTTCACTTATATTGAAACTGTCCTAGACATCGCTATGACTGCTATGAAAGAAAAAGTCACTACTGAAGGTGCTGTCAATCTTGCCTATGGAAATAGAATCTTTTTAAACGAGACTATTGATTTGCTCAAGAAGCACTTTCCAGATTTGAGAGTCAACTATAAAGAGAACCGTTTGGGCGATGTTAAAGAGTCTCAAAACGCCCCTGGACTCTTGAAAACTCTATTTCCGAACATCACACCAAAACCATTTGAAGATGCACTGGCAGAGACTGTTAATTGGCTTAAAGAGTTTGGCCAAAGTGTTGCCAATGGTCCAAAGACGTTGGATTAAACAAGCTTTATATGTGTGGAATTACTGGTGGTATTGGCCCAAGTGCGCCACAACAACTCTTACTTGATGCTCAGCTTAAATCTATTGAACATCGTGGCCCTGATGACACAGGAACCTATGTAAACAATGGCATAGGCATTGGTATGTGCCGCCTTGCCATCGTTGAAATTGCAGCTGGAAAGCAACCAGCATCTGATGCTGCGGAAAAGATTCACATTGTGTGGAATGGCGAGATCTATAACTATCGTGAGCTTCGAGCTGAGTTAGAGGGCCGCGGAATCCATTGCCGTGATTCAAGTGAATCTGAGGTAGTAATCAATCTTTATCTAGAGTTTGGTTTAGATTTCATTAGCAAACTTAATGGAATGTTTGCCATAGCAATCCATGATGCACGAGATAACTCACTTCACCTGTTTCGAGACCGAATGGGCAAAAAACCACTATGGATTTCCCAGTTAACGGATGGGACATTGCTTTTTGCCTCAGAAGTGCGTGCACTTATGTTGGCGCGCCCAGATAGAACTCTTCGCACCGAAATGGTTGCCGAAGTTATGCAGTATGGATATATCAACTCCCCAAACTCTGCATTTAACGAGATTCATCAAGTTCCACCAGCGTCGGTAATTAGTTGGAGAGATGGTAAGACTAAAACATCTAGATACTGGACACCAGATTTTGAAACCAAGATCAATATCTCCTATGAGGATGCCCTTGAAACCACCAAAGAGTTAATCCAAGCTGCAGTTTCTAGGCGCTTAATCTCAGAACGGCCTCTTGGCTCATTCTTAAGTGGTGGGTATGACTCAACAGTTGTAACTGCCTATATGGCCAA
>JBIIJO010000108.1:0-2511 GCA_044233685.1 Candidatus Planktophila sp.
TGTCTGTGTCATTCACAGCAATCATTGGGAACTGAAGTGCTCCATCTTTTGCCATCTGGTTCAGACGGATAACTCCTGTTGTGGTTTCTTCGCAGCCACCAGCGATATTTGGAATTAACTCTTTACGAGTTGTGTGAAGAGTGTTGACGAGGTCGCAACCATCATCGAAAACTTGGTGTGGTTCGATATCAAGAGAAGCGTTGATGTGCTTGTAGTAACCATCACGGTCAATAGCGTTGCGAGCAAAAACTGAGATTCCATATTCATGGACCAAAGCAGCCGCTGTGTCATCTTGAGTTGAAAGTGGATTTGATGCACAAAGAGCGATATCAGCGCCGCCAGCTTTTAGAACGCGCATCAAGACAGCTGTCTCAGTTGTAACGTGCATGCATGCTGAGATGCGAACACCAGCAAAAGGTTGTGACTTTTCAAAACGCGCACGAATTTGAGCAAGAACAGGCATATTGCGCTCTGCCCATTCAATGCGCATGCGTCCCTGTGTGGCAAGAGATGCATCTGCAATATCGTGCTTTGGAAGAGTTGAAGTTACAGGTACGTTCACGAAAAGCTCCTTATATCGACTGAGGTTAGGAGCCTAGGTTACTGCCCCGACGCCTAAAGCGAGCAATGAAGGCTCGCACCTAGCCACGAATAAGGGCGAGAACCTCGTCACACAGTGCGTGCATACGCTCTGGCTCCTTGGCCTCAACGTTAAGTCTTAGTAGTGGCTCTGTATTAGAGGGGCGCAGATTGAACCACCATGTGTCCCCATTAACTGTGAGTCCATCAAGATGATCCATTGTCACCCCGACCATCGAACTAAATGTGGCTTCGACTAATGCAGTTGCTGCAGCCGTATCGGCAACTTTTGAATTGATTTCACCACTAAGGCAATATCGTTGATACGGCTTTAGAATCTGCGACATCGATTTGTCTGATTCCCCCAACGCAGCAATCGCATGAAGTGCTGCAAGTGCTCCAGAATCAGCTCTCCAGAAATCATCAAAGTAAAAGTGCCCTGAGTGCTCTCCACCAAATATCGCTTTACTCTCCGCCATCATTTTCTTAATATAAGAATGACCAACTCGAGAGCGAAGTCCCACGCCACCATTTTCTTCAATAACTTCTAATACAGCCCTTGATGAGATTAAATTATAAATAATCTTAGCTCCAGGATTTTTCTTGAGCTCGCGCTGTGCAATCAATGATGTTAAGTCGGATGGATTGATTGCATTGGCTTTCTCATCAACTAAAAAGCATCGATCAGCATCGCCATCAAAAGCTAAGCCCAAATCCGCTCCATGTTCCAGAACTGCCTTTTGAAGATCTTTCAGATTCTTTTCATCTATTGGATTTGCCTCATGATTTGGAAAAGTTCCATCAAGTTCAAAGTACATCGGGATCATTTCACAGTTAAGGCGTGCAAATATGGCAGGAGCAGTGTGGCCAGCCATGCCATTTCCCGCGTCCACAACGATTTTAAGTGGTCGAATATTGGAGAGATCCACAAGGCTTAAAAGGTGATCTACATACTCTTCGAGCATGTTCCGTTGTGTTTCAACCCCCACTGATCGAAGCTCAAGTGGGGAACCTTTTCGAACAAAGTTCTCGATTGTTAGTAATCCAGATTCCTTACCAATAGGGCGAGCCTGACTTAAGCAGAGTTTTATACCGTTGTATTCAGCAGGGTTATGGCTGGCTGTAAACATCGCACCTGGTAAACCAAGTTTGCCCGAAGCAAAATACAACATATCTGTTGACGCTAAACCAATTCGAATGACATCCATTCCTAAGGAGGTAACTCCAGCAGAGAATGCATCTGCAAGTGGAATTGAGGATGGTCGCATATCTTCACCAATGACAACTGTTCCTGGTTCACGTTGCTGTTGTAGGAAGTGCGCAAAGGCAACACCTGTCGCAAAAGTGAAGTCAGGAGTTATCTCATCATCAACGAGTCCCCGAATGTCATAGGCTTTAAAAATATTTGCTATCTCTTGCGACATTAATCAATCCTTAAGATGGAACAGCTCGTAAGTGACCTCGACGTCCAATGGAGGCATGTGAATTATCTTCACTTGATTCTGTAGGAGTTTCTCCACTGCGCTTTGCAACTTCACGCACTGCATCTGCAATAGCCATCAAGTCATCATCTGAAGGACCTGGTTCATTTCCTGTTAACTCTTGTTTAATCACATTCCAGCCATGTGGAACTTTCAAGCGCTCTCCATGACTTGCACAGAGATCATAAGCATGTGGTTCTGAATACGTAGCAAGTGGTCCAACTACTGCAGTTGATTCAGCATAGATATATGTAAGAGTCATTGTTGCAACAGAACGGCAGCCCACACGAGAGCAAGCGCGTCCGACCTGTGCTGGTGACTTCATGGTTAGAACATTAGTGGCCTGTGCGCCAATTTTTTGGGATTGTTAGGGATTTAGAACGCGAATGTTTGAATTTGGAACTTCCACTCGGGTCAGAGCGCTACCGTTCACAATAGGGATAAATCCATA
>JBIIJO010000002.1:0-35403 GCA_044233685.1 Candidatus Planktophila sp.
TCTGTGATGGTGACTATGTAGTGATCCGTTCACAAAAAGATTGCAACAAAGGTGAAATCGTTGCAGCGATGATTGATGGCGAAGCCACAGTAAAGACTTTTTCTAAAAAAGATGGCCACATCTGGCTACTGCCAGCAAATGATGCATTTGAGCCTATAAATGGCGATAACTGCGAAATCTTAGGAGTTGTTACTGCAGTCCTTCGCTCTATTGCCTAATTAATTGCGCGAGTAACAATGACTCTGGCTTGATCCCCGTAGTGCACGCTGCCCGGCTCATACACATCAATTCTCAGTATCTCAGGCTGCTTTATTGCACCCAGTGCAACGAGTGCCTCTAACTCACCAGCAAATCCTTTAGCCTCAAAGTGTTCGTTATTTACTCCCACAACCAACCAGCCGTTATTTGCTAGCAATGGCAATAGGTTGCGCAAACATTCAGGCCCTAAGTGGCCATGGGTAAATGTTCCTGAACTAATGAGGGCTTCATATGGTGCATTCTCATTTGGCACTACCCGAGTTAAATCTCTCTCATACAATTTCCTATACACAGCACTGTTATCAGTGCGCTTCTTTAACTTTGCCTGTCCCAACATTTCAGGTGAGATATCCATGCCATCTAAAACAACGTCGGTGCGAAGCCTTGATAAATACATGCCGGTCAGGCCCGTGCCCGTGCCGATATCTAAAACCCGAGAAACTGAATCTGTTACTACTTGATCGAAGACCTCACTAATAGCCTTTGGATAGCGATACTGCTTGGCATCTACAAAAGATGAGTCATAGGTAGCGGCCCACTTTGCATATAAGCGCTTGTTATCTTCAGGCGTCTTAACAGAATATGCCTCATCGAGGCCAAGGGCGTCATCGTTCATAGTGCAAGGCTATGCAGATTCTGCATCCCCGACAATGCCCTAGCCCTTAACCAATCCTTTTAATCATTGCTGCCATCGCCTTATTCTGCGCACTCTGTGAGGCAACAATGCCTTCACCAAAGCTTTTGATTTCAGCGCTCTTGGCATTTTCAATCATCGTTGCCATATCAATGGCGCCAGTGTGGTGGCCAGTCATGGCCTTTAACCACAAAACATCAAAGCTCTTTCCGCTTGCCTTATCTAGTGCTGTTAACTCTGAATCGCTGAGCATTCCACTCATAGAGTGTGAAGCGCCGTGATCCATCTCTAGATCAGCCCCAGCTGCATCTAGCCAGGCTTTCATCTTTACAATCTCAGCGGCCTGCTCATCACGGATGTTTTTAGCAAGTGCTAGAAGTTCAGAATCTTCACCCTTTGTCAGTGCCAGATCTGAGATATCAATAGCTTGTTGGTGATGAGGAATCATCATCTGCAAAAACATAACGTCATCACTACTTAAATCATCTGAGGCCCCAGCTGTATGCCGCTCATGATCCATCCCCTTATTGCTGGCGCTAGCACAGCCAGAGAGAGACAAGGCCAAGATGGCTATAAATATGGTTGTAATTGCTCTATTGATCCGCATTACCAAGGCACCACTTTCATCTCTTCCCACAGCACACCCGTCACCTTTTCTTGATCACTCACACCGTTAACATCAAAGGCTCTTGTTGCTAACCAAATAGCAGTTCGAGCACCTTCAGCAGCCGATAGCGGTGCATCTGGGCCACCCATATCTGTGCGGGAATGATTTGGACACACTGCATCTACTAAGAACCCACGTGCACCAAGACCAGTCTCATGTGCCAGGTTTCTAACCAAAGCATTTACGCCAGCTTTGCTCACTCGGTAGGGAGCTAATCCCCCAGCATTTCCAGGTCCTGACATACGTCCTAAACATGCAGAGAAGATAACGACTCGTCCTGCACGTGCCTCTGCCATAGGAGCAGCCAAAATATTAAGTGCGCTAAAAACAGAGTCTAAATTAATCGCCATTACCCGACGCCACTCAGCATTATCTGTCTTTAGCGTCTTAGACATCTTTGCACTCATCACACCATGGGCCAGAATCACAATCTCTGGTGTGCCAAAGGATTCTAGAATCTCTTCAAATGCTCTCTTTGATGCATCTAGATCCTCTAAATCAACAGCACGATAGGCAGCACCTATGTGTTTGGCTGATTCTTCTAAGCGCACTTTATCTTTTGCAACTAAAACAATTTGATGACCAATGGCTGCAAGCTCTTTTGCACATTCAAAGCCAAGGCCCCGTGATCCCCCAGTAACAATTACTAGCCCCATTTATTTGCGCTTTAACTCGCGAAGAGATGCCTTGAGCGCTTTGCGCTCGGCCTTTGCCACAGGATCTTTCTTAGTTGGAAATACCCATTTTAAAATCAGAGCAAAGATGGCCATGACAAAAAAGCCACTTAAGGCCTGTATATAAAGGCCGTTGTTGATTCCACCGAGCATGGACAAAATCTAATCTATAGGGCTCAAAAACGCCTCTCTAAATTCCAATGTTCAGAGCAGCTTATCTACCTCTCATAATGAAATCGTGCAGAAATGATTATCAGCGCCTTGCCATCAATGCGATAGACCAATCTGTGGGTCTTATCAATGCGCCGTGAAAAGGTTGTCTCATCTTTGAAGCGCAGCTGCTCAGGAACACCTATTCCCGACAACGGATCCAGTAGAGCGCTGTTAATCAAGGCGTTAATTCGCTCTATTTTTTTGGCATTGCCACTTCGTGACCAATACTCAAGATCTTTACTGGCCCGCTCGGTCATGAAGACAGAAGTTAATTTGGCCTTAGCCACCAATGAACTTACTTACGCTTCTTTGAAGCTTTAGGAGCTGGTTTGAAAGCCTTAATAGGAAGCTCCAACGGAATTAATTCACCACGATCTGCCTGAGCTAAAGATTCCAATAACCATTCACGATTTGCCGGAGTTGAGAGTAGGTAATTAGTTTCAATCATCGCCTCGTACTCACTTTGCGAGATAAGAACTGCATTACCAGCCTTTGATGTAATGACCACCGGCTTCATATCTTCATTGACTTGCTCAATCAATGGAAATAGTTGGGCACGTGCCTGGGAAGCGGTAATTGCCATGTAAAGGGGCCTTTCGTGAGTGGTACGAGAAAGCGTACCATAGGAATTCTTCACCCAACACTCACTTGCAATTACTCTGCATCATGCAATCAAGTCATCTTGCTGAAAGTTTAGGACATGCGAAAGGGCCCGCCGGAGAAACTCCGACGAACCCAGTCAGTTAGCAGACTGATTTCGCATAAGGCAGTTGGGTCGGTACTGGCACCCTCCGTTAACTTTATTGATTAAAGCAGATAACTTGGTTACTCAGAGTGGTTCTGCCACACCCATAACTCTTCACCTAACCCTCACTTGCAATTCATCTGCATCATCCAACCCAGTCACCTTCATAGCTCACTATCCATCCAGGGATCTGTCACATTCATTATTTCTGCCCAACGCCAGCCTTGATCGCCATCTAAACAATGACCCCTACGGTCAACTAGAACTAGATGAGCGTGCGAACTTCTCTCGCTCACGCCGCTCTATAGAGCGCTTTGATGAACAACTACAACGCGAGAGCGTTAAAGAGCAAGAAGCCAAATCAGCGTAAATCCTCCTTAAAGCTCGCAAAAGCCCTCTAGGTAACTAGGGGGCTTTTACGTGTTCTTACAGAGTTCATCTGGGGTTCAACTTCATAACCCTTTCCCATAACCAACATCCTTGACGATATAGCTACTTCCCCACACCAATGCCTATCGATAGTAGGGAAGTTGCACATGTCTGAATTACTAGATTTTCCAACTTGTTACGACTGTCGTTCCGTCGAGTTGGAAATTGTTATCAATGAAGATTTTGGTCCCATGACTACCTGCTCAGAGTGCGGCTATTCATGGATCTCTAAGTATGAAGAGCTAGAAACACCACTACTTACTAATAAAGCATCATGAGAGAAAAACTCAAATCTGCTGCAGTCTTTATCATCACCATTATTATTTTCTTAATCTTTTTGGCCCTAGCCCCACGTTAATTGAGGATGCGCTGTTGGAGCAATTAAATTGACTCCAACAACGCTTCATCCCTCGAATGAAACACCCATGAAGAAGATGCACGAGCAAGATTTATCCATAAAGGTTACGGGCAGTAATTCTTAAGGCAAATAAGAGTAGAAATTGAGATGAACTCCTCTACCCAATGAAAAAAGCCCCGCTGACGAGGCGGGGATACCTGCGTGCTACTCTTTCATCACGTCATATTGGTGCACCAAAGAGTTACAGTTGAGAAAGACCTGCAGGTGACTGCAGGTCTTTTTCTTTGCCTAGTTTTGACCCGAAAGTTTGTATCTGCCCATACGATTAATCCATGAAGAACCTGTTAGCCGTGATCGGTATCGCCATTGTCTTTATCTATGTCATTGGCTCTGGTCTGTGGGTGAACACAGGAGATAACTGGTATCGAACCCTGAATGCACCATCCTGGCAACCACCACCTGCCATCTTTGGCATTATCTGGCCCTATAACTTCATAGTCCTTGGTGTTGCCGCCGTAACTATTGCCCAGCGCGCTGCAACTACAACAACGCTGATCTACTTAACTTTCTTCGCACTCTCTGTTGCATGTGCTCTCACATGGGCATTTCAGTTCTATCGCCCTCACAACTTAAGCTTTGCAGCCCTTGCACTTGTGGGAACAGTGTTATTGACGATTCCTATGACAGTGATTGCCTTTAGGACATCTCTTGGTTTAGGAGTTGCACTGCTTCCCTACCAAATTTGGGTAGCGATAGCGGCAAATCTGAGTTACACCTACAGCCGCCTTAACTAGCCTTACAGGGATAGAAAAACTTAATCACCTACGATTAACCCCATGGGGCGCATAGCAAAGGTTAAAAATGGCTTTGAGCCAAAAACCTGCCTGCGCTGTCACCTACCCTTTGAATGGCGCAAGAAGTGGGCTAAGAACTGGGATGAGGTTAAGTACTGCAGTGATCGTTGCAGGAACAACAAATGAAGCGCATCATCTATATCCCATTTGATCACCTGCACCGCAACTACGGCGCACTCAAAGATGCCAACCCCAAAGAGGATGTCATCGCCTTAGTTGAAAGCGCGCGCATGACCACAGGGCGTCCTTGGCACAAGGAGCGCCTGTTCTTTCTTATCTCCTCCGCCCGCCACTTTGCCAAATCCCTAGAGGATGAAGGTTTCACCGTTGAATACATCAAAGCCCCAACAACTGTTGCTGGGTTAGAGGAAATAAACAAGAAGTATAAAAAGCTACCTATTGTTTGCGCTGAACCATCCTCTTTTAGATCATTTAATGATCTAAAAACACACGGAGTCACATTTATTGACAACGACTTCTTTTTAACTCCGCGTCCCCTGTTTAACCAATGGGCATCAGAACAAAAGAGCTATCTGATGGAGAACTTCTATAGAAAGCAGCGCACGCGCCTCAACATCTTGATGGAAGGCAAAGATCCTGTTGGTGGGGCGTGGAATTTTGATAAAGAAAATAGATTGCCACCACCTAAAAAATATGAAGGTCCCAAATACTTAGAACACAGGAGGGATGAGATAGATAAGCAAGTAGCAAAAGAATTAGATCACACCCCCACAACCACCTGGGCCACCACCCGCAAAGGCGCATTGGCACAACTGCAAAACTTTATTGATAACCACTTTGCCGACTTTGGCCCACTAGAAGATGCCATGACAACAGATAACTGGGCGTTGCATCATTCTTTGCTCTCTCCGTATATAAACAATGGATTACTTCACCCAACCGAAGTCATCCACGCTGCCATGAAGGCCTTTAAAACAGGTTCTGTTCCGATTGAATCTGCCGAAGGATTTATCAGACAAGTCATTGGTTGGCGTGAATACGTCAATGGCATGTATTGGTTTCTAGGCCCTGACTATCGAAACAATAATCAACTAGCGGCCACAGGCCCGCTCTTACCTCTTTTTAGTGATCCCAGCAAAACCCACATGAACTGCATGAAGCAAACTGTTAGTGACATTAACGATCGCGCCTGGGTCCACCACATCCCACGTTTAATGCTGCTCTCAAATCTTGCTTTGATTACTGGCACTAACCCGCAAGCCTTTCTTGATTGGATGCGCGAAGTATTTATCGATGCATCTGAATGGGTCATGGTTCCAAACGTCATTGGTATGGGTGTTCACGCAGATGGTGGTCAGATGATGACTAAGCCATATGCCGCCGGCGGTGCCTACATCTCACGCATGTCTAACTACTGCAAGGGTTGTGCATACAACCCCAAGCTGCGAGTAGGAGATACCGCTTGTCCTTTCACCACCCTCTATTGGGATTTTCTTGATCGCCACAAAGAGGCCTTTGCTAAAAACCACCGCATGAGCCAACAAGTCTTTGGTTTAAATCGTTTAAGTGATCTGCCTGAGTTAAAGGAGAGAGCACAAGAAGTCTTAGAAGGTCTGGCAAAGGGAACTATCTAATTACTTCTTCAGTGGACCTAACTTATAAGAATCTAATCTCACTGCAGGCTTAGCTTGGTTTTGATGCTGTGATTTAAAGGAAGTGGTTGCATCTGTGCCACACAAAGAAACAATTGCGCCAGATCCACCAGGGTGGGAGTTAATCCACTTAGTTAAGTCATAGACATAATCATCAACAACAGCCCAGCAGCTCTTTGCGCTGTTGTTGGCTTTGACTTGAGCTATTGTGTATCCAGCAGTAGTTGCAGATGCTGAGGCACTAGCTGAAGGCTTAGCAGAGGCAGTTGGTGTTGGAGTTGGTGTGGGCGTTGGAGTTGGAGTTGGAGTTGGTGTGGGTGTTGGTGCAGGACCTCGTAGTACTTCACCAGGAATCTCTTTATCTCCCACACCTAGAGTAATACTTGCTTTACCACGCGAAGTAAGAAGAAAACTATAAACACCACTCTTAGCAACTGAGCTATGGCGACCTAAATATAAATACATTGTTTGTGAGAAAGTCTCTAGGAACTGAGTGCGCTCATTGAGCTTCATTGTTGTTTTAAAGCCACCAGGACCTGTAACAACAAGAGTAGGAAGCTGTGTCATCTTAAGAGCGTTCTCTGGCTTCTTATCCATGATCAAGTATTGAAAATTAAGTGCATCGCCCTCTTGTAGTTGGGCGCGAAATCCCTTTTTCTCTCCCGCTTTTGTAAAAGATGCTCTGATGGCAAAAGAGATGGTGCCATCCACTAGAAGAGGTCCCTTGTCAGCAGTTGTATCGCTCTTTAAAAGTTCAACTGGTTGATGTGCTTGGGCAGCACCGCTGCCCATAAGAAGAAAAACTAAAAGCGCTACAAGGGGCTTTTTCATAGGTAAAACGCTACCTGAGCCATCCACCCTTTGCACCTTTAAAGACCTGTGATCGCTCTTTCCACGCCCCCGTTGCCCATAACGCCCAGATGACAAGCAGTGGTTGAAAGAACAATCTAATAAAGCGCGCTCTATCGCTATCTAAACCAAAGGCATCAACTTGGTTTACGTACTGAGAGATATTGCCGGGAAAAATTGCCACAAAGAAAGCTGCAACTACCCAACCCACCACAACCCGATATCTCAGAAGAAAGATAAGACAGAGCCCTAAAACAATCTCAACGACGCCTGAGGCAAGAACAACAAAATCTGCCCATGATTCTAGGATCGTCGGCACCTGTGCCTGAAACTCTGTGCGATTAGTTGTTAAGTGCCCGATGCCTGCATAGGCAAGGGCAATACCAAGAACTACTTGTGGGATGCGCTGTGCGATCTTCATGTGGCTAGTAAACACCATGGGTTGCCAAGCCTGTAGATAGAGGTTCTTGCCTCTTGTCTTTTTTCTTCAGGCCTTTAAACTCTCACAATGCACACCAGCTATGAACAACGCCTTGAGTTCCTGCATCAATTCCTAGAAGGCGCAGAGGTCTTTAATTCAAAGATTGCCACTGCCAAACTCATCAAAGGTGATGGCTGGGAGATAAGTTCAAGTGGTTCACGCTTTGCAATGTTTAATCAATCTTTGATTCAAACATCACGCAAAGAGGCAGTTGATGAACTACTAGCGGCTGTTGCTAGTACGGGAAACCCTTCTGATCTTCGCTTAGTGGGCCCTGGCATTGCTCACACAGGTGCACTTGCAGAACATGGATACATCAACAAAGGTGGTGCACCTTTCATGATGTGGAGCGCTGATAACTCTGTAGATGGATTCACGTTACGAGAGGGCCTCAGTGTGAGAAGCCTGAACGAGAACGATCTGCCAAAAATGAATGAGATCTATGCCGATGTCTATAAAATGAATGAAGAGATGATTGCAGATATGCAAAAGATGCTCTTTGCAAGTAGTAAAGACCACGCCTATGGTCTTATCAAAGATGGCGAAATAGTCTCTATTGTTAACGCCATTACCTACAACGACACCGTAGGCATATGGAACATGGGCACGCCCACCACACATCAAAAAAATGGCTACGGACTACAACTGCTCAAACACGTCATGAAGACCCATAAAGATATGGGCTCAAAGAACTTCTTCCTCTATGCAAGTGCTGCAGGCAAGTTCCTCTATGACAAGTGTGGCTGGATCACTCTTGATTACTTACCGTATTTAACTAAACCTCAAACTGACTCTTAAGAAGTAGGAAAGCAGCTTCACGGGCGCAGAGTTTCTATTGCCCGCCACCCACCTATATCCACTACGCCCAATAGGTCCTGAAAGCGTAATAAGAATAGAGAGAACTCTGTTACCTCTGCGCTTTAACAAATAAGCCACTGCCCCAGCACCACTGAACTGCTGACTACCTGTTACAACAAATACCTCACGGGAGCATTGTTCTAGGCTGAGCCCAAAGGATGAAAGATCTGCGCTATGAAAATCCAGCGCTGTGATTTCAATCTTCTTTTTTAGCCAGTTAATAGAGTTATTACATAGTTCGCATTGACCATCGTAAATAACGCTTATCTCACGCATTGGTGGCCACCTTCACGGTTTAACTCTAACTCACCTAGACAGCCTGAAAGAGGGATAGTTAAACTCAAGGCCATGAGACGGATAGTTGCAATCTGCGCGATGGTTTTATTACTCAGCAGCTGTTCACAAAATCCAGCTTTTGAAGAGTTAGCCGATGGCGGCTGTAGCAGTGAGCAGGCTGAGTTAGTACAGGCACATATCTCTTCTCAGATAGATGCAATTGCTAAAAAGGATTGGAAGTTGGCCTACTCATTTGCATCCCCTGGCTTTAGATCTGGTGTGGAGATAGATCAGTTTACGTTCATCATTAGAGCGCAGTACGCAATGCTCGTTGACAATGAAGGATATGAGTTTGGTGCCTGCACTATTGCTAGTGAGAAGTTGGTTCAAGAAATAGCAGTTACCAGCAACGCTGAAGTAACTAACCTCACCTACATCCTCTCCGTTGAGAAGGAAGTACTAGGCGTTGACTCTGCAACCGCCTCTCAGCCAAAGCTTGAGGCTTAAAAAGAACTATTTAGTTGTTTCTCACATACTCAGCAGCGTGAGGAAATCCATTAGCTTCAAGCTTTATCGCTAAATCTTCCTTAACTGCCTTAACTACTTTATGTGTTCCATTGCAGTTCTTCTCAGGATCTGTGCTGTATCCGCATGTACAAGCGCCCATGGCTCATAACTCTTTTCTTTAGTAAGGAGAGTTAAATACTAGAGGGCCAAGGAGATTGTGGCGCTTTAAAGCCTGTGTGGGGCCACAGATGCGCGAAAAAACTTAAAAGCTTTGGCAAAGAATATGGCGGCAAAGTAAGCCCACGGTCTAGATTTGCACATGTGACTACCTATGCCAACCGTGCATTTGATACACCTCGCCCTGCGGAGTATCCAGGTATTCCAGCGCCTATCTTTCGTCGCAACTGGCGCACACAACCCGAACTACCAGGACCCAACCCACTCTTATCGGATTGGTTGACCCTTACCTTTATTAGAAACACCCCACAATTTCTCTCTAAGATGCAAAAGCGCTATGGCAACACCTGTGCCTTTTACTTATCTCGCAGATTATTTATCGGAGTATTTTCAGCAGAAGCAGTCCATCAGGTAACCGTTGCCCAGCAGCACAACTTTGTTAAAGGCGTTGGCTTTGCGCGCATGCGCAAAGTATTAGGTGAAGGCTTGCCCACTAATGAAGAGCCAATCCACTTAAATCACCGCCGCTTGATGCAGCCACCCTTTCACCATGGAAACCTAGATTCCTACGTCGCCATCATGCACAAACTAGTTAATGAACACATCAACAAATGGGATGGAAAAAGCTCAGTCAACTTAGCTCCCGAGATGATGGCAATTACTCTAGAGATTGTAAGCCAATGTTTGTTTGGCCTTGAATCATCCAAATACACAGCACAGATCGCTCACTCAATGGAGATTGCAATTGATCGAATTGAGCGCACGATGTTGCCAGGCTTAGAGCGCTTTGATAAATCAGCTCTCTCCTACTTCGTCGCCTTTGAAGAGGCTGCCAATCAGCTGGCAGATATTGCAGAGGAGATCATCCAAACCCGTATCGCTAGCAACACCACCCACAGTGATGATCTACTCGGTATTTTGCTACAAATGCGCGAACACATCTCTATGGAACACATCCGCGATGAGGTTCTAACGCTAATCCTGAGTGGTCATGAAACCACAGCAAATGTTTTAACGTGGGCATTTTCCTATATGAGCAACAACCCGAAGGCAGCAGCAGATCTTGCACAAGAGGCAGATCAAGCACAATGGATTAAAGAGAAGAGAGTGCCAACATTTGCAGAGCTTGAGGCATCATCAACTTTTGCTACGGCAGTTCTCAATGAAACTCTGCGACTTGCTCCCCCTGTCTGGGTCTCCCCTCGTATTGCACTTAAAGATTGCGTTATCGATGGAACACAGGTTCCAGCAGGTGCCCATGTGTTAATTAGTCAGTTTGTAACACAGCGCTTAGATACTTACTTCACACAACCCAACACATGGAATCCTTATCGCTGGATGGATCCACACTTTGAAAGCTCACTTCCCCGCGGTGCCTACTTCCCATTCCTAGCAGGCAGCCGCAAATGCCTAGGAGAATCTTTTGCACTGGCTGAATCACGACTTATTTTGTTGTTAGTTGCCCATAAGTTCCACACCTCAAACACAATGCCAAAAGCACAACCCCGCACCACCTATAGAGCAAAGGGTGTTGTGCCAACTGCGATTAAAGCTCGAAGCAAAGCGTATGAGTGAGCAAATAGATCAGTTCTTTGCCCCTGATGGCACGCTAATAAGCATTCCAGTAAAGCCTGCCAAGAAGATTGCAGTTTTAAAAGAGATTGCAAAGAAACTATCTCCTGATACTAAATACCCTGAAAAAGAGTTAAATGCAGTTATAGCCACCTACCACCCAGATACCGCAGCCATTAGACGGCACATGATTGAGTACGGGATCTTGGAGAGGGATGGGGGAAGTGTTTATTGGGTTAAGGGTTAGGTAAGTCAACCTTTCAATTAATCTTTGTTTATCCAGCTTTGAAGACTACATCGCGGTGGAACTCTAAAAAGTTAGATTGCTTCTGATTGAATGTGCCAACATTTTCAATTGATTCTAGAGACCACTGGTCCAGAATGACTGGGTTAAGTTCTTTCGAAATAGCCAAATCTCCATTGTTCTTGAAGGTGATGAACCCACGATCAAATAAATGATCAACGTGTGGTGAAAGAAGTAAGCCATTATTACCATCTATTTTTTCTTGATCTGTGGAATCTCTCCAAGGCTTAATATGACTGGCTCTTAGATGCTTGATGTTGGTGACCCCAGTTAATCGACATGAATGCTCAATTAATCGAACATTGGTTCTGAATATTCCCTGTCCCCGACGAGCTTTTGTTAGTTGAACTTTTTCAAGATCGCCTTGTATTCCTTTTGCCAGAATTTCATACTCGATTGCGTCGTCCATATCAGTATCGGTCAAAGGTGCCAATTCTTCTTCAATGTGCTTTGCATCCTCACGGGAGAGTTGCAGCAAAAGATCCGCAAACTTGGGAGAGATCTCAGTTAAGTAGATCTGGTTTCCCTTACCTGTTTCGGGTTGTATTGGAGAATATTTCTCAGGAAGTAATGGCTTGATAACACTCATTAATTCGCTTGGCTTAATTTGGTTAGCAATCTCAACAAACTCTGTTTCAACATACCATCCAATATCAGACCAATTTTCACCATGTGAGCCAAAATCTGGTTTTGCCATCGTTTGGGCCAAACGTTGCACCACGCCAATTGCCGATATAAAAGTATCCTTAAATGAAAAAACTAAATCACCTGGTTTGATTTGCGTAAGAATTTCATGGTGCCATACTCCAGATTTTGGAGCCCAAAGATATCCGCCATCTATTTCTTGACGATATGTCTTATTTTGATTAACCCACCAATATTGCACACTGGAAGTTTAGTGAAAGATTTGACTCATGGAAAGGTTTTTGAGGCCTATCCATTTTTTACTTCACTTAACTCCGCTACCTTTGCCCAGAGTCATCCTGAGTCATTTTTACAAACCATGCGGCCACTGTTGCGCTGATTACACCTAAGACGCAAATTCCTGACACCATAAGACCCACAGCGATGAATCTTCCCTCAGTGGTTGTCGGATAGATATCTCCATATCCAACCGTCGTGAGAGTGGTGATAGCCCACCAGAAGCCATCTCCCACAGTTTGAATTGTTGCCCCAGGTTCACCACGCTCTGCCAACGTTATCTCTATTCCGGCAAGGTATGTAAGAAATAGGGCAGTCACAATTACCTTAAAAGAAATCGCAATACTTTTACCAAGGTTTACTTTTTCGAAGACTAAAGTCCCAAAAGAAATAAAACGAAGTAGGCGTAGTGGGCGCAAAAATGGAAGTAGAACCGCAAGAATTTCTAATGGGTGCCTCTTTAAGAAATGCACCTTACTTTCAGCGGCAAGGACCCCAACTAACAAATCTGCCGCAAAAGCAATCCAGGATACCCACTGGACCGTATCTAAAATTGATTGTACGAACGTACTTATCTCTTCAACAAATGCTGGGTATGAGTATGAAACAAGAAAAGCAATTGCAAGAAATGTTAGTGTTGAATTCCAAAGCCGTCTCATTTTTCGCAGGCTATCCCATCTTTATCACGATCAGACTTTTGATTAGCAAGATAGAGCGCTTTATTGTACTTAGGTATTTTCTTTGCCACACCACCAGCATTTACGGCACCAGGTAGCGCAACTCCCCCGGGATAAACCTTGTTTAGTTCGGTGCAGTTCTTGAAAACCCTTGCAGCTGCCTGTGAGTGAGGGCTAGCTATTAGCAGCAATAAGCTTAAAACCAGCACCTGACCTAATCTCTTCATACCTAGTCGAGACCTTTTGAAGAAATTCGCCACTCTGGAGCCTCGGCTTCCTCTTTGTAAGTCAGAATGCTTTCGGTGCTCAACTTTGATAATAACTCTTTCACGTGGGCAGGAGATGTGCTGAAAAATTCCTTACGGGTGTTGACCTTATTTAGTCGATGCTTATCAAGTTCTTGATGTAGTTGCTTTTCTAAACTCACTGCATCGGCACTAAATATAATCGCGTGAATATCAAACTTAAATGGGACCGATGCATCGCTTAACTCTTGGATTCTTTCCTCAGGGTCAATTCTGCGTGTCAATCCAACTTTTAGAACGCTTTCTCCAAAACTTCCAATATTCGAGATTACATACACGTAACCAGTTCTGATATTTGCCACTCTTTCCTCAACACCGCTGATACTAGACTCGACCTCTACAATTTTTGCCTTAGCCTCTTCAACCACTTTCAAGTTACCAGTTTCATCAGCCTTTGCAAGGACAGCTTGGTGATGCATTAACTCCTTATTGAGTTTTTCTTTCTCTTTCTCAAATTCCTTTTGTGCCTTTTCTTCTTCCTTTAGGCGCAAGCGCTCTTCTTTTTGAAGTTCCTTCTCCTCTTCTTTCTTCGATAGAAAATCAGCCGTTAAGCGAATCTCTTCGACCCTTAACTTATGGTAGTTATCATCAATCTCAATCTGCATAGTTCTGCCCAATTTTTCAATTGATTGCTCCACTTTATTTACTCTGTCGACAGCAGCCTGCAGTTTGAATGGCTTTAACGTTCTTATTGCATCATCCACTTCTCCGTTATATGCCCTCAACATCAACTTAGAAAATTCCTTGACCATTTTGGCACCCTCGGTTGTTGAACCATTCACTGTCCAACCTTGCGCAGTTCTAATTGCCCCGCCATTTGTTATATTTCTATCTTTAATACTGCTCCGAATTTCTGCGATTTTATCTGAGTAACCATCAGATGTGTCTAGAATCGATGAGTACTGATAAATACCTACTTCTTGGAGCATCGCAATTTCTCGAGTCTCTATAAGAGAGTTTTTGGAATCAAGGATTTCTCTTCCTAAAGTTTCTAATTCAGCAGATAGTGCGATCTTTTGAGAATTTAACTTCGAGATCTCGTCCTTAATTTCCAATGCACCTAAGGCTCCGAATTTTGAAAGCTCCTCGACAACAGTATTCAGTCGTTGTATTTCAGCAGTCAGCTCCTCAATTTTCCCCTTATTGAACATTGCTACCCCTTAGTCATTATCAAAATGGGAGCAGTCGCGGAGGTGCTCAATTTTTCTCAACCTTGAAAGTTTCTTATTCTTTTGTGACTCTCTGATGTAGCTCCAAGTGAGCCAAAGATAGAAAAAGAGAAACGGATTAAACAGGAATCCGAAATTTCCGAGAGCAGTCAACATGTATGCAATAAGTGCAATTAAAGATGCGGCCAGAAGAAACAGAGCTTTCTTCATTTCTTTATTCGACAAAACTGCACCATGAATTGCAATGTATGCGGAATTCTCTAGGATTGAAGGGCTCTCCGAATTATCATCGAATTCGTTAGCTTGCTTACTTTTATTGGAATTCAAAGTCTTTCTATATGAAAGTCCCGAACCTGGAATTCCAGCACTTCCTGTAATTCTTCCTTGTGCAGAAAGGGAAGCCTTTAAACCCTTTGGCCCTGCTGAAATTCCGAAACCTTTTTTTGAAACACTGAGGCTGACACCAGGTGCGAGTTTTAATCTCTTACGGAATTGGAACTTGCTCATTCCTGAACCATACACAGCTCTCTAGCATTTGCCCAGGTGTCATGAAGGTGATCTTCGTTTGCTTAACTGGGCAGTCTTTTGGCTTTTGGCTCTTTTTATTGCTGCGGTCATAGGCAAAAATGCTTACGAAACAGCCTAAGGCCTGCAAGCAATGGACGAGTAGCCAAGACGCTCAAATCCTAAAAATCTTTTATAGACATATGATGTTCTAACGACGAGGAATTTGCCGTTCAGTTGTGCCCATTGGGCATCTGTAATAGTGATAGTCGCTGGACCCGCATCACGATTATTAAACCAACCAATAGAAAAGAAGTCTGCGTTACTTACTACAGCATTTACAAGTAATTGAATACGACAATTGTTAACAACCTATTGGATAACTTTGACCAAGATTTTGGTGGTTTTGTAACAAGTGACAGTACTGGGTTATGACAATCGAATGGATGCGCAACTACGAAGTTAGAGTGACGCCCCATTGATTGATACGTGGCCCGACAGCAGTGAATCTGTTGTCTGTATCGTATACATAAATGGTTAGCGTTTCGTTTCCATCTAGAACTCGCCCCAAATCTATAGTTCCGGTCCAAGTGCCAGAGGTTGTGTTTCCAGAAGTCAATGTTAGGGCTGTCCCTCCACAAGGATAAGTGGTTTCGCAATTCGCATTTACTCCAACATACACAGAGGAGACAGCACGAGGTGAAGAACCTTTACTTGCAGTAACGGTTACTGAATACACCGTGCCCTTAAGTTTTAATGGGGACCAAGATGCGCCGAGGAGTGTATTCAAAATGGCAGCATTTGAACTTACTGGATAAGTTACACGTCTGGTAACTGTTTGATTTGACCCAGTCGCGGTTGCTTCACAGCCAAAGTATTTGCCACGCGCAGTTGAAGCATCGTCACCAATAAGTGCAATCGCTTGTCGTGAACCGGTGTAATTTCCAGAGGCAAGAACTACACGCTCGTTAACATTAAAACTGGTGTTTGGATAAACAACCCAGGCATAAGTAGTTGTGGCAGTAATCGTCGTACTTAGATTGCAGTAGAAAACTTGTCCCCATCCCCAAATCGCTGAAGCCGATGGAACCGTGGTTGTAGGACTTACATTTATATTGATGTCTAGCGGAATAGGCGTGCAGTCAACAACTCGTGCAATCTTTGAATTTAGAACTCCTTGAATCTCCTGGCCAGATTTCAATTGAATTAGGTACTTGATTTCCCACATAACCGATGTAGAAGTTGTACCTGAGCAAATAGGAGCAGGGTTTACAGATGGCATTGTTAAAGTGCGAGACCAAGTATTACCATCACTGCCAAGGCTCGAACGACCCCAATCATAAAATGAAGTTGATGCGACTGGCTTAAGGCCAAACACTACGTAATCGACGAGTGCAGAATTAGTTGTTTGAGCACTTACGCTTAATGACCCATTTGCATAAACCTTAACCGCTCCGGTTCCATCATTTCCAAGAGTGCTAGTTACTACTGTATTCCCGATTGTTGGTGTTGGTGTTGGTGTTGGTGTTGGTGTTGGTGTTGGTGTTGGTGTTGGTGTTGGTGTTGGTGTTGGTGTTGGTGTTGGTGTTGGTGTTGGTGTTGGTGTTGGTGTTGGTGTTGGTGTTGGGTAGTAGTACAAGTAATGCGTGGTGTAAATAATTGAAGTTCCACCATCATTGATTCCTGCAACAGCACACATCAGATACTTACTCTTGTAAGTTTCTAAGAAGTTCTGAGTCAGAACTATTGATGCCCCATTCTGCACTAACGTGGAACCCGAATATGTGTCTGACGTATTTACATACCAACCAACGGTTTCACTATTAATTTTATTCGACCAGGACCAGCCAGAGCAGGTTGCAGTGGTTCCTATTGCAGGAGATTGATACGAAATTAAACCGTATATCTTTGGATACGTACTGACTATTGGTCTTTGGAATGAAGGTATCAAGGTGCCATTAGATAGAGAAGCGGTAGCCCCACCGTCCCCAGAGGCAACAGATTTGCAATACAAATACTTGCCACCCCAGGCAGTAAAACTAGTTGCGCCAAATGAAAGAGTATTTCCTGTGCCTATTCTTGTGGTTGGCTCAGAGTAGTAACTATCGCCTACCCACCACTCATTGCTCACAGAGTTTGAATAGTTGAAGGAACCTGGATTACAAGTGATGGAGACATTGCCATTAGAGGCTGCGGTGGGCATATTGGTAATTACTGGTCGAATTGAATTAGCTGGTGGTGGATTCTGATTAAGTGATAACTCTCGAGTTACTGTTCCATTGGAATTTGTGGCGCGAATAGTACAAGTAAATTGCTTGGCAGAATAAGAAGAGTTGGCAGTTACCGTCAAAGAGGTTCCAGTGAAGCCGTAGGGAACACCACTGCCTGACCAAGTCACGGTCACATTTGATGTATTGCTCGACCAGACTCCTTTATCACAAGTGATCGTTGAACCTGTTCGAGCAGTACCAATTATTCTTGGTTCTGTAACAACACTAGGAAGTGCGCGATTTTGTTTTATCTCATTAACCATAAGCGTTGGTATGCCTACATTATTTATTTCGTTAACATAATAACTCAATCGCACATAAATACTCGGCTGGGCAGTCTCACAATCTTCTGCACCCCAACTAGTAATACCAGCCAAAATTGTTTTCGAACCTACAGTTGCAAACAGGGGTCCCCCAGAATCACCATTACAAGAACCCGCAAAGACTTTTTCACTCTTATTCCACTTACCTACTGCAAACCAAACATCGTTTCTCCACCATTTCGCCTTCTTCATAAAACTAGTTTGGTCATCCACGGCGGCTTTGCGAAGATAAGTAGCAGGTTCTTCGTTTTGGTCTTTACCCCAACCGACAATCTCATACTTAACACTCTTGTTTGCTTGGATGCTTTTAATCTCTGCCACCGAAGGAAGGCGTGTAGTAAGTGCACCGGGAATCGGATTCTTGAGTAACAAAAGTCCAGTGTCGTTAACTAATTGGCGCTCACTAAACCGAGGGTTCTTCCAAGTTGCAGAAACTTCAAGCAAGTCTGTGTTTTCATCTAACTGGTCAGCGCCGTATCGCACAAAATAGAGACCCCTTGAGTTAACACAATGGGCAGCAGTAAGAACGATTCTGTTGGTTATAAGAGTTCCTGAACATTGCAGTCTTGCATCATCTTCGGCATCTTCCGCCATCCAAATTGAAACAACCGATGGATATGACGTCGAACCGTTGGTAACTTCACGTCCGAAAGTAATTGCCGAACTTGGCGAAATAGTAAGTGCCAGAATCGACGCTATTGACATTAGGGCTGCGAGCAAGCGCCTCATAAAGTAGGGTCCCCTTTTTAAAGTGCGGACAAAACTAGGTCACCAATAAAAGAAAGCACTTTCCCTATGAAAACTATAAGTACCATTACGAATATCCACTTTGTATATGTGGATATCTCTAGAAGGTGCTTCTCAATTTTTTCATTTTCCATATGTATATGTTAGTCCCCTATTTTGCACAAATGGCTTATGAATCCAACATATGTTGGCAATAGCGACATTTCTTTGCTGCCAGGTGCCTATGTTTAACTGCCTCATCCGACAAAGGTACCCCTGCACTCCTGGACACTCTGTCACTTTAGTAACAGAAAATTTTGTGTCGACTATACGTATACATATCGAGCACAGAGTTGATAACTCCGGGTCTAACGAATCCTTCTATTCACACGAAAAATCACTAATGGTTATTTTGCTTCATTCACCACGATTGTGCCTGACCAATAATCGACCAGTCTCCTATGGGTAGGGCCAAATATCCACACGATTTCTACTATTGCTAATGCAAGGTACAACAGAAGGCAGGCAAAGATTCCATACAATGCGACTTGATTGACGTTGAACATATAAACCCAATACGCAATTGTGTATGGGGCGGCAACAGCCCAACCAATCAACACCTGACGAATCAACATCTGCCCCCACGTTGCTGGCATTCCAGTAGGTTCATTGAGGATTCGCACTTTAAGAAGTTGCTTACCTGGAGTCTGTCCTTTACCCCAAACAATTAGGCTCCATATTCCCCACCCGATAAAACTCGTAGCAAAGATTAAGCCCACATCTACTGCCACTGCCCCAAGGCGATGCTGTGGAGTTGCAAGAACAGGAACGTCAACTTGTACATCTGTCATTTGCATTTCCTATCTACAGTTAATCTCTGCCATTTGTCCTGATTTACCTAATTCTTGAACATCATCAAATCTTAACTTTGCTGTTTGCATAGGAAGCAAAGATGGCAAGGTTGCGTTGTCATAAGAAACAACAGCATCATTTGAATCTAGCCAATTTAGAGCCGCATAAAGACCGCTTGGACATCCATCTCTACTTATAAAGTCCACCGAGACACAACCATAGTTATCGCAGTTGTTCTTGTCTGCCCACTTCCAAGCGATGTTTGAATCATTTGACCAGGCCGTAAAACCAGAAGGCACCCAACTCGAATCCCAATTGGATGTATCAGAGGTGTCAGATTGAGATGAAAGGAGTTCATCTACAACGCTGGTCCGTGTGGAACCACTTCCGACTGAAGCAATAATAGAAATCACCATTAAAACGATTGAGACTCCAAAAAACCACTTGGCAATTTCCCGTGACTGTTTGACACGCCTATCAGCCGGTATCAATGCGTCCTGGCTGGGAGGACTTTCACCACTAGTACTTGCCCCATTTGTTACTTCGCCCATAAAGGAAATGTACTCGCTAAGGCAATGCTTTCCAATGCCTCAAACGGGCAGGAAAACCTGGGAGTTGGGGCTAGTTCTCACCTGGCTGGTCATCTTGTATGGATCCGAGGTAGATATGCCTTCAACTCAATGATGATTTACACCTGTTCACTTATGCTCAAATATTAGGAAAAAAATTTATTGGGAGTGTATATATCCTTACGAGCGCAAAATTAAACACCCGGGGTATGGATTTACTTAAGCACACCCCAACATAAACCTTTAATCGTGGACAATGCATCTCGCCACTCAGCAACGAAGTTATTAGTCGCTGCCACAGAAAACTCAGAACCCATCCAGTCGCTTGCTTTAGCAATCGGGAGATATGCAGGGTCCTTCAGTGCAGCCAATGAAAATTCTCTTTGGAACTCTGCGACCCTTACTGGATTTCTTGCGAGGGAATCAGCCATAAAAACCTCGCAACCCGCAACTATGTGCGATTGTGCCTGAGCCTTTATGACAAGCGAATAGACAGGCGGTACGGCAACAGCAAGCGCTGTAATCAAGACAAGAACAATTAATCCAATTTTTGTGCCTATCTTCATATTTCTAGTCTACTGCGCGTCCGTTCCTTGTCCGGTTAGCATCCTAAAAAGCCTGTAAACCAATGTAATCATCAACTAGCCATCACGCGTGAGTTACGCTTGCTAAGTAAACAAGAGATAACCCGAATCCCTCCCCAGTGATTTCTCTTAATCGCGAGTCGAAGCTTTGAAACCCTCAGCGCTCACAATGACTCGAGTACCCAATAACCCTCTTTAACATCACTTTGCACTCACGCTGAGATTGAATTACGAGAGCTTTAGCCAACTCCGCGCCACCAACTTGGTGGTACCCATGCTTGATATTCACCAATTAAGTAAGGGATCGCACTATTTCGATACCAAGTATCGACATCTACACCAAATGCTCTTTGGAAGGAGATCTTCCAGTCGGGGGTGCTACGTATTCCAAACCACCAATCCATGATTTTTTGGTGTCCAAACTCTGCCATGAGGCGCTCATATAAGAGCATTCCGGTGTTGTAATGAAGATTGCCCGGATCTAGAGAGTCATTACATGGTGCAGGAGCTAAAGATTTCAGCGCTTCAAACCATTGAGCCTCGTTGTATTTTCGTAAATCTACTTTTGGTTTGGAATCAATCCACCTTCCAAGTACTGAATTTCGATACTCTAAATAATCCATATCAAGGGCTCTTGAAGCTACAAGGGCTCCATAAAACTCCGCACCACCTTCAGTTCCCCAGCAACCAAGTTGCTCAAACTTAGCCCCGGTTATGCGCGATTGAATTCCATGGACTACGTGATGAGTTACGTAGACCTTTTTCCATGAAAGACCACCACTGGGAGGTCTAATTCCCTGAAGGATTTCAGGCGGTAAAACTATTGTTAAGTGACCTTGCGGTGATCCCCAGTAGTTGACGATAACTCCATTGGGTGATCGTTTTCGAATGTCATCTTCACGATAAGGCTCGTAGAGACCACTCTTCTTCCATTCCTGGACTACCCAGTCCAAGTCAGAGTAGGCGCCATAATAAATAGGAAAAGGTCTTGGGTCTTGGTAAAAGTCCACAAACCAGTCCATCGTTGCATTTGCAGCTTTAACAATGAGTTCAGAGAAGGTCTGGTCTGCATTAGGTCCAAAATTAAAACTAACCTTTTGAGATGGATCTTTACTTTTTGGGAATTGACCAAAACTCTCAAGTACTGCGATAACTCCCTTGGGGGTTGGTTTTGGCGTTGCAGTAGGTGTTGGGGTTGGCGTAGGTGATGGGGTTGGCGTAGGTGATGGGGTTGGTGTTGGGGTTGGGGTTGGCGTTGGTGTTGGCGTTGGCGTTGGCGTTGGCGTTGGTGTTGAGACTATCTGGACTCTAAAGCCCACCCCTGGTCCTGACATAAAACCCCCAGCTCCTACGGCACTAGAGAGGAATTTCCAAGGCTTTGGAAGAGGATCTTTATCCTTTTGTTTTAGAAAAGTATTGAACAAGCCTTTACTTCCAAGGACTTTGTTGCAAGCAATGTTGTATGAATAGATTTGATAACTACCCTTTGGAAACTTGACTCGTGCAATTACTTCATTCTTATTGAGGTTATATATCCCACAGAATGTGCCTTGAGGATCTGCAGCATAAGAATTTGGGTTAACAGAAATCGCAGTTGTGGCAGAGAGAATCAACGCTATTACTATGGCTAGGACACGTCCCCGCATAGAGAAAGGTTAAGCCTTCTGCCATCTCGTTTCTAGACCAAACCCTGGGTGGTGAATTGAGTCTGCACATCTTGTGGCGCTGTGGCAACACCTCAAGCCCTGCCCTGCTCAAACCTTGATTAAGCCCACATCCCCACCTACACTTTTGTCACCTACTAAGGAGATCATTATGTGTGTTGGATGCGCCGCAGCTTATGCAGCTATCGCTGCTTCTACAATTACATATTCTTTAAGCGACTTTAATGACAAAGACTCTGCAATCAGGTTCCCAGTCTCAGGCCAAGATTTATTTGTGCCTGGAGCAATAACAACAACTCCTTCAGGAACAGCGACAATCACGATTAAATCTGATTCATCATCAGTCAAGAATGCCGCTCTCAAGCGCGGACTAGATCGCACCTCACATCTAGCCATCTGATTTCTCTCTCTACTTATAGACAATCTGTTGGCTTTGCCATCTTGTGCATGTAATAACTTCCCCTATCCGTTGTAATGGCCTTCCTATAGGCGTAGTTTCCAAAAGCCGATGTTCGGCCCACAGGAGGAGAGAACTACATGGCAAAAACAACTGAAATAACAATCTGTGAAGGCGTTGAAGGAACAACGCGTCGTCAACAGCTAGCTCGACTTGGCGAATGGAAGAAGTTATTTCTGGCTGAGGCAGGCGTGAAGGATGTGTCAATCTGGGAAGGTGGATACGGCGAATACAACGGAACGTGGGTTGTGGCCGTTGATTTTGAAAGCACAGAAGCATTTGGTGCTTCACTAGATAAATTCCACTCAAACTCAAAGGCCTTTGAGGATGCTATGGATAACTGGATGAAGACTCCAACGCTTAAGTTCCGTAGTGGTGGATTACTTCACCACGTAGCAAGTATTTAGAACTCAAGAGAACTAAAGCAAGAGCTTTTACTCAGTGGATGGCTATTAACGTAAGTGTTAAGTGCTGCCCACTGTGTAAATTAAGTTTATGTTTACTTCTAACCCTTCAAAACCCCGCGCAAATCCCCAATTAACCTCGTAGCACGGTCATCTTCTACTTCTCCCCCGCGCATCTCTGTTGTAACAAAGGCAAAGCCAATCTTGTGTTGCGGATCAGCAAAAGCGCACTGTCCTCCTGCGCCATCATGGCCAAATGAGGAGTTGGATAAATATCCTCTAGCTGGTGAATCTAATTGAAAACCCATTCCAAACTTTGAATACGGTGGATCAAGATCTGTAAAAGGCTTTCCCTCTGACTGCACTTTTCTTACGTAATCAACAGTCTCATCAGTTATTAAGCGCACTCCATCAGTTTCATGAACTACTGAAGACCAAATCTTTGATATTCCATGTGCTGTTGAGATGCCGCCGGCACCAGGGATTTCGGCTGCATGGACTGCGCGTGAGTTAAAGCCCTGCCCACTTGCAACAAGGTTCATGGGGAAGGCATCACCTAATGTCAGTGAGCGGATGAGGAAGTTACCTGCATCAGTATTTTGATTATTGAGATCAATAAAAAAGGCTGCTAAATCAGCATGAGCATAAGAAGGTGCTACTTCACTCTCTAGCTCTGCAGGCAGACCTAACCATGTGTCTGCATAGAGCGGTGCGCTAATTTCCTTTGCTAAATACTCTCCCGGTGACATCCCGCTTACTCTGCGGATTAATTCACCCGTTAACCAACCGTGTGTGATGGCGTGATAGGCATAGGCCGTTCCTGGTTGCCATACCGGTGCTTCTTGTTCAATTTGAGAAACCATGTAGTCCCAGTCAATAACTTGATCTGGCTGGATATCTTTTGCAAAAAATGGCACTCCAGCTTGGTGTGAGACAAGCTGTCCAACAGTTGTCTTTTCTTTTCCAGCTCCTTTGTATTCAGGCCAATGCTTGATGACTAGATCGTCATAACTAAGCTTTCCTGCTTGAAAGAGTTGAGCCAGAGCCAAAGACATCAAACCTTTAGTGGATGAGAAGACAACTACCTTTGTCTCTTCTTCCCAGGCTGCTTTGCTCTCTCTATCTGCTAGCCCACCCCAGAGATTGACTACATTTTCACCTTTGTGCCAAATAGAAACAGCAGCACCTGAGTGCGGTGCTTGAGCAATGATCTCTTCAAAGCTGCTTTGTATCTTTTCAAAGCCCTTAGTAACAAAGCCCCCTACGTGTGAGCTCATTGTTACTTCCCCTTTGTTTTGATTTGAAGTCCATATTTATTTTCAAAGACTTGAGTGACATCTATCGGGTTATCGATAAAGCCCTGAAAGTTGGTTCCGACGTAGTTCTGCCAGGCCATAGCAATTAACTTCTCATCATCGTAAATAATTCTGGCGGCGTAGTGTGGCTCTTCTATAAATGGCTCATTTTCAACTTTCCACACTCCATCAAAGCTTGAGCTGCGCATGATGCCATTGCCCATCCATGTTCGCTCGCCTCGTGCAAGTCGTGTGGCTGCATGGTTATTAGAAGCTAAGCAAAATGAAATTACTAGCTCACCATCTCTTGAATGCATCAGCTGTGGCACTTCATAGTGACCAAACTCTGATTCCACTTTTAACGGCGCACAGACTTGCCAGTTCAAAAGATCTTTTGATCTAGCAACACCTATCGTGCCGCGGGCATCATAAGGACCGCTATTTGTTCTGGCAGTAATAAGCATGACCCATTCATTACTTTTAGGATCTTTAAATACCCAAGGATCGCGCCATGCCTCTTCATACCAACTTGGCGCTCCTTCTTGCTTTTCTTCCATTACTTGAGCAGCTCTTTCATACCAGCGCGCATCTGCCTCTGTAATAAAGCCTTCTTTTTTCTCCCAGCTCATCAGATCAGTGGAGGTTGCAACGCCAATGCGTTGCACAAAACCATTTTCTCTGGATTTATTTGTGCCGGTATAGAACATGTGCCATAGGCCAGTATCAGATTTGATGACGCTGCCTGTCCAAATAGCGCGATCATCCCAAGCACCAAGTGCGCTTGGCACAAGAGCATCGCCCACATACTGCCAATTAATTAAATCTGGAGAGGTTGCATGGCCCACAGTTGCATTGGCATGGCGCAAATCTGGATCAACTAATGAACGTGGCGCTTGCAGGAAGAAGATATGCCAGTTGCCATCAACTTTTTCAGGAGCAAGCCAAAGATCCCACACCCATTTATCTTCTAGCTTCAATGTCATTTGTTGTGGCCTCTCATGCTTTAACGGCCCCTTGTAGCAAGGAACTAATGAACTTGCGCTGGAATATAAGGAAGAGAACTAGTGAAGGTGTAATGATGATCAGCGCTGAAGCGCTGATGAGAGGAATGCTGATCCAGTACTGACCTTGGAAGAAGGTCAGTGCGCCTGCAACTGTGCGCTTGAGTGGATCATCGATCAGAACTACTCCCAAAATAAACTGGTTCCATGTCCAGATAAAGATGATCACAGCAAGGGCTGAGACTGAAGGAATAGCTAGTGGCATATGAATTCTGCGAAACTCCTGGAACTCACTTGCTCCATCTACTTTGGCTGCCTCTGAGATTTCACTTGGTATCCGAAGGAAGTGTGCGCGCATCCAAAAGATTGAAAAAGGCATAAAGAGTGCAATGAGTGGGAAAACAATGGCTAATTGAGTATTGAGCAAGTGCAATCTATCAACTTGGTAATACAGAGGAACGATGATGGATTCAAATGGAATTGTCAGGCCTAGTAGGAAGAAGAAGAACAGAGCTGAATGTCCAAGAATCTTCATCTTGCCAATGGCATAGCCAGCCATAGTTGCAAAGAGAAGGGTGATTGGCACAACGAGTAAGACAATGAAAATACTTGACTTCATTAACTCCAGAACGTGACCACCTGAAAATGCCTCTTTGTAGTTACCCCATTGAGGATCCTTTGGCCATGACAGACCCAGTGGGGTTGTGTCAGCAGGCTCTAATGAGGCTGAGAACATACTTAAGATAGGCATCACCGTGAAGATGAGCGCAAATATAAGTAGGGCTCTACCAATAATCTTTTCAGACAAGGTCGTAATCATTGATCACTCTTCCTTGAATAAAACTGCACAGGCAAAATTGCTAGCAATACGATGGCCATGAGCAAGATTCCAAAGGCGGAGGCTAAACCAACTGCGCTTTGGGTGAAAGCAAGACGATAGATAGAAATACCAGGCACAAGAGTGGAACCACCCGGACCACCCAGAGTTGTCACATAAATAATGTCAAAGCTACTTAGAGCAGCAATTGTTGTTACCGTGATTAACACGCTGATCTCCTGGCGAAGGCCGGGAATGGTGACATTTCTAAACTCACTCCACCAGTTAGCGCCATCAATGCGCGCAGCCTCATAGAGCGAGGCATCAATCTTGCTGATTCCAGTTGCAAGCAAGACTGCGCAAAAACCAGTTAACACCCACGCACCAATAATTCCAACAGCAGGAAGGGCTGTGCTAAATCCTGCAAGCCAGGGTTGTGCAAATCTTTCTAGGCCAACAGCAGTTAAGAATTGATTGACCAAACCATTTTTTGCATACATCCACGACCAAGCGATGCCAGATGCTGCCAATGGCAAAATCTGTGGAAAGAAGAGAACAACTTGAGTGATGGAGCGAATCTTCTCGGTGCGAATGCGCACGATGAAGTTTGCAAGTAATAATCCAAAGAAGATTGGAAATACGGAGAAAAATACAATCAGTGATAAGGAGTTTCTAATAGAGCCAACTAGCTCTGGAGATTGAAAGATCTGAATGTAGTTGTCTAGACCTACAAACTCCTTCTCCCCGATTCCATCCCAGTTGGTGAAGGAGTATCTAAAGGCAGAGGTGAGTGGATAAATAACAAAAAGTGAGTAGATCAGGACTGCGGGCAGGGAAATGAGCGCTCCTACAAAACTGTTACGCTTCATTGTAATTAAATGTCCACTTTCTTAAATTGAAGAGAATCTGGCCCACCAACTACCACATGATAGTTGGTGGGCCAGATACTTACTTACTACTTACTTAGCGGCCCAGCTCTTTTGCATATGAATCTTGAACAGCGGTAACGAACTCTTTACCGGTGATCTTGCTTCCTACAAGTAGCTGTGACTGAGGGATGATTGCATTCGCGTAAATACCAGCTGTGGCATTAGCCATGAAATCGATGTAGCCGTTGTCCTTAGACAACTGAGCTGCCATCTTTAGTCCATCTTCGATCAATGAGCCTGGAGCTACCTTAGGTAGCGCAGTCTTTGGATCTCCGCCAGGAGTTGCACCAGTTACATCAAGTGTAATTTGGCGAGCCTTGGCGTTTGTGTGAATCCAGTTCAAGAAGAACACGATTGCATCCTTGTTCTTTGACTTAGCTGGAACTGAGAATGAGTTAGCAGCGCCCATTGCAACGTGCTTTCCACCCTTGTTTAGTGGTGGGAATAGGAAGAACTTGGAGTTAGCTCCAAGCTTTGCCTGAACGTTTGCAGCTTCCCAGTTACCGTTGAACTCAAATAATCCTTCACCATTCTGGAAACGTGTAATGAATGTGAAGTAGTCAATTGCGTTGATATCTTCTGGGAAGTAGCCCTTGTCGGCCCACTCTCTAATCTTGTCTGCACCCTTGATAGCACCTGGAGTGTTATATGTTGCACCAGGAACGTTGTAGATCCAGTCTGAGAGCTTCTGGCGATCGCCGTAAACGTTGATAAGTGCCTGAACAGCAAAGTTCACAACACCATCTTTGTCACCAGCCATGATAGGAAGAATTCCAGCAGCCTTAGCCTTAGCTAGTGCAGCCTCAAACTCAGCCAATGACTGTGGTGGAGCTGTAATACCAAGTGTCTTAGCGTGATTAAGGTTCATGAAGACACCAGTGATGCTGTAGCCAAGACCTAGTTGGTAAAGGTTTCCTGAACCACGAACGTTCTTGGAGTTAACGCGTAGACCTGAAAGCTGAGCTGCAGACCACTTGTCCCAGCCATATGCCTTGAAGTATGGATCCAAGTTAAGGAGAAGCTTGTTCTTAACTGTGTCACCAATGGTTGGGAGGCGAATGAGGTCTGGTGCGTTGTTGCTTGCAAGCAAGCGTGGTGAGTTAGCAGTCAAGTTAGCGAATGAATCGCGGTTGATCTTAAACTTCACATTTGGATACTGCTTTGAAAATTCTTCAGCTAACTTATCTGTTAGTGGGAATCCTGTTTCATCAGCGATAGTAAGAGTGATTTTCTTTGTAGTTAGCTTTGTTGAAACAGCTGCTGCATTAGCAGCAGTTGGCAATGACATGAGTCCCATTGTCAGCGCTGCAACTGATCCAAGTGCAATCAGCTTGAGCACTGCTTTGGAAACTTTGAGGTTTTGACGCATTTTTACCTACCCATTCCTTTGAGAGTTAATTTCGGTCTGTGCCTGAAGTGCCCCTTTGCCCATCTCCCCCCTAGGAAGATGCGCAAAGTCCCAATGGAACCTCCCCAAATCAAAGACCTAAATCGATTTAGTAAGGGGATTCAACACTATTTCTCTGCCCTATAGTGAGCCTAATTGGTAACAGTTCCATAACGTTCCCTTGCACAAGCCACTAAACGTTACGTTCTGGGACTACATTTCGAACACGATGGTGGGGGTGAGATGACTGACGGTAAACACCGCCCCACGCTTGCCGATGTGGCAAAGGACGCTGGACTCTCAACCTCTGCTGCATCCTTAATTTTAAATGAAATCCCAGACTCTGGACTCTCTGAAGATGCCAGAAAGCGCGTGCTCGATAGCGCACTCAAGCTGGGCTATCGCCCCAACAAATTAGCAAAAGCGCTAAAAACCGATGTCACCGGAACTATTGGTTTTGTCTCAGACTCTGTTGTTACCACTCGATTTGCATCTGGCCTTATTAATGGCGCACTCAAAGCCGCTTCTGTTTCTGATCAAGTCTTACTGGTCCTTGAAACCATGGGAACCGAGGATGGAATGCAGCGAAGTATTGAAACAGCCCTAGATCACCAAGTAGATGCAATCATTATTGCCGCAATGCAGGCTAAAGCAATCCGTCTACCTAAAATTCCTAAGTCAACTAAAGTAATTTTACTTAACTCCATTAATCCAAACCACAACGCCACGATTTTGCCAGATGAGTTCCAAGGTGGCTCTGCTGCCATGAATATTCTGGTTGAGGCTGGCTTCTCAAAAAACATTGCTCTGATTGGTAAGAACGCTGATGTTGAAACCAACAGCTACAGATCAGTCACAGTTTCCAAGAGAGCTGCAGGCATTAGAGATGTGTGTAATAAGAATCAAATCAAGTTTAGGAGCGAAGTTGTGTGCGAGAACTGGGAACCAGCAGATGGCTATAGCGCCGTTAGAAACCTACTTGAATCAGATAAGAAAGTAGAAGCTTTAGTCTGTATGAACGACCGTTTAGCTATAGGTGCTTACAGAGCAGTACGAGAGATGGGTCTTCGAATCCCAGAAGACATCTCTATAGTCTCCTTTGACCACGATGACTTTGGTGAACTGCTCAGACCCACGCTAACTACGGTTGGTTTGCCCTATGAAAAAATGGGTGAAAAGGCTATTTTCTTAGCTAATAGCTCAGAGGAGGAAGCTGAAGTATTAGTGCCAATGCCGCTCTTTATTGGCGGATCGGTGCGTTAAAGCACGGACCTATCCGTTAATAGCCATCCACTGCGTGAGCGCAGCGGTTATACAGATCACTAGGCAAAAGACTCTAAAGACTCCCCATGGAGTTTCTCTACCATTTTTTGCATAAGCAGAGTTCTCATCACCTGTGTCTTTGCTCAGCGCTGCATAAATCTTAAGCTCTGCGTCGAATGAGAGCACGCATGAGACATTCAGGATTACTACAGCAACTGATAGAGCCAGCTTTGATCCATCGCTTAAATCTGCCAATGCATCAATAGCAATTGCGCCCAAGTTACCAAAAGTAAAGAGTATGCGAGTGGTGTTAAAGCCAAGTTCAACTACCTTCAGTCTTCCTATGCCTATGTTTTGATCCATTTTTTTCTAGCCTCTTTCGTTGAAGTAGTAAAGGATGTATAAGTGAAATACTCCTCCTGGGACAGGGGCATCTTTTGGCAACACGCCCAAAGCAAGCCACACTCAAAAGGCTCGAGTTGTAATCTCTTATCTATGAACTATCAAGGAATTAGAACAACTTTAAAGGCCGGCTCTATGGTCTTTGGCGCATCTGCGCTCTTTTTACTTGTTGCACCTTCTCTTTTTCTAGATCTTCTAGGTCTAGAGAAGAACGAACCCATGGTCTGGTCCATGCGCATGATTGCGATAACCCTTGTGGCGTTAGCTGGGAATATGTGGAATAACTCTAAAAACAGCACGGATAGCGGCGTGGGCAAGGTTGCAAAGGTGATGTGTGTGAGCGCAACTGGACTCGGGGTCTTAACTCTTTTGATTCCAGGACAGATAACCTGGTTTAGCTATATCTATGCTGCAGTTGGTTTTGGATTTGGGCTTAGTTACTTCATCAACATCCTGCGCAAGTAATTACGGCATCACCAATCCACCATCAACTGGCACGGTAATCCCTGTTACATAACTAGAAGCATCACTAACTAACCAGATAAGCGTTGCTGCTAACTCTTCTGGATCCCCTAGGCGTCCTGCTGGTGTGAACATCTTGACCATCTCGACCATATCTTTTGGTAGTTCATCACTCATCTCTGATGGAAAGAAACCTGGAGCAAGTGCGTTTACACGAATGTTTTTACGTCCTGTCCACTGCGCAGCTAGATCTCTGGTTAAACCAATTAGACCTGCCTTAGAGGAGGCATAGGCTGCTTGTGGCAGACCTTGTGGCTTTAAACCTAAGATGCTTGAGATGTTAACAATGGCGCCGCCGCCTTTGTTTGCTCTAGCAAAAGCTTGAGACATCCAATAAGCACCAAAGAGATTGACATCAATAACAGATTTGAACTGCTCTGGTGTTTCATGGGTTGCAGGAACTGCCGTGCCAACACCTGCGTTATTAACCAAGATATCAACGCGGCCAAACTTTTCCATGGCCAGAGCAATCAGTGCATCGCAATCTTCAACCTTTGTCACATCTGTTGTCAGGGCTGCGTATTTGCGCCCAGCAGCTGTTACTAGAGCACCTGTTTCATCCAGGCGATCTGTGCGACGAGCACCCAGAACAACATCTGCCCCTGCCTCGGCTAAGGCTTTAGCAAATGCAACGCCAAGACCTGAGGATGCGCCGGTGACCACTGCCACTTTTGAATCTAAACGAAAGCGCTCCAGAATGCTCATTCTTCTTCTCCTCAAATTGGGTAACTATGCGTAAGGTTAAGGCATGGACTTCTCATTAAGTGCTAAGACAAGCCAATACGCAGCCAAACTGCAAGCTTTCATGGACTCTGATGTTTTTCCATCAGAGGCAATCTATGAAAAACAACGCGAAGAGTTAGCAGCTGCCGGCAAACCACATGGTCTGCCTCCTGTTGTGGAAGAGCTCAAGAAGAAAGCTCGAGCACTTGGTTTATGGAATCTGTTTTTGCCACATAGTCACAACCCAGAACATGGTTTATCTGTTACTGAGTATGCAACGCTGGCAGAGATCACTGGTTGGTCTCCTGATTTAGCACCAGAGGCAATCAACTGCGCAGCACCTGACACAGGCAACATGGAGCTGTTAGATATGTTTGCAACCGAGGAACAAAAGAAGACCTGGTTAGAACCACTACTTGATGGACGTATTCGTTCTGCTTTTGCAATGACGGAGCCTGATGTGGCATCAAGTGATGCTAGAAACATTAGAACCTCAATTACTGCTGATGGTTATGATTTCGTCATCAATGGCACAAAGTGGTGGACAACAGGTGCGATGGATGAGCGCTGTCAGATTCTTATTGTTATGGGCAAAACTAATCCTGAAGCAGATGATCACCATCAGCAATCTATGGTGCTGGTGCCAATGAATACTCCTGGAGTAAAAGTTGAGCGCAACTTAACTGTCTTTGGTTACACAGACCAGCATGGCCATGCTGAAGTTTCTTTTACTAACGTGCGAGTACCAAAAACAAATCTGCTTGGAGAGCAAGGCGAAGGCTTTGCACTTGCCCAAGCCCGCCTAGGTCCTGGTCGTATTCATCACTGCATGAGAGCTATTGGTATGGCAGAACGTGCACTATCTCTGATGATTAAGCGCACGGTTTCTCGTGAGGCTTTTGGTAAAGAGCTGGTGAAGCAAGGAGTAATCCAAGATTGGATTGCCCAAGCACGCATTGATATTGAACAAGCACGTTTGTTAGTACTCAAAGCTGCTTGGATGATTGACACTGTGGGAGCAAAGGGTGCTCGCAAAGAGATTGCTGCGATAAAGGTGGCTGTACCACAAATGGCAGAGCGCATTATTGATCATGCAATACAAAGCTATGGCGGAGCCGGAGTAAGTCAGGACACTCCCCTGGCATCGCTCTATGCAGGCATGAGAACGCTGCGCATAGTTGATGGGCCAGATGAGGTGCATATTAGAGATATTGCACGTTTAGAAATCAAGCCTTATTTGTCATGAAGGATTTAACCGCGGTCCGCGAAGAGGATCGCTTTGATGTTGATGCCATGCATGCATGGTTACAACCTTTTATTACCCATAAAGATGCTCCGCAGGTTATGCAGTTTAGAAGCGGTGCATCCAATCTGACCTACCTTTTGCAATACCCAGGACAAGAGTTAGTACTGCGCAGGCCACCTGTTGGAACCAAGGCAGTCTCTGCTCACGATATGAAGCGAGAGTTCTTAATCCAATCCCGCTTAAAACCAAGCTATGACTTAGTGCCCAAGATGTTTGCGCTTTGCGAAGATCACTCCATCATGGGCTGCAATTTCTATGTCATGGAGCGGGTTGTGGGAGATATCTTTAGGAGAGATATTGAAAAAGATATTACTTCCAGTGATGTTGCCATCATGGCTGATTCGCTCATTAATGGACTCGTGCAACTACACGGTGTTGATGCCTCTGTTTTAAGTGAGCTCAACAAAGGTAGTGGTTATGTGGCACGCCAGGTGGAGGGTTGGTCAAAGCGATATCGCAACGCGCTAACTGATGATGTGCCAAATGGTGAGAGGGTAATGGCCTGGTTAGATGCCAACAAGCCAGAAGATGTTGATTCCTGTGTCATCCATGGTGATTGGCGCATAGATAACGTTGTATTTGATTTAGAGAAAGCACGCATAGTTGGCGTATTGGATTGGGAGCTTGCAACAGTTGGCGATCCTTTGATGGATTTAGGATCATCCCTTGCCTATTGGGTCGATAGAGATGATGAACCTGCTTTTGCATCCCTTAGACGCCAACCTAGTCACCTAGAAGGTATGCCGACTCGCAATGAGTTTGTGCAGCGCTACCTGCAGTTAAGCGGTCGCACATGCGCAGACTTTACTTTCTATGAAGTATTTGGCCTCTTTAGATTAGCTGTGATCATTCAACAGATTTGGGCCCGCTATAAGGTGGGACAAACAACTAATCCAGCATTTGCTGGATTTGGAGATGCAGTCAACACATTGATTAACCGAGCAGAAGGCAAACTCAGATGAGAGCAGGAAGAATAAGCGTTTCTACGCGAGCCTTTGAGGTTGTGGATGTGCCAACGCCAGATGCTGGTGTGGGGCAAGTGAGAATTAAAGTAGGAGCTGCTGGTGTGTGTTTATCTGATGTGCACTTTCTAGAAGGCATTTTATCTCCCGGCTACCTAGAGGGTGATCACGTCACGCTCGGTCATGAAGTAGCAGGAACTATTGATCAAGTAGGCGCGGGTGTCACAACATCTTCTGTTGGTGATCGCGTGGTTGTTATTGCAGGTGAGCGCAATGCAAATCAACAGATAACAACGATGGGCTTTGACTATGACGGTGGCTGGGCTGAATACGTTGTTACTAAAGCAGAGCTCGTTGCAAAGATCCCTGATTCATTAGCTTTTGAACAAGCTGCAATCATTCCTGATGCTGTTTCAACACCGTGGGCCGCAATTACATCAACGGGACACGTTGTGGCAGGTGAGAAGGTGGCCGTCTTTGGTGTGGGGGGCCTTGGAATACATGCTGTGCAACTACTTAAAATCATTGGCGCATCTGTTATTGCAATTGATCCACGTGAAGATGCACGCTCTAACGCTCTAGCGCGCGGCGCCGACTTTGCCTTTGCTCCAGATGATGTCGAGTTAAAAAAGCACCGGGGATTAAACGCAGTCTTTGATTTTGCAGGAGTCTCCCCTGTTAGAAAACAAGCTCTCTCCATGTTGGGTGAACAGGGGCGCTTAGTTATTGTTGGTATTGCTAATGAACCAATTGTTATCCCTAATGACATGGCCTTTACCTACATGCGCACACAGATCATGGGCCACTATGGCTCTGAGGCCCATCACGTCACAGAGTTAATTGAACTAGCAGCCTCTGGGCGTTTGGATCTCTCTGACTCCGTCAGTGAAGTTTTACCTTTGGAAAGTGCGGGAGATGCGTTAGATAAGTTAGCCAACAAAGTTGGTAACCCCATCCGTATTGTTTTAAAGCCCTAAGGACGCCAACTTCTCCACTACTTGCTTGGCAGATGGGTTAGTCATTGCAGCGCCATCACTAAAAACAAGAGTGGGCACTGTGCGATTTCCGCCATTGACCTTCTCAACAATTTCAGCAGTTCCTGGAACTTCTTCGATGTTGATTTCATCGAATGTAACGCCAAGATCTGCAAGCTGTGATTTAAGGCGCTTGCAGTAGCCACACCAGCTAGTTGAATACATGACAAATGACATGAGCTTCTCTTTTCCCCTTGGCGCTCTTAGATTTATGCTTTTTTAGTCTGGCGCCAGTGATAGAGATATAAAGGCGCAGCCACGGCAATAGTAATAAATGAGGTGAAGATGCTCTTCACGGCTTGTATCTGGTTATTGCGCTCTTGCTGATCAAGTAAATCAGCCGATGGTGAGTTTTCAGGCTTTGAGTAGATATCAACATAGGCAGGATCAGGAAAAACTGCATTCATGATTGCATTGATGAGAGAGACAGTTGAAAAGAGAACAACAAGCAAAGTAATCAAGCAGACGGCATAGAGATAGAGAGAGCGCCAATCCACTCGATCATGGTGGGTCTCAATGACCGTTGTCTTAACAGATTTCTTTGCAACGGCCTTTTTAGCTGTGGCCATGTGCGCCTCCTTCTTATTCGTTAATGAAACTAGCCTTGAAAGCTTTTAGCCAACCAGTGTTGAAGCAAAGATCTGCCAAGCAAGTGCTGATTTAGCAATCAGTGAGAGCGTGATGTAGGTCTTCTCTCCCCTGATGTAGTTACTCCACTTGCCCACCTTTTTATATTGCAAGTACTGCACGATGGCAAAAGTATTAAAGAGAACAAAGATTGAGATAACAACGCCATAGACAAATGCTGGTGCCTTAGCCTCACCTGGCCCACCTATTGCAAAGACATAGAAAATGAGGGCAACCCAAG
>JBIIJO010000003.1:0-34888 GCA_044233685.1 Candidatus Planktophila sp.
AATGCAAAGAAAGAGATATCCATATTGAACTGTGCATCTTTCACACCAAAACTAGTTGAGTTCTTAAACAACAACCATGATTCCCAAATCGCTGATCCTGAAGTACCAGCAAAGTAGAAAAGTCCCACAGCTAGTGCAAGAACAACCCAGCGCTTAATTGGTTCGATTTGTGCACGATAACGCTCGAGATTATCTGCTTCGATGCTCAATGGAACATAAAGTGGACGTCGCTTATAAGCGATGATGATGTTAAGCAAAATAATTGATGAAGTAAGCAATCCTGCGACTACAAAGAGAAAAATTTTGGTCGTTAGAACTGTTGTCCAGACTGAAGTGAAATCAACTGATTTAAACCATAACCAATCAGCATAGAAACCACTGAGTGAGAGCAGAATTCCCGAAAGAACAACCAAAATTGTGATTGTTAGCGTGAGGGGACTGCGGCGACCTTTGAAATTGAACTGCGGAGTTGCATTACTTGTCATGGCCATACGCTAGCGCAAGAGGGCGCAAGCTTCATTCTCACCCTTTATAGGGCGGCCATGGCCTCGGCCAGGGTGGCAACTGTCACAACCTTGATTCCAGGGGGAATATTTGCGATATCTCCACTGTTGCCAGCAGGGGCTAGAAAGAGTGTGGCACCGGCTTTGTGTGCTGCCAGAATTTTCTCGTTAATCCCGCCAATGGGGCCGACTTTTCCATCAGTTGTAATTGTTCCCGTTCCTGCGATGTGGCGTCCTTGCAGTAAATCCTTCTGAGTTAACAATTCGATAACGCCAATTGCAAAGATCATGCCACCACTTGGCCCACCGGTTTTCTTCACATCAAATGTGATGTTCTTTATATGCAAATCATTGGCAAGAACGCCATATTCAGGGTGTAATCGCAAAAAGGAGAGTGCAGCGGTTTTAGCATTATCTTGCGAGTTAACCATGTCAGCTTTGGCTTTTTTGTCTTCACTCTTTTGAGTCGTTCCAGGTGGATATATTGCAGATCGAGGATAAACGGCCTCATCAGCTTTGATCCATGAATAAAGTATTTCCGGTCCGATTATCCAAGAGTTTGGATTAGTTACCCTGATTGACATTAAATCAATACGTCCAGTTGCTGGATATGACTTTTGATCTTTAATAGTGATTAATTTGTCAAAAATATTTTGTGCTTGACCTGGCAAAATGATGACATAAGGCAATGGTGCAATAAGTGCTAACGAGGCAAAGATCGTAAGAATGATTAAGGCTATTCGAGGCAGTGGTGAAAAGCGCACAGTCTGAAAGAGTTCTTTTTAGGATTTCTTCAGAAAAGGATTATCGTCAAAAGAATCATCAGCAGTATCCGGCTTAATAATTTGAGTTTTGCTGTTACCACCAGCTGAACTTGGAGCCGTTGATGGTTGGACTGCATCTGCTGCAACATCTCGGGCCTGTGAATCGCGCAGTGACTCTTGAAAGCGCTGAAACTGGCCAACAGAGCGCTGGGTTTCTTGCTGGAACTTTCCTTCAAATTTTGTAACCCATAAAACATAGAGCAAGGCCCCACTCAGAGCTACAGCTGGGACTACCCACCAGATGAGTGCAAGAAAGGCGCTAGACATGGGGTCAGCCTATCGCCAGAAGGCGCGTGGCGCTAAAGATGCCCTTTTATTAACTCGCTCACAAACAACTCTGTGAGTTTGGGAAGAAATCAGATGGCTATCTGGTTACAGCACTGGGAGGATTTACACATGTCGCCATTTGGTTTTACACCTGATAATTCAGATGACCCTGAAAAAAATAAGGATGGCGAGTCAGTTGATTTTGCGGCCATGATGGCACAGATGCAACAACAGATCCAACAACAGTTTTCAGCCCTTGGAATGAGTGCACCAGGATTTTCTGCAACGACTGAAGCCCTTCCTAAAAACATTGTTCGAGATACTGCAAAGAAGTTTGTCACTGCAAAGGGCTCTGCCCCTATTGGCGCTAATGATGTGGCAAAGATTGAAGAAGCTTTTGCAATTGCTGAACTATGGCTCAATGAAGCAACTTTCTTTTCACAAACAACTGCAACCGGAAATCCTGCGATGGCCAGAACCGATTGGGTCGACACGACACTCAATGGCTGGCAGACATCTGTTGAGCCATTAGCAACGGGATTAGCTGCAGCGATTTCAGAGTTACTTAACAAAGCCAATGGAGAAGCGGGCCAAAGCGAGGCTGAAAACGCCATGCAAATCCCAGTAGGGATGATTGCCACGCTGCTGCGCTCATTTATTGGCTCACTAATCGCAACACAGCTGGGCCAATCAATTGGCGGTTTAGCGGCATCAGTTACTGGCACCCACGATGTGGGATTGCCATTAGTAGAGCCTGTTTATCCTGCACTTGTTCCACAAAATATTGATGAGTGGGGACAAGATCTCAATATACCTATGGATGAAGTTCGCATCTTTCATGCTCTTCGTGAAAGCGCTGTTGCACGGTTATTCGCTCATAACCCTTGGTTGATTTCTTATATTCGCACAGCAATTTCAGATTATGGAAAAGGAATCCGCATAGATATCGATGCTATTCAGCGTCAAGCTCAAGAAGTCTTTGATAATGCATCTGAAGAAGGTAAAGAGTTTGATCCAACTAATCCTGAGAGTTTTAACATTGCACTTAATGAAGGAATTTTCACACCGGAGGAAACTCCAGCTCAACGCGCAGCGCTAACTAAGTTAGAAACTGTTCTTGCTCTCATCGATGGCTGGAGTGAAGACGTTGTCACACTTGCTGCAGGAGAGCGACTTCCTAATCTTGTTGCTTTGCAGGAAACTTTGCGCCGCCGCCGAGCGACATCTGCTCCTGCTCAACAGTTATTTGCAACGATGTTTGGCTTACAGGTCTCGCCCAAGCTGGCACGAGAGGCTGCAACGTTTTGGAAAGCAGTGCGTGAGGTCAAAGATCTAGAAGGTAGAGATCGAATTTGGAGTGGAATCCTGCCAACTTCAGATGATCTATTAACGCCGCAAAGTTACTTGGTCAGTATTGAAATTCCTGATGATTTATCGGGCCTATAAAAGCCACAGATAGAAAAGCGAACTCCCCGGCCGCTCATTCTGTATCAGCCTTCCCCTTGCTGATATAGAACAGTTATCCGAGGAGTTCGTAGTCGTAACGTAAATGCATTTGGCCCGAGAATCAACTGAGAACGCCTTTGACACAACCTGTTTTTCTCGTGTATTGGAGATTTATTTTTCCTGGCAATTCTAAAAATCTCTCAACACGTGGTTGAGGTTTCCAATCCATTTCTGGGTTGGGAGATACCGTGCTCTCTATGGACACCCCAGTATTCGAAGAGCTAGGAAGTGAGAACACACTTCCTGGAATCAACGAAGGCGAGATCATTGTTATTAGATCGACCCGGCGAAAGAAAAACATCACCGCCTATCGCCAAGGTGGACGAATTGTGGTCTCTATCCCGGCCAGAATGAGTAAAGCCGATGAACGGGCGATGGTTCCAGAGATGGTGGCCAAGATTCGGGCCCAAGAAGCGGCCATTACGATGAGTGAAGAGGCTTTAGCCTCACGGATAGACGAGCTTTTGACCCAACTGGCCCCAGAAATCGCTCTGCGGCCAGCATCGGTGGTGTGGCGAGGGATGCGCGAGCGCTGGGGCTCGTGCACGGGGGTGGATCGAAGCATCCGCATCTCTGATCGGCTCAAAGGCGCTCCCGACTACGCCCTGGACTATGTCCTCTTTCATGAAGCTATCCATCTTGAGTATTTCGATCATGGGGCCGAGTTCAAGGAGTTATTGGCTAGATTCCCAAAGGCCGAGATCGCCAGCGCTTATCTAGATGGATATGAGGCAGCTGAAACTGCGCTCGCAGCCCCTGAGGCGCTCAAAAAGCTCTTGGCTAAGGGGTGAAAAAACTCCTCCACAAACGCGCCTACTTATGCTTAATTGAGCGTGTCGAGGGGTATCGTCTCACTTAACAGAACGCTCGCCCCGCACGGGGAGCAACCCCTAGGGATTGCAAGCGTCGGACGGAGGACAAGAAAATGACAGTAGAGACATACAAAGGTGACGCTTACTGCGTTAAGTGCAAAGAGAAGCGTGATTTCGAGGGAACCGTAAAGGTCTCTGACTCTGGTCGTCGCATGGCACAGGGCATCTGCCCAGTGTGTGGCACCAAGGTCAATCGCATCCTTGGCAAAGCACAGTAATTAAATTTCGCTCACACGTTGTGAGCGTCTAGCGTTAAAAGAAACCCCCATCATCCTTGGTGATTGTGGGGGTTTCTTCATGCCGTCACTGTGATTCAACTAGTAATGATTCATCTCACAGAGTAATTATCTATGGGGATGCTCCACAGGTTTTGAAAATGTGAAAACGCAAACCCCTTGCGATAGCAACTCTTGCCCTATGACCACATCAACCACCAAAGCCCCAATTTTCCCCCGCTTAAAAAACGGCGTCTTTATCAGCACAATGAATTCAACACAGGAAAGCTCCATCACCATGGCAACTTCATCTCATGGGGTTGCCATAAACCACTCCGGAGCTAGATCAATTATTGAACAGTTCACTGGAGTTCTAAGCTGTGATGAAATCTCTCAAAAACTGGGTATTTCGATTACGACAATTCAATCCATTATTGATCAATTACTGGCAGCAAACTTTCTTGATACGCAGCGAAAGACAATAAAGCTCAATAATAGATTTCAATCAACAATTCAATCCCGAGCAGTTCACACACAAGACCAAAGCAATGATGCCGCCTACAGTCAATTACAAAAACGTCTTGCACCAGAGTTAAGTCAAGCAACATGGCTTCAAGGTGTCAGAGATGGTGGCGTGGATGTCATGACTGCGCGTCAAAACTTTGGAGTTGAGATTATCGGCAACTCACGAACAGCAACTTTACTTTTCTCAATTCTTTTAGCAAGTGGTGTGACAAACACACGAATTTCTCTCTCTGCTTCATACAAGCATCCAACCGTGGTGGATAGTGATTTAGGCTCAGGATCATTGCGAACAACGGACTTAGGGCTTAACTATAAAAATCGGATTGAAGAACTTGCCCGAGAATGGTCACTCTTTCCAGTGGCATCAAGTTTTGCTCTTGCTCAACGAGGAGCACCAAAGCCAGTTCTTCCAGAAAAGAACTTACGCATCATTTGTGGAAGCTTTGATTCACAGTATGTAGAACACCTTTTACGCGATGGTCAGGATCACTTCTTTGTTGGCAGAGCCCCTGGTCACATCGCAACTGTTGGCCCCTTTGTTCAACCTGGCAGCACTCCATGCCGACGCTGTCTCTCACTCATCGAAGCAGATCGTATAGGTGTTGCTGAACTATCTATTCCACTTGGCACAAGTGATGAGCTTCCTATTGCAGTTGCCCACCAAGTTGCAGCGTTAGCAGCCCACGCAGCTCTCAAATTTATAGATACAGGCAAAAGTGAACTCCAAGCTGCCCAGTTGATTGTGGACTTTCTAGATGCTCTCAATCCCCAGTTACAACACTTTCCGCAACATCCAGAGTGTGAATGTTTGTGGACAAGTCCAGACGTACTTATCTAGTCAGTTGCAGTTGTGCACAGCCAAAGTAGATAGAAATTTTAGAAATCAACGTTAGAACAATAGTGAGCTTCACTCGAATTTCACATACCACTCAGCGGAAAAGAGAAACAGATGAACACAGTAATGAAATCCATGGTTGATGCAGAGCTAGTTCTGCGTGAATACCTTATTAAGAGCCACAAGAACTTCTATGCACGGCTAAAAGATGAAAAGGGAGATGTTCCTGGATGGGTGTTAGTCGTCCTAATGACCACTGGGCTGGTCACTGCGATATGGACAATAGCTGCACCACGCTTAACTGCGATCCTTAAAAATTCACTCGATTCCATGAATGGGATTCGATAACAGTGAATGCACGAGCTATCCATCAAAACTTCCTGCATAAACTTAGACAGGAGCGTGGCAATGTTGAAAGCTCACTTGTTCTCATTCCTCTTGTCTTTATCTTTCTCATTGCAGTTGAACTCATAGTTGCAACCAATCTTCGCAATAGCGATTTCTCATTGGCTCAAAGTGATGCCTCAAGCAGAGCGATCAGTGGAGTGCTCACTAGTTCGGACCAGGTCATTGAATTGAATTCTCCAGATTCATTTACCCATATGAAGCTATTAATTACTCGCAGGCGGCATTCATTACCTCAGTTAGTTCCGGGTTTAGTTGCACTCCTTGGCGGCAATGCAGTTGTTGACGTTAATGGAGCGGCGGTAATGGAAAACCTCAATTGATTTCAAAATTGCGGGATGAAAGCGGAAGCGCTATTGTTGAGTTTGCTGCACTGGCTATTCCACTCTTTATTCCAATATTCATTTATCTCAATAGCTTTGCCTCCGTGAGCGCAAACGAGGCCATTGTTCGGGTGATGGCACGGGAGGGCGTTCGTGCATATGCTGCAAGTGATAGTGATCATTCTGGCCGTGTAGTTTCTGAACAAGCAATCGTTTTGATTGCACAAAATTTGGGTCTGACATCAAAGGAAATCAACTCAATCGATGTGAATTACGAATGCTCACGATTGCCGTGTCTATCAGCTAACAGCCGGATTCGTTTAACTATTTCATATATTGACTCCAAATCACATCGCACCATAGAAGCTTCTGCCCAAGAAAATATCAGTCCATGGAAGTGAAATGGCTATCAAAGTTAAGAGATGATCGGGGATCGTTAAGTATTGTGATTATTGGATTATTCGTTATAACAGTTGCAAGCTTGATGATAATGACTGATGTTGCAACTGTGATGGTTGCAAAGCGCTCTCTCACCCAAGCCACAGAAGCTGCTGCTATGCGCGGGGTTCACACATTAGATCGTGCTTCTTACTACACAGGTAAAGGCACAATGGCAACAACTCCTCTTGCGCTCATTAACAAGCGTGAGCATCCCGCAATTCCAATTGATTGCAATCAAGCCGTTATTGATGTGATGTTGGAACTACACAATTGGAGCACTGATGATTCTTCGATGAAGCGGCAAGAACTACAGGGGATTGTGTTGACAGATTTCATATGTGATGGAACGTCAGTTGAGATATCTACCTATGCCACTGTGAAATTTCCATTCACCGTGCCATTTACTTCCCAAAGCTCAGCTAGTTTGTATGCCAATGCCGCGAGTACAAATCAAGTGCAAGAGGGCTTCTACATATTTGGAGTCCGCCTACATTGACCACCATTGCGGCATCGGTTATTCACTAACTCGCTCTCCGCTATCCTTGCACTATGGCAGCGCGCGAATATCAATTAGAGATCAATGAAATTGACGCGACCCTAGTTTCAATTGAAAAGGTTTTAGACCTGCCGAAACTTCGCAAACAAGCTGCAGAGCTAGAGGAAGAAGCTGGGGTCCCCAATTTGTGGGATGACCCAGAGAGTGCGCAAAAGATTACGAGTCGCCTATCACGCGTGCAATCAGAGATTGCCAAGCTATCTGGTCTTCGCCAGCGCGTTGAAGATCTACCAATTCTCTTTGAGTTAGCGGCTAGTGAGCCCGATGGTTCTGGAGTTCATGATGCTGAAAAAGAGTTAGATGCTGTTAAGAAATCCATTGGTGAATTAGAAGTTCAAACTCTTCTCAACGGTGAATATGATGATCGTGATGCACTCATAACTATTCGTTCAGAAGCCGGCGGTGTTGAGGCTGCGGACTGGGCCGAAATGATTATGCGTATGTATTTACGCTACTGCGAACGTCATAACTTTAAAGTTGATGTCCTCGAAACTTCTTATGCTGAAGAAGCGGGCATAAAGTCAACTACTTTTAGAGTCAGTGCTGCATATGCCTATGGAACTTTATCTGTGGAGCAAGGCACACATCGCTTAGTTCGTATTTCACCTTTTGATAGTCAAAGCCGTCGCCACACTTCATTTGCTGGTGTTGAAGTTGTGCCTGTGGTTGATCAAAGTGATCATGTTGAAATTGATGAAAAAGAAGTACGTGTGGATGTTTATCGTTCATCTGGCCCAGGCGGCCAAGGTGTTAACACCACTGACTCAGCAGTTCGATTAACTCACATTCCAACAGGCATAGTTGTTTCTTGCCAAAATGAGCGGTCCCAAATTCAAAATAAGGCAACAGCCATGGCGGTTTTGCAATCGAAGTTATTGGAACGCCGACGCCAAGAAGAACAGGCAAAAATTAACGCCCTCAAAGGCGATAACTCTGGTTCATGGGGAAATCAAATGCGATCGTATGTTTTAGCGCCATATCAAATGGTGAAGGATTTGCGTACTGATTATGAAACTGGAAACACCTCTGCGGTTCTCAACGGTGAAATCGATGAATTTATCGAGGCCGGCATTAGGTGGCGCAGAAGTTCGTAATTTCCTTGCCTAAAGCATAAATCACATTTTTTTCACAGGCTCACATGCGCGTTACATACCCGTATTTGGCTCGGTTTTCCATAAACTATGCATCAGGCCGAGAGCGGATTCCCCGATATCCGCGCCGCAGATGCAATGGGAGATTTAAATGATTCGCTTTGAGAACGTCACAAAGGTCTACCCAGGACAAGAACGTCCAGCCCTTGATTCAGTAAATCTTGAAATTGTTAAAGGTGAGTTTGTTTTCCTTGTGGGACTTTCAGGTTCTGGTAAATCTACTTTTTTGCGATTGATTTTGCGTGAAGAGCGCCCCACAGCTGGAGTAATCCATGTCGCAGGAAAAGATTTAGGAACTCTTGCAACGCACAAAGTCCCTGAGCTTCGCCGCCAAGTTGGAACAGTTTTCCAAGATTTTCGTCTGCTTCCTAATAAGACAATTACTGAGAACGTGGCATTTGCTCTGCATGTACTTGGTTATTCCCAAAAAGAGATTAACCGCGAAGTTCCTGAAGTCCTAGAGCTTGTCGGTCTTGAAGATAAGGGTGATCGTTTGCCTTCAGAAATCTCTGGTGGTGAGCAACAGCGCGTTGCAATTGCACGTGCCTATGTCAGCCGCCCACCAATTTTAATTGCCGATGAACCAACTGGAAACTTAGATCCAGCAACATCTGTTGGAATTATGAAACTTCTTGATCGCATTAACCGTGAAGGAACAACTGTTTTGATGGCAACTCACGATGCTGGAATTGTGGATCAGATGCGAAAGCGCGTTATTGAACTTGATTTAGGCCACGTCATCCGCGACCAAGTTCGCGGTGTCTATGGATACACGGGATAAGGGGCACAACATGCGCGCACGGTTTCTACTAAGCGAAGTTGGTATTGGCCTACGTCGAAATATGACGATGACTTTTGCCGTGATTGTCACAACAGCTATTTCACTCTCATTGCTTGGAATTGGTTTGCTTTCAAATGCACAAGTCGGGGCGATGAAAGATTATTGGTATGACAAGATTGAAGTATCTGTTTTCTTATGTGGTTCACTCTCTGAGTCACCATCATGTGCTGGTGGCGTAGTCACTTCTGAGCAACGACTACAAATCCAGCAAGATCTTCAATCAATGCCGGCAGTGGATAGTGTCTTTTATGAATCTCAATCAGAGGCATTTAATCGTTTCCAGGAGCGCTTCAAGGATTCAGCAATTGCAGCGAATGTGACTGCAGATCAACTACCTGAGTCATTTAGAGTGAAATTAAAAGATCCAACACAGTTTGCAGTCATTGTTAGCGCATTCTCTGGTCGTCCCGGGGTGGATGTAGTTCAAGATCAACGAAGTATTTTGGATAAATTCTTTAAATTATTGGGAGTATTAAGAAATGGTGCGCTACTTGTCGGTCTGGCTTCAGTACTAACAGCTGCATTGTTGATTAGTAATACTCTGCGAATTGCAGCATTTAACCGCCGGCGTGAAACTGGTGTTATGAAACTTGTTGGTGCATCCTCGTGGTCAATCCAACTGCCGTTCCTGCTTGAAGGAATAATCTCGGCAATTGTGGGTTGGGGACTTGCAACCGGATTACTCGCAGGCCTCAAGAGCGTTATCGATACAAGAGTCGCCCCACTTTTGTCCTTTACCAATTTCTTTGGTTGGGGAGAAGTGTGGGTCGCTTCAGCGTATTTGCTGGCAACGGGCCTATTTGTTTCAACCGTTGCTTCAGTAGTCACGCTACGCCGCTACTTAAAGGTCTAAAGCTTTCGCATCTAGTGAGAGAATTGCCCCTGTAATCCTTTGACGCAAACAAATAGGAAAGGGCGGTGATGCGGTTATGGTTAAAGAAATTGGCCGCAAAGTCATTGCCCAAAACAAGAAGGCACGCCACGATTATTCAATCGAGGATGTTTTTGAATGTGGAATGGTTTTAACAGGCACAGAAGTTAAATCACTACGACTCGGTCGAGCATCGCTCATCGATGGATTTGCCATGATTAATGATGGTGAACTCTGGCTCAGTGGTGTTCATATCCCTGAATACACCGAGGGCACATGGACCAATCACACCCCGCGTCGTGATCGCAAACTTCTTGTTCACAAAAACGAACTTAACAAGTTGATTGGAAAGCTTAAGGATTCGGGTACTACGTTGGTTCCGCTCTCACTTTATTTCAAAGACGGAAAAGCAAAGATTGAAATTGCAGTTGCTCGAGGTAAAAAAGCCCACGATAAGCGCGAAGCCCTTAAGGCTCGTGAGGCAGATCGTGAAGTTGCACGCGTAGTTTCTAGAGGTTCATCAGGAAAGAGCGGGCGCGCATCTAAGCGTTACGAAGACTAGTTTTTCCTCGATTATGGCTTGCCCGTTTTATGTCTTACACTTATTCCACCGCCGCCTAGTTCGCCCAATTTTTGGGTGCGATTTAGCGACGGTAAGTAATGAGAATTACTTTGACAATTACATAGCGATGAAAGATATACGTTTCTTTTCTTTCAAGTTTTAAACTTGGGGGTGAACGGTCTCGACTTTGGATGTTGAGGCAGGGGAAGCGGGCCGAGGAAGCCGGAATGATCTCGTAAACCAATAATCCGTGCAAAAAATAACTGCTGACACTAATCAGCAAGCTTTCGAACTCGCTGCATAAGCATTTCGAAGCCGTTAGCCCAGGTGCCGCTCTCGACCTGGAACCTAGCGTCGCTAGAGGGCTTTTCACTTCGTTGGTGTTGCAAACAACGATGGAGAACAGTTTTGCAACTGAGTTCGTCGAAGAGTTGTGTGGAGAAACTTCGGGACTGAGAAAGCGATAATCACACTACGCCCGTAGAAGCCCTGTTTTTGCACCGAAGGACCCGGGTTCGATTCCCGGCACCTCCACCATGTTTATTTAATGCTGCCCCTCAGGGCCATGTCCATCTTTTCCATTACTTCTGCCTGTTTTAATTCCTAGGCGTTTTAAGATTTTAAATGCAGGGAAATATTCATTTCTAACTGCGATGTAGCACGTGCAAAGAGAAGTAATACCAAATAATCGTGGTGCTATAGGAAGCCCTGGAATTAGGAGCCATTGAGCGCCAACTAATGTGCCTAAGGTGATAAACATTCCGTGAAAAATTCGCTTGATTATTAAAGTGACTAGTGAATGTGTCTTAATCTTGGCAATTAGTATTGCAGTTGGCCCACAGAAAATTGCAAGGAAGAAGAGAATCGCAACGATTATTGCCAGACTTTCCATTTAGAGCCCCTGCCATTCTTCTCGTGTGGCCGCATAAAGCGCCATATCTATCTGCGTTCCATCTTCTTTGCGAGATTTCTTTCGCATGATGCCTTCTAGGCTATACCCAGACTTCTCAAGAAGTTTGCGTGAAGCGATATTTTCCACATTCACAACAGCCTCAATACGCTCAAAGCCAATGCTCTCAAAACCATAGTTAGTCAGTAACTTTGTTGCACTCGATCCAATTCCTTTGCCACGCATTGGTGCACACAGCCAATAACCTATTTCTCCAACATGCTCTCGCAGATCCATGCTGTGAAAGGAAAATGCTCCAGCAAATTTCGCATCGTTGCCATTTCCGTATTCAAGTGCTAATTGCAGCTCAGTTTGGTTCGCAAAAGCGTTTGGAGATCTCTCACGAACATAAAACTCAGCATTGGCCATTGAATAGTTAGAGGGTATGCGTGTGAAAATCGGAATAAGAGGATCTTGAGCGCCCTCAAATATTGCAGGAATGTCAGATTCTTGTGGAGCACGCAATGTGATGAGGCCGTGCTTCAGCGTCGGAACTTCTGTGGGCCACCAAATCATTCGTGAAGTATGACAGGTGGGGCTTATCAATCAACCCTGCTGTAGATCCCTGGGTGCTCCGTGCACATCTAAAACATCGGTCGGCTTTGAATCTGCGCCTAACTTTGCTCCTTCACCACTTCGATTCAGGGGCTTCTTTGCATCCTCTTTATAGTTTGCAGGAATTGATCCGAGTAATCCTTTTTGGAAATCTTCAAAAGCTTGGAGAACCTCGCGCTTTGTATTCATCACGAATGGTCCCATCCAAGCAACAGGCTCTTTAATCGGTGCTCCGCCCAAAATGAATAGTTCCATCTCTGGGGAGCGAGATTCCTGATTATTTGCCGCACGAACAACAATTGTGTCGCCATCACCAAAAACTGTTAATTGACCTGTGTGAACTGGGCGTTCTTCATCGCCAACAAAACCATGTCCTGCCATTGTGTATACAAGTGCGTTGTAATCACGTCGCCATGGCAAACGAAGCTCAGCACCTGCTGCAATAGTTGCGTGAATCAAAGTAATTGGAGTTTGCGTTGTTCCTGGACCTGCATGTCCATCTACTTCACCTGCAATAACGCGAATCAGTGATCCACCATCGCTAGATGAGAGCAATGCAACATCTTTTGCGCGAACATCTTGATAAGCAGGAGGTGACCATTTTTTAGCTGCAGGCAGGTTTACCCAGAGTTGGAAACCATGAAACAAGCCACCACTCAACACTAAACTTTCTGGGGGAGTTTCAATATGCAGGATTCCAGCACCTGCAGTCATCCACTGTGTGTCACCATCAGAAATTCTTCCTCCACCACCGTTGTTATCTTGGTGGTCAAAAATTCCATCAATAATGTAAGTAACCGTTTCAAAACCACGGTGTGGATGCCAAGGAGTTCCCTTTGGCTCACCTGGTGCGTATTCCACTTCACCCATTTGATCCAAGTGAATAAATGGATCGAGTTCAGCTAGATCAACTCCGGCAAATGCTCGTCGAACAGGAAAACCTTCGCCCTCAAAACCTTGAGGCGCAGTTGTGATGCTCTTTACTGTGCGGGCACGTGCATTAGGTGCGTCACTAACACGCGGCAAAACAGTTATATCGCTGACGCTTACAGCAGGCATCTCAACTCTCCTTTGTTAAAACTAAGGTTAGTTGAACATTCAACCACTTGCAACTTGAAGTTAAAGTGCCTTAAGTGCTGAAACGACCTTAGTCAGTGAGGCTTTAGCATCACCGAATAAGAGCATCGTCTTTGGATCATAAAGCAGCTCATTCTCAATTCCAGCAAAGCCAGGACGCATTGAGCGCTTTAGGAAGATGATGTTTGCTGCTTGATTAACTTCCAAAATAGGCATTCCATAAATTGGGCAGCCTGGAGAAGTTTGAGCAGCTGGATTAACAACATCGTTTGCACCAATAACAATTGCCACATCAGTTTGACCAAATGTTGGGTTCACTTCATCCATTTCAGCAAGTTGTTCATATGGAACATTTGCTTCTGCAAGCAATACATTCATATGCCCAGGCATACGACCAGCTACTGGGTGAATTCCATACGCAACATCAATTCCCTTAGCGATCATCATGTCTGCAAGTTCGCGAACGGTGTGCTGAGCCTGCGCAACAGCTAAACCAAATCCAGGCACGATTACTACACGGCGTGCATAGTTAAGCAAAATAGCAACGTCATCAGGTGAACCTGAACGCACTGGGCGCTCTTCCCCTGAGCCAGTTGCATCTTGCGGCTTTGCAGTGAAGGCACCAAAGAGAGTCCCAAATAATGAACGTCCCATTGCTTCTGCCATTAAACGAGTCAGGATTGTTCCTGATGCACCAACTAATGTTCCAGCAATGATGAGTAGGACTGAATCTAAAACATAACCACTTGCTGCCACAGTTAAACCAGTGAAAGCGTTCAACAGAGAGATAACGATTGGAACATCTGCGCCACCCACAGGGAGCACGAAGAGAACACCGAATAGAAGTGAGAGTCCAGCAAGAATCAAAAGAGGCGTGGTTCCAAGGGCTGTTACTACCCAACCTCCCACGCCAATAACGCTAGCCAAGGTGGCTGCAATGATGAATCTACCTGCTGGGAAAATTACTGGGCGAGTGGTCATTAACTCTTGGAGTTTTAAGAAAGTAATAATTGAACCGCTGAATGAAACACAACCGACGATTACCGTAAAGACGGTGAAAATAACTTCAGCAGTTGTTGCTTCAGTTCCTAAGTGGAGGTATTCAACAATTGCTACTAAAGCAGCAGCGCCACCACCCACACCATTGAACAAAGCTACAAGCTGTGGCATCTGAGTCATTTGAACTCTGCGAGCAGCTGGAACACCCACCGCAAGACCAATCAGCATCGCACCGAGAATCCACCCTAAATTATTAAGTGGAAGTGATGAACCAGGATTGGCGTAGAAGAAGACAACTAAAGTTGCAAGCGTTGCACCGAAAGCACCGATTAAATTTCCACGGCGTGCGGTCTTTGGATGAGATAAACCTTTAAGTGCCAGGATAAATGCCACACCGGCAGCTAAACCTATGAGGTCATACAGCGTGCGGCTCATTTTTTGTTTCCTTTGAACATTTCAAGCATTCGATCGGTAACGACGAAACCACCCACCATATTGATAGTTGCCAAAATGATTGCTGCTACTGATAGACCTAGTTCTAGGTTGGTTGAACTGTGATCGGCAACAATGATTGCGCCCACCAAGATAACTCCGTGGATAGCGTTAGCACCTGACATTAGGGGAGTGTGTAGGGTTGAAGAGACTTTAGAAACAACTTCAAAACCTACGAAGACCGCTAAAACGAAGATTGAAACAATTGCCATCGGTTCCATTTATTTGTCTCCTCTTCGTGATCCAGCATGTGTTAGCGCTGAGCCATTAATGATTTCATCTTCAAAATTAAGGTTAAAAGCAACTGCTTCGCCCTCTTTTGCCGCCGTAGTCATGAGAGTTAACAAATTAACTACGTTGCGTGAATAAAGGAATGAAGCGTGGAATGGAAGCTGGCTTGGAACATCTTTGCCGCCCCAGATTTTCACACCTCCAGAAGTTATGACAATTTCTCCAGGTTTTGATCCTTCAACGTTTCCGCCAGTTTCAGCTGCTAAGTCAACGATTACTGTTCCAGGTCCCATTGAATCAACCATTGCTTGAGTCATTAAACGCGGTGCTTGGCGACCAGGTACTGCTGCAGTTGTAATAACAATGTGTGATTTGGCGATGTAAGGAGTTAGAAGGTCACGTTGCTTTGCTGCGCGATCTTCAGTCATCTCGCGCGCATAACCACCTGAACCTTCAAGTGACTCAAGTTCTAACTCAATAAATGTTGCGCCCATTGATCGAACTTCATCTGCAGATGCTGGGCGCACATCGTAAGCCGAAACAACTGCGCCAAGTCGACGAGCAGTTGCAATTGCTTGTAGTCCTGCAACTCCTGCGCCAAGGACAAGCACTTGTGCGGGTGTAACTGTTCCTGCAGCAGTCATTAGCATTGGGAAAAATCGTGGTGATAGTTCTGCGCCAACAAGAACTGCGCGATACCCGGCACATAGTGCTTGAGAAGTAAGTGCGTCCATTGATTGTGCGCGCGAAATTCGAGGAACAAGTTCTAATGAAAATGCTGTTACTCCTGCAGATGCTGCAGCATCGATTGAGTCAACTGCAGTAACTGGAGAGAGGAATGAAATGGTGATCGCACCCTTTTTTAACTTGCCCATTTGAGCTGGAGTTAATGGTTGAACTGAAAGAACCGCATCAGCAGTGCTGAGTACTTCTCCATCAGAAATCGTTGCACCAGCAGCTTTATATTCAGCATCTACAGCCTGTGAATGGACTCCAGCACCGGATTCGATGACAACATCAAAGCCAAGTCGAGTTAACTTGTTAATGACATCGGGGACAAGCGCCACGCGCTTCTCACCATCTTTTATTTCTTTCGGGACGACTACACGCATGAGCAGAATGCTAGTGCTAGTTGCCTTTCAAGTCACCCTTTGTGAGGTGGAAAAGCAGCGATTGAATCGTTGTACGGCGGTGGTATGCCTCACGCCAAATCACAGAACGTGGACCATCGATGACAGATGCCTCAACCTCTTCACCTCGGTGAGCGGGCAAGCAATGCATAAATATTGAATCTTTTTTTGTGAGTGAAAATAAATTTTCTGTTACTGCAAAAGGTGAGAGTGCCAGCACCTTTTCATCACGTTCACTTTCGGAATCTCCCATGGACATCCATACATCGGTGTATAAAACCGATGCATCTTTAGATGCAGCTTCTGGATCATGGCTTACTTCAACTTTTCCACCGCTATTTGCTGCAATATTTTTTGCAATCTCAACTACTTTGGCATTAGGTGCCCACTTACCACTTGGTGTTGCAGCAACAACGTGCGCTCCCATGATTGCACCCATAATCAACCACGCATGTGACATATTGTTTCCATCACCAAGATAAACAAATTTGCGGCCAGAAATGTCTTTTCCAAACTTTTCGCGAATTGTTAACCAATCTGCAAGTAATTGTGTTGGATGATCATCATCGGTCAGGGCATTGATGACAGGAATGGATGCATGCGCGCCTAACTCCTCTACATCTGCCTGAGCAAATGTGCGGATGATTAGTGCGCTGCAGTAACCGCTAATAATTTTTGCTGTGTCAGCAATAGTTTCTCCGCGACCCAATTGCAATTCATCGCCACGAATAAAGATTGGTGTGCCGCCTAGGTGGGCAACGGCTGTTTCAGAAGAGAGTCGAGTACGGGTAGAAGGCTTAGTCATATAGATGGCAACGCTCTTATTTGCTAAAGCGCTTTTCGAGCGAAGTGGATCTTCGGCAAATGCGGCAGCGGTTTCTAGCAAAAGCTCAACATCATCGCGGCTGAGATCTTGTGTGCGCAGTAAGTCCTTCATTTGTGAATTCTACTAGGTAGTTTTGCCATCACCAAAGGTATTCTTATCCACCTCATGGGACTCTTTGGAAAGCGTGGAATTGAGACGGATTCTGACACCGATCTCTTAACTAGACCTGACCTTGAAGAAGATGATGGTGGTCATGATCGTTTTGCTCATTATGTGAAGAAGGAAAAAATCACAGAATCTGCTGTGACTGGAAAAGCTGTAAGAGCCCTTTGTGGCAAAAAATGGGTTCCTTCTCGTGCTCCAGAGAAATATCCAATCTGCCCAACATGCAAAGAAATTTATGCAGGGTTAAAACCCGAACCAGAAGATAAGTGATGATGAGGCGTAGTTCTTACATTGCACTTGCATTACTGATGATCATTTCATTAGCACCACCAGCACTAGCGGCCGATAATCAACCTCGCAAGATTGTTTCTGGCTGGATTCCGTATTACTCCACTAAGACTGTAATGCCCTTTATTAAGAAATTACCAACGCTTCCGACTCCTGCCGCTAACTCACCAGTTACTTGCGAAGCTAATGAGTATTCAGCTGAAGACATGGCTTTACTCAATTCTTCATATCTATTTACAAATAAAGATTTAATGAAAGAAGTAATGCCATTTTGGTATTCCCTAAAAACGCCTACTCTCATTAGAGATGATTATTCAACTGCTAATCCATCGTGGCCTATCGCCAATACAATCTGTTTAATGCGCAAAAGTGGATTAAAACTAATTCCCACAATTACTGACGGTACCGACAAATTAGTTTTATCTGGTTACCTAGCCAAGCCTGAAGTTCGAACAACTATCGTAAAAACGATAGTGGATCTTGTGAACAAGTATTCATTTGATGGGATTGACCTAGATTTTGAAGGCTTTGCATTTGTGGATGGGAATACAACGTGGCCTAAAACAGCACCTAACTGGGTCTTGTTTGTAAAAGAGCTCAGTGTTGCTTTACGCGCTCAGCAGAAACTACTGTCGATATCAGCTCCTTATGCATTCAATCCAGCTGAAAAACAAAAGGGTTATTACGTTTATTCATGGGCCCAGATTGCATCAAGCATTGATCGTTTGAGAATCATGACTTATGACTACTCAGTTGCTAAACCAGGGCCAATTGGTCCAATTAGCTGGACTGAGAAAACACTTCAATACGCAATTTCTATTATGCCTGCATCTAAAGTTTTTATTGGCCTTCCTGGTTATGGTCGAGATTGGATAACCAGTGTTACTGGAACATGCCCTGCTACTGCACCACCTGGATTAAAAGCCGGAGCTAAAGCTGCAACCTTTAGAATGAATTATGCAGCTGCAAAAGCAGCCATTGATCAGGCAGTCCCGGTTTTTGATGTGAAAAGCAGTGAAGCTACATATTCATACCAACAGACATTTAATGGATTAACTGCCAAAGGTGCAGCAACTGCGTGCACAGTTAATCGAACTGTTTGGTATCAAAATGATCGAAGCTACTTAGAGCGAATGAATCTAGTTGCGAAGTACCGATTAGGTGGGGCGGCATTGTGGACTCTGGGTATGGAAGATGTATCAGCTACAACAGCAATGAGAAATGTTGCTCTTGCAATTGCTCCAGATACCGTTTTAAGCGCGCTGACTGTTGAACAAGTAAATAGCAAGGGTACTTTCTATGGGGGAGTCTTCACCTTAAAAAGCACTCTCACACTTAAAGACAAGTCACCAGTGGCCGGAGTACCTGTGAGCCTTGAAATAAAGCGAGCTAATGAAAATTCATGGACTTCTATTGCAGAGCTTGTAAGTGGCGTGGATGGAAGCGTAAGTGTTCCTGTAACTATTGGAGCTAATGCCTCATTTAGGTTTACTACTCAAGGAACTTGGGAGCGCGCAGAGTCATTGAGCAATGAAGGTAAAGTCGTCCTTCTTTCGCGAATAGTTCTAGAACGTCCAACTACTGTGAAGTCTGGCAAGGAATTAATTGTGAAAGGAACTTTGCTACCAGTCTTGGCGGGACAAGTTGTTGTGCTTCAGAAGTTTGTGTCAGGAAAATGGCAAAATATAGGAACTGCAACAACTACCGGAGCTAACGGAGAATTCCAAGTTAGCTTGATAGAAGCCAAGAAGGGAGTTATTAAATTGCGAGTCCAAATCACAACAAAAGATGAACAAGTTCTAACTCCAGAATTCACAGTGGTGGTTCGTTAACTATGGTTAAAGTCGATGAGAAAATTGAAGAAGCCATTAAAGAGATTTTCAGCGGGGATAAACCCTGGGTAACTATTGTTTGGGATGATCCCGTTAATTTAATGACCTATGTGACTTATGTGTTAATGGAACTCTTTGGTTACAGCAGAGAGAAAGCCCATGAGCTTATGATGAAAGTCCATACGGAGGGCAAGGCTGTAGTTTCAACAGGAAGTCGTGAAGAAATGGAACACGATGTTGCTCGCTTACATGAATACGGACTCTGGGCAACATTGCAGCGAGGTGATCAGGCGATATGACAGATCACGATTCAGATGAACAACATGGCTTCCATCGCCACGGCGATAATGCCTTTGTCGCAGAATTTTCTGAATCAGAGCGTGAAGTTCTCATTAATCTGGTTGAACAAATCATTGAACTACTTGGTGAGCGCACTGATAATCACGTAGATGACCCACTTGCTGCAATGGTTGGAATTACAACACATGATTCACCTCCAGAAGATGAAGTTTTGCTTCGACTCTTACCAAATGCATATGCCGATCAAGTTGATGCAGCAGAGTTTCGCCGATACACAGAGTCAACTTTAAGAGGAAAAAAGTATGCGCACTCAATGTCAATGCGAATTACTCTAAAGAGTTCAGTAGATGGAATTGTTGAAGTAGATCATGATGGTGCTAATGACTGGTTGGGTGCGATGAATGACATTCGTTTGGCACTTGGCGTTCGTTTAAAGGTTGAACAAAATAGCCATGAAGAGTTAGAACTCTTGGCACCAGATGATCCAATGCGCGGGGTCTACGCTGTTTATAGTTGGTTGGGTTGGCTGCAAGAATCCTTAATTGTTGCGCTTATGGATGAAGCTATTTAGTTTTCACATCACGCTCACGGTAGGCTTGGCCTGTGAGTAATGCACCCATTGGAATCTTCGATTCAGGAGTAGGTGGGCTTACCGTTGCCAGAGCAATTCTGGATCAACTTCCTAACGAATCAACAATCTATATCGGCGATACAGCGCGAGGTCCGTATGGTCCACGCCCACTGGCTGAAGTTCGTGAGTTTGCATTAGAAACTTTGGATTTCTTAGTGGAGCAAGGCGTTAAAGCAATTGTGATTGCATGTAACACAGCTAGTGCTGCAATGCTTCGTGATGCTCGTGAGCGATACAAAGTTCCAGTCATTGAAGTTATTCAACCTGCAGTCAGACGTGCAGTAGCTGCTACTCGAAGCGGTCATATTGGAGTTATTGGTACTCGTGCCACAGTTGATTCCAAGGCTTACCTAGATGCTTTTGCTGCTGCGCCTCAATTACAGATTACTTCTATTCCTTGTCCTCTCTTTGTGGAATTCGTTGAACGCGGTGAAACTTCAGGGCCTGAAATTACTAAAATTGCCCGTGATTACTTAGCTCCTGTAATGGAGGCAAAAGTAGATACATTAGTTTTGGGCTGCACGCACTATCCACTATTAACAGGTGTTATCTCATACGTTATGGGCGAAGGCGTCACATTAGTTTCAAGTGCTGAAGAAACGGCAAAAGATCTTTATCGCACATTAGTTGAAAACAATTTACTTCGCGATGCACGTGGTGGTGCCCCAACACACAAATTCTTAGCAACTGGCGATGCCAAAGCTTTTGAAAGCTTAGCTCGACGTTTTCTAGGTCCAGAAGTAACCCGCGTCGAACACCAAGATCTATAAAACATAGGAGCAGCACATGGCACGCAATGACGGACGACAAGTTAATGACCTGCGAGAAATTAAGTTCACTCGTGGATGGCTCGACCATGCCGAAGGATCAGTTCTTGTTGAGTTTGGTAAGACTCGCGTTCTTTGTGTTGCATCATTTTCTCCCGGTGTTCCACGTTGGTTAAAGGATTCTGGAAATGGATGGGTTACATCTGAATATGCGATGTTGCCTCGTGCCACTCATACACGCTCTGACCGTGAGAGCGTAAAAGGCAAGCTAGGCGGTCGCACGCAAGAGATTTCACGTTTAGTTGGTCGTTCACTTCGTGCAATTGTGAATATGAAGGAACTTGGCGAAAACACAATTGTTATCGACTGCGATGTACTGCAAGCAGATGGTGGAACTCGTACTGCAGCTATCACTGGTGCCTATGTTGCGCTGGCAGATGCAATTACTTGGGCTAAAGCACAAGGTCATATCAACGCAACAGCTAATCCTCTGAGTGATTCAGTGGCAGCCGTAAGTGTTGGAATTATTGATGGAGTTCCAATGTTGGATCTTTGCTATGAAGAAGATGTGCGCGCTGAAACAGATATGAATGTTGTTGTTGCTGGGGATAGCCGATTTATTGAGGTGCAGGGCACCGCAGAAGGCGCTCCATTTGATCGTGCACTACTTAATCAACTTCTAGATTTAGCTGTTGAGGGTTGTGCAACTTTGAGCAAGCTACAAAGAGAAGTTCTCGCAAAATAGTGCAACAAAGATTAGTTCTTGCCACGCGCAATAAAGGAAAGCTAGTTGAGTTCCATAGAATTCTGGATGCTTTAGCACCGGGTGAAATTAACCTTGTAGGAGTTGATGAATTTCCTGACTTAGTTGATGTCGAAGAAACAGGATGCACTTTTGAAGAAAATGCTTTACTAAAGGCCAGATACACCGCAAAGGCAACTGGATTGCCGGCGATTTCAGATGATTCAGGATTATGTGTTGATTTCCTCAATGGTGATCCAGGTATTTATTCAGCTAGGTGGGCAGGTACTCACGGAGATGATCAAGCTAATCTAGAAAAGCTTCTTAGTGAATTAAAAGATGTCAGCGATGACAAACGCACCGCACACTTCACTTGCGTTGCAGCACTAGCAATGCCTGATGGTCGCACCCATGTTGAAGAGAGCCTTTTTCATGGCCAGATCTTGCATGCACCAGTTGGCCAGGAAGGATTTGGTTATGACCCCATTTTCCAACCCCTGGGGATGAGTATTTCGAGCGCACAAATGAGCCCTCAAGAAAAGGATGCCATTAGTCATCGCGGAAAAGCTTTGCGCCTAATTGCGCCTCATGTCATACAAATGCTGAGGAGCCTGGGGTAACCTTGTCCTATAGACGCGCGTTTTTGACGTGCGCACCACTATCCAAGGAGTACTCGTGGCCGTAAAGAAGAAGAGCGCAGCAAAGAAGAAGGTTGCTAAAAAGGCACCAGCTAGAAAAGCTGTAGCAAAGAAGTCAGCTGCAAAGAAATCTGTAGCTAAGAAAAAGACAACCGCAAAGCGCGCAGTAAAAAAGAGCGTTGCTAAGAAAACTGCAAAGAAGGCACCAGCTAAGAAAGCTGCTGCAAAAAAGGTTGCCAAGAAGACAGCTGCAAAGCGTCCAGTAAAGAAGAGTGCAAAGAAAGCTGCTGCACCAAGAGTTACTGTCACATCTTCTCGTCCAGTAGCTGCGCCTGTTGCAGCACCAGTTAAAGCGCTTGCACCTGCAAAGCCAACTGCTGCACCAAAGCAAGGTGCTTCAGGACGTGTTGTATTTGCTGTAGTAGTAGGAATTGTTTTGCTTGCAATGATCGTTTGGTCAAAGTCAGGCACAGATACTGATGATGGCGCAGCGCCTGCACCTTCTATGTCGCAATCTGCTGAAGCATCAGAGTCAGCTACACCAGAAGAGACAACAGCTGCAGTTGGAACAATTGAAGCTCCATCTAAGTTTGTTGCACTCAAGAGTGCAGATGGCTTAAATCTTCGCTGGGTAGCACCAATGGCCACTGAGGGTTTAACTGGCTATAACGTTGAGATCCGCGCAAATGGAACTGGAGATTGGACAACAATCGCAACTGTTCCAGCAGATCAACTAACTCAAGCTGTTACAAAGAGCGGTGATGCTGGATGGACTCAGTTCCGTGTGTCTTCTGTTTACTCAGATGGACAAACAGCACCTGCAACAGTCTTTGGAATTCCAGGTGAGTTCAAGTAAAAAGTAATTAGTAAAAGACCCTCGCTAATCAGCGGGGGTTTTTTATTTCCCTAAAGTTAATTGTTTATAGCGTTGCAGTGATTGCATCCACATATGCGCGCACACCAGCAGGAACTAAGTGCACACCATCAGGTGCGAAGTATTCGGGATGGCCCATAGAGATGCTGGCCCAATCAACAACTGTTGCGCCATATAAAGCGGCATATTGAGCAATGAGGGTATTGTTCTCATCTCGCCAACCTCTTGGCACAGCAGTGTTAACAACGATAATTCGTGGCTGATTCTTCACTTCTTCAAACACGGCCATTACTTGATCGGGAGTCAACTTATTGTTATTTCCCATATTAAAGATGACTGTTGAATCTGCCGCGTTGGCTTTATCAGCTTTCATCACTTCAATGAGTTCGGATGCTTGACGACCAACACGAGCATTAATTATTGCAATAGGGCTGCGGGCATCTAATTCATAGTGAATTCCTAAAATTACAGAATCACCGGTAACCCATAAGCCACCTGTCTGAGTTTCAGTGGGTTCACTTGGTTGAACTGGTTGTTCAAGTTGCTGCTTCACAATTGCCATTTCTTTATCACTTTGCGAAATAGCGTTTGCACTGATGTATGAGGTGCCAAGTATCAAGAGAAGCACTGAGGCAACAACAGTGCTCTTTTGACGTCGTTGCACATTCTTGGTGCGATATTTCATTCCCTTGAACCAATACTCAACTAGCCCACTTCGAACGGGGAGTTCGACTAAGCGAAGTGAAATGTCTGCAAGTGCAAAAACAACCAAAATGCGCAATGCATAAAGAGCCCAAGTTGATCCTTCAAGATCTACTGCTGGGCGAGTAACTTGAAAGACAACCCAGTGCCATAAGTAGATTGCGTAAGAGCGCTCACCAATCCACACAGCCACTCTGCTACTTAGAATCGGTGCAAATCGAGAAGCAGGGTGAACGATGCTTGTAAGGATTGCACAACCAAAAATTCCAGCAAGTGGGAATGCTAATTTATATAACGTTGGATCACTTTCATTGACCAATAAAAAGACTCCAAGTAATCCAACAAAACCGATGACACCAATGCCATCAATGAAATCTTGTGCTCGTCTATTGACCTGCTCTTGAAGATTCTGTGGAACCCAACTCACTGCAAGGGCAGCACCTAGAAATAATCCAATGCTGTGAGTGTCTGTACCAAAGTAAACATGGCTCACTTGTGAGGTGTTGGCAGCATCAACTTCATATGAGACGAGTAATAAGGCAATACCTGAAAAGGCGGCGATTATGAGTGCTGCACCAGGAATTTTTGCCTTACCGAATTGGCGTAGAACGAGAAGCAAAATAAGTGGCCAAATTAAATAGAACTGAGCTTCTACACCAAGTGACCAGGTGTGCTGCAGCAAGGGCGGCCGCGAAATGGTGTCGAAATAGTCGGTCTGTCTAAAAACTAACCACCAATTCATTCCACCAAAGAGAGCAAATGGACTATCGCTAATGAAGCGGCGCATCGTTTCTGGTGCCCAAATGCTAATGTAAATAATCGTCACAAAGATCATAAATACAAGTGGTGGAAACAATCTGCGAATACGCGCTTTATAGAAAGCGCGTAGATCTAAACCACCACTGCGTTGGATTGAATCTAAAAGCAGGCGAGTGATTACATATCCAGAGATTACAAAGAAGAGGTCAACACCAAGAAATCCACCTGGAATCCATGTAAAACCTAAGTGATAAAGCATTACAGCAATTACAGCAACGGCACGCAACCCATCAATGGCAGGGATATAACGGATACCGCGGGGAGTAGACATGACTAATTACTTACGCGATGCAGATTTCTTTGCAGCTGCTTTCTTAGCGGTTTTCTTGACAGGCTTTTTTGCCGCTTTCTTAGGAGCAGCAATGGCTGGCTTAGTGCGCTGACTAGCAACACGGATTGGACCAGCATTAATGACTGTGTCATCAGAATTAAGATTTTCAAGAACATTGCGCTGTAGATCAGCCAGGCGAGTGAATGCACTCTCAAGGCGTGCTCGGGATTGATGAATTGCAGATTCAGCAGCATCTAGTGATTGAGTTTGAATCTTATAGAGACGCTCTGCTTCCGTGATAACACTTGAGAGCCATTGGCGGTAATTAGAAACTTCTACAGTTGCTTCACTCACGATGCGCTCACCTTCACGGCGTGCTGCAGTTGCAAGGGCAGATGCTTCGCGGCGCTTGCTTTCAATCAGTGATTCAGCTTCAACTTCAGCTTCAGCAATCTTGTCTGCAGCCTCTGATTCAGCAGCTTGGATGTATTTGCGCCCGCGTGATTCTGCGCCACTTAAGATTGTGCGAGCTTTTGCGTCCGCTGCTTCAATCTCTTCTTTTGTTGTGCGATTAGTCTCAGCAATCAATCGAGTCGCAATAGATTGCGCTTTGCTCTCACGGGCTTGAGCTGACTTAATCATCGACATTGCAGTCTCTGTGGCGAGAATTTCAAACTCTTCTTTACTCAAGCCAGTTATGTCACGACGTGATTTGAGATCAGCTAACTGTGATTCAAGTTCGCGAATACGCTCGAGCGATGAAGGCGCTTGTTCTTCTTCGCCTTTAAATCCGACCCAGTTAAGGAAGGAGTTTTTCTCAGCCATTGTCGTACCTCGCAACTCGTTGATAAGAGAGCCTTAGGTTAGAGCAAGGCCTTACTTACTGTAAATCGCCACTGAAATCGCTATGTATTGCGAGATCCAGGCTGCCAGGACGAATATATGGAAGAGCTCATGGAAGCCAAAGTACTTCGCATCTCGCCCAGGGCGCTTGAGGGCATAGAAGATTGCACCGATTGAGTAGAAAAGGCCACCGATGAGAATTGGAAGTAATACCCATAAACCACCCTCTCGGTAGAGCGCTGGCGTATAAACCACGGCCACCCATCCGAGCAATAAATAGTTTGCAACGTATAACCATCTAGGTGCATTGAGCCAAAAGATTCGAAGGCCCACACCAATTGCTGCGCCAATCCAAACAACTAGAAGCAAGATATTTCGACTACGACCTTCAAGTAGTGCAACTGCAAAAGGGGTATAGGAACCGGCAATAAGTAAATTTATATTTGCGTGATCCCACCTGCGCCATATTTTTTTCTTTGCCGGCGCCCAAGGAACCCGGTGATAAATGGCCGAGACACTGAACAACATAATCGCTGTGATGGAATAAACAGCAACTGCAAATTTGAGTGAAGAGTTACTGAGAATGAAAAGCACCAGTGAGGCGATAATGACTGCAGGGGTTGCACCTAGGTGAAACCAGCCACGTAATTTAGGTGGGACCACAGGAAGCTGTGTCATGTATGCAGGGTACTGCTTGTTTCTATCTCCTGTATCGACAAATAGTCTCCGCGCTGATAAGAATCTCCTATGACATTTAGATCTCCTATATTCGAACTCAGCCACACATACATCGATGATGAAGCAGCCTTGAGCCCAATGGGTTGCACCTATCTTGGTAATGGACTTAACCAAGACAAGCTTGATGACTTCTCAATCGCAGGTGCGGCAGTTTCAGCAGACTTAACTCGCAAGACCCTTAAGAAACTTCTCGAGTTCAAGCCAATTGATGAAATTGATCGAATTGCACAGACTGTTATGCAAGAGCGCCTTGAATCATCTCTTGCTCTGCACGATAGCCAAGAGTCTTTTGTCTTGTGGAATGTTCTGACATCCCCACCTTCTAATGTGCGTTCAATTTTTGAACTTATGCCAAAGAGCACCGATAAAGACTTCGACAACATCGCTAAGCGCTTAGCTGCAGTTGATGGGGCATATAAATCATGGACAGGTGCGATCATGGAGGTCGCTAAGGGTGGAAAGACAACTGCCCAGCGCCAAGTTCGCGGAGTTATTGAACAACTGACTAATTATGCAAATGGTGGATTTAGCGCAATGTGTAAAAACTTTGATGCTGCAGGTAAATATCCAGCAATTCATGAGAATGCAAAGTTGGCTGAAAAGGCGGCCGCCGAGACTGCTGAGTTTTTAAAGAATCAGTATCTCCCTATTGCAAACCCAGAAGATGCAGTTGGAGCAGATCGTTATGCGGTGTGGGCACGTTACTTCACAGGTGCAAAGTTAGATCTTCGCGCAACCTATGAGTGGGGAATGGCTGATCTAAAAGCAATTAATGCACGTATGTGGGAGATTGCCGAACAGATTAAGCCGGGAGCTAAAACACTTCGTGAAGTGGCAGATCACCTTGATAAAGATCCAAAGTATGTAATCAAGGGTAAGGAAAATGTAGTTAAGTTCTTGCAAGATTTCACAGATGCAGCAATTGCTCGCATGGACGGTGAATATTTTGAAATTGATGACCGCATCAAGATTTGTGAAGCCCGTCTTGCACCAGAAGGAAGTGCATCTGCGCCGTACTACAACCCACCTTCTGAAGATTTATCGCGTCCTGGCACAACTTGGATTCCAATGCTTGGAAAAGATGAGGCCAGCAGCTGGCATTTAGTCTCAACGTGGTATCACGAAGCTGTTCCTGGACATCACTTGCAATGCGCAACTGTTGCAATTGAAAAAGAGCGTTTGTCTCGTTTCCAAATCAATGGTGCATGGATCAGTGGTTACGGCGAAGGCTGGGCCTTGTATGCAGAGCGCTTCATGAATGAGCTAGGTGCCTTTGATGAACCTGGAATTGAAATGGGCTACCTATCGGCGCAAGCTCTGCGTGCTGCACGCATTGTTGTAGATATCGGAATGCACCTTGGATACACCGACTTTGATGGCAAGGTGTGGAACGCCGAGTCATCTCGCAAGCTTCTCAATGAGCAGGCACTTCTCGATGAGGATCACTCACGCAGTGAAACTGATCGTTACTTGGGCTGGCCTGGCCAAGCTATCTCCTACAAGGTAGGAGAGCGGGTTTGGATGAAGGCACGTGAAGATGCCAAGGCCCGTCTTGGATCGGCCTTCTCCCTGAAGAAATTTCATACCTATGCCCTCAAAATCGGTCCAATGGGCCTTGACCCATTTGCCATTGAATTGGCTAGATGGGATGGGAAATAGGGTTAATTTGAGGCCGTGGCACGCTCAAAAATCTGAAATATCTGTGAAATATCTGCGATTTCACCCTTCCATTTTCCTTCAATCCACGCATAATTGGACTTACTAAGCGCAGTGAGGCGCCTCGAGGTCCTCAATGCTCTGGCACTAGATGCCATCAGACATCTAGAAAACTTAAACCTCCCGGAGGCATATTTAAATGCAACTAGACAGCAACCAATGGAACCTGGTCTATAACGTATTCTCGTTTGGACTTGTTTCAATGCTCGCATGCACCATTTACACGCTTGTCTCTCAACAGCGCGTATTGGCTAAGTACCGTAACGCTCTAGTGATGTCATCAATGGTTACATTCATCGCTGGATACCACTACCTACGCATTTTTGATTCATTCAAGCATGCATCAGAAGGTGGAAAAGTACTTCTAGATGGATCTCAGAATTCATTCAACGAGGCATACCGCTACGTTGACTGGCTACTCACAGTGCCACTACTTCTAGTTGAAGTAATTGCGGTACTTGCATTGGCTAAGGAAGTTTCACGTTCCCTCATCACGCGCTTGGTCCCAGCTTCTGCTGCGATGATCGCGCTTGGATACCCAGGTGAAATTTCAAGCGATCAGAACACACAGGTTATGTACGGTGTTCTATCAACACTTCCATTCATCTACATCCTTTACGTTCTATTCGTAGAACTAGGTAAGTCACTTGAGCGTCAACCAGCAGGAGTTGCAGAGACCGTAGGTCGTTTGCGTCTTCTATTGATCGCTACATGGGGCGTTTACCCAATTGCCTACATCTTCAACATCGTTGGTGATGCATCAGCATCATCATTCGTAACTGTTCAAGTAGGTTACACAATCGCTGACGTTCTAGCTAAGTGCGTATTCGGTCTAACAATTCTCAAGATCGCACGCATGAAGTCAATGGCTGAAGGCATGAAGGACGATCACTAATTAAGTAGATTGACGATGGGGTGGCGAGAAATCGCCACCCCATTTCTATTGTCAGGGGGAATAGCAATGAAAAGTAGCCTTATTAACAACTACAGAATGGGCGGATACCTGCTCATCGCAATCGGCCTCATTAACTTGAGATACCAAACTGGGGACAATGGAGTAGTTGGACGTAGTTTGACCATCGTTATTCCTGGTGCAATTTTGCTTGCATGTACCTGGATTCCAACGCTAGCTAAAAAATTGGAAACAAAAGCAGTTCAAGCTTTTTCAATAGTTATTGGGCTAGCCCTTATTGTCTACGCTGCAATTAACTAGCTAGGTGCTTGCAAAACTGCCATAAAGGGAGAAGAGTCGCTCACATGAGCGAAAACAGCGAATGGTCTTTTGAAACCCAACAAATCCATGCAGGACAGAACCCTGATTCAGATACGGGATCTCGATCACTTCCGATTTATCAAACCACTGCTTATCAATTCCGAGACACACAACATGCGGCTAACCTTTTTGGAATAGCAGAAGCTGGAAATGTTTACACCCGCATCAACAATCCAACTCAAGACGCAGTAGAAAAGCGAATTGCAACCCTTGAAGGCGGCGTCGCCGCGCTCCTGGTTTCATCTGGAATGGCAGCAACAACTCTTGCAATCATGAACGTTGCTCAAGCTGGCGACCATGTGGTTTCAAGTTCCAATGTTTATGGTGGAACTTTCAACCTCTTCAACTACACCCTTCCAAAATTTGGTATTGAAGTCACATTTGTTAATGACACAGGCAACATGGATGCATGGCGTGCGGCAGTTAAGCCCAACACCAAAGCATTTTTCGGAGAAGGTATTTCAAATCCACTAGGCGCAGTTTTGGACCTGGAGGCAATCGCACAAGTTGCCCATGAGGCCGGTGTGCCATGGATAGTTGATAACACCATTGCAACGCCTTATGTAACCCGCCCATTTGATTATGGCGTCGACATAGTCACGCATTCAGCAACCAAGTTCCTATCAGGGCATGGAAATGCAATGGTTGGAGCAATCGTGGACTCTGGAAACTTTGATTTTGCAAAGAATCCCAAGAAGTTCCCTGGATTTAATGAACCTGATCCAAGTTATAACAACATGATCTATGCAAAAACCTTAGGTGTTGGTGGTGACTTTGGTGCAAACCTTGCCTACATTTTCAAAGCTCGCCTGCAACTACTTCGTGACTTTGGTTCTTCAGTCTCACCATTTAACGCCTGGTTACTTGCCCAAGGTTTAGAGACGCTCAATCTACGTATGGATCGACATCTACTCAATGCGAAGGCGTTAGCAGAATGGCTAGAAAAGCAGCCTGAAGTCGCGCATGTGAGTTATGCAGGTCTTCCTTCATCACCTTGGTATGCAACGGCAAAGAAATATGCACCTAAAGGTGCAGGTGCTGTCTTTGCATTTGAATTAAAGGGTGGAGCAACGGCTGGGCGCAAATTTGTTGAAGGATTAAAACTATTTAGCCACGTTGCAAACATTGGCGATGTTCGCTCTTTAGTAATTCATCCTGCGTCAACAACGCATGCTCAACTCAGTCCAGAGGAGCAAGTAAAGGCTGGAATAACTCCAGGAATGGTCCGCTTGAGTATTGGCCTAGAAAATATCGAAGATATTAAAAACGATGTTAAGTTGGGCTTTGCTGCTGTTAAAAATGCTTAATCTATTTTCTAAAAGATAGATCAGCCTTTTTCATCTCTGCAACAAGGACTCTAATTGCATTTGGTCCCATGCCGTGGAGTTCTTTTAACGCAGCAAGTGATGTCTTGCGCAGATCACTGACACTAAATAAACCATCATCTATTAGGGCGCGACGTGCTGGAGCGGGCAAACCAATGGCAACCCAATTTCCATCGAGTTCTGCGTATTGATCAATGCTTGCTTCAGATGTCGGATTTACAGAATTACTCTGTGCTTTTTCTGCACGGCGTTCGGCAGCAGCCTTTTTAGCTTGAGATGCCAACATCTTGGTTCGAGCAGCAGATTGCTTGGCCATGAGAGAAGTTTACTTTCTTATCTTTGCTAAACCTATGTGCGGGAGAAGGGACTTGAACCCTCACGTCCGAAGACACAGGTTCCTAAGACCTGCGTGTCTGCCATTTCACCACTCCCGCTAACCCAAATGAAAAACTCTGCAGCTATTCATATGGATAGGGGACAAGATTAGAGGTAAGTTAGCGATGTACCAAAACGAGCCCTTTCTAACCGACTAAAAGGATCAAGCGCCATGTCACTAACACCTACTCCTGCAGATAAGTTCACTTTTGGTCTCTGGACCGTTGGCTGGCAGGCACGTGACCCTTTCGGAGATCCAACAAGAGGCGCGCTTGACCCAGTTCGCACAGTCAATGAGCTTGCCGCACGCGGTGCCTATGGAGTCACTTTCCATGATGATGACTTGATTCCATTTGGTAGTGATGAAGGTGCACGACGCACCCATATTGATCGTTTTAAGAAGGCATTAGCCGATACTGGAATGAAAGTTCCAATGGCCACGACAAACCTCTTCTCACACCCAGTCTTTAAAGATGGTGCCTTTACATCAAATGATAAAGACATTCGCCGATATGCAATTCGTAAAGTTATGAAGAACATTGAACTTGCAGTTGAGCTAGGCGCTAAGACCTATGTGTGCTGGGGTGGACGCGAAGGTGCTGAATCAGATGGTGCTAAGGATGGCTATGTTGCACTCGATCGCTTCCGTGAAGCTTTCAATACTTTAGGTGATTTCGTTACCGATAATGGCTATGACATTAAATTTGCAATTGAACCAAAACCAAATGAGCCAAGAGGCGATATCTTCTTGCCAACTATTGGTCACGCTCTAGCTTTCATCTACACATTAGATCGTCCAGAGTTAGTTGGGCTTAACCCTGAAGTTGGTCACGAACAAATGGCAGGACTTAACTTTGTTCACGGAATTGCACAAGCTCTGTGGCAGAAGAAGTTGTATCACATCGATCTCAATGGCCAACACGGTCCGAAATATGATCAAGACTTAGTTTTTGGTCATGGAGATTTAAAGTCTGCATTCTTCTTAGTTGATTTACTTGAGCGCTATAAGTACGACGGACCGAAGCACTTTGATTACAAGCCAGCTCGCACAGAAGATGACAAGGGTGTGTGGGAATCTGCATCTGCAAACATGCGCACTTACTTAGCTCTTAAAGAGCGTGCCGCAGCTTTCCGCGCTGATTCTCGTGTTATCGAAGCGATGAAGGCTTCAAATATCCCAGGGTTGAATGAATCAACGCTGGGCGCTGGTGAAACATGGAGAGATCTTGCTAAAGATTCATTCGATGTTGAAGCAGCCGGAGCACGCGGATATGGCTATGAACTAGTTGATCAGCTTGCACTAGAGCATCTCATGGGAGTGAAGGCCTAAACCCCATTATGAAGTAATCTCATAATGGGGCTTAGGACTTCGACTTATCTGTGTTGGACTAACGTGAAGCAGAACTTCTCTTGCGTGATACCGCGTCAACAGTTGCCGCAAGAATCAAGACTCCACCTGTAACGAGGAAGTTAATTCCCGCCGGTAGCCCTAAGAGGCCCAGACCATTATCAATAATTGCAATTACTAAGGCACCGGCTGCTGCGTGAATAAGGCGGCCACGTCCACCAAAGAGACTCACTCCGCCAACGACTGCTGCAGCTACGCCGGAGAGAACGATGGCTTTACCTGCAGTTGCTTCAACTGCACCCACGCGGCTGGCATTGAAAATTCCAGATACAACCGCAAGGGTTGAACATAAGACGAAGGCGGTAATGCGTATCTGGACAACCTTGATTCCAGCGCGACGAGCTGCCTCAGGGTTTCCACCAACAGCGTATAAGTGACGACCAAAGCGCGTGCGATCAAGAAGGAGTGTTCCTAGGAACAAAATCGTAACGGCAATAGGAACAACGATTGGTACTCCACTGATCTCCTTCAACGAAGTACTTCTATTTGTATTTAACAGGGCAACAAGTGCCCCACCCAAACCAGCAACAATTGCCAATTTTGTATACAACAATGAGATAGGACGATTTGCTAACCCATTTCGAGAACGAACTCGACGATCGTAGAAACTTAAAAGAGCCATGAGAACTAGAGCGATAACTAGAAATGCCCAACCCATCCATCCAGGAAGGTTGTCATTCATCACTGCGCGAATCTCTGGAACTTCGATGCGGTAGATACCACCATCACCGAGCAGGGCTAGTTGTAACCCTTGAAAGCCCAAGAAGAGGCCAAGTGTGACAACGAATGAAGGCACTCCAACTCGTGCAACGAAAAAACCAATGAAGGCACCAATTGCAGCTCCACAAAGTAGACCAGCAAGGATGGAAAGTCGCCAGTCGATTTCCCATCGATTCGTCATGATAATAAAGAGAGCCATGGCCACACCGGAAGTTACGCCGGCGGATAGGTCAATCTCTGCAATTAAAATAACAAAAACAAGTGCCATAGCAATCATCATTAGCGTTGCTGTTTGTGTCAAGAGATTTGCAAAGTTGCCTTGGGTTAAAAAGTATGGATTGAGTAATGAAAATAGCAAGGTGAGAACAAAGAGTGAGAGCACAGATGGGAGTGCACCCATTTCGCCACCTTTTACACGGGCAACATAGGCATTTACCTGCTCACGAACATTTCCTTCGTGGCCAGATCCAATAGTGACGCTCATGCCTGATCTCCCATCGTGCGAGTACCGGTGATGTACTGAACGACATCGAGGTGGTTTGTATCTTTTGATTCAAGGTTTGCCACCATTTTGCCCAAATAGAGAACGGCAATATCGTCAGCAACTTTAAAAACATCTTGCAGGTTGTGGCTAATAATGATCACAGCTACACCAGAGTCGGCCAAACGTCGTACTAGGTTGAGAACTTGTTCGGTCTGTGCCACGCCCAGGGCCGCTGTTGGCTCATCGAGGATTACAACCTTGGCATTGCGCAATACCGAGCGCGCGATTGCAACGGTCTGACGTTGACCTCCTGAAAGTGATGCAACTTTTTGACGTACTGATTTCACTGTTCTGACCGAAAGTCCCGTTAAAGTCTTTGATGCTTCAAATTCCATTTGGGGTTCATTAAGTGTGACACCTGTCATGGATTCGCGACCGAGGAACATATTTTGGACAATATCTAAATTTTCACAGAGAGCCAGATCTTGATACACGACTTCAATACCAAGGGCTGCTGCTGCACGCGCGCTAGACAGGTTTACCAGCTCACCCTCAAACCTCACAACACCGTGGTCATACTCTTGAACACCGGCAAGACCTTTGATGAGCGTTGATTTACCTGCTCCGTTATCTCCCACAAGAGCTGTTACTCGTCCGGCGTACACTTTAAAATCGATTCCTTTGAGGACATCAACCGGACCAAAGCTTTTGGTAATTCCGATGAGTTCAACAATCGGCGTTTGTGAAGTCATGTCGACCTTTCAAATATGGTTGCAATAACTGATTAACACTAGACGATGCATATTGATGCAAAACAAGCACCTGTCGTAAAAGCCTCCGCGCCGGCAATTAAATCACCGGCGCGGAGGATTTACTTATTTTTAAACGTTACTTAGTAACGCCGTACTTCTCGCACGCAGCCATGACTGCATCTGTGCAGACCTCTTCGTACTTAGCATCTCCTGCAGCAACAACATCCTTGACCTGATCAGCTCCGGTTAGGTTTGGAGTTACGGCAATG
>JBIIJO010000029.1:0-9698 GCA_044233685.1 Candidatus Planktophila sp.
CAAAAGCGCCTATGGGGCAGGTCGACTCTCCACAGACGCTTTTACTTATCCCTCGAGGAGGATCTATGAAGTTCACACGTAGCGCAAAGTTTGCGCTTGCAGCTGCAGCATCAGCGGCGTTGGCAGTTTCACTGCTTACACCAGCACAAGCTGCAACTCGTTCAACAGTTATCTTGCATGAGACAAACTCAATTACAGGTTTGAATTGCAGCCTTTCAGCTACAAACTCAACAACTTGTTCTGCAGTTTCATATCTACAAGGTGCTGGCTTTAACTATTACAACAATAAGAAGGAACTTGTTAAGAACACAGTTTTCGGTTCATACAAGGTTGTAAAGAACACAGCAACAGATTTCCGTACACAATGGACTGTTAACCCAGGCCGTGTATGGTCAGATGGAACTCCAATTACTGGAGAAGATCTACTTCTGTCACACGTTCTACAGAGCGATGCATATTCAATCGCAGCTGGTCTAGGTGATCCAAAGAGCAAGACTGCAAAGCCTGCATTCAACGGCCTTGGATACTCAAGTGTTTACGATTCAAACATCGTTGGCGAGCCAGTTCTCTCTGCAGACAAGATGACAGTAACTCTTCAGTTCAAGAAGAAGATTGCTAACTGGGATCTTTACGGTCCAGGACCATCTCCAGTACACACACTTGTGTTGATGGCTGAAGGCAAGGAGAAGCTTGGAACTGTTGCTGAGAATGAAGCAGCTCGTGATCGCTTCGTCAAGGCATTCAAGGACAAGGACTCAACTCTTCTTAAGAAGATGGGTAAAGTCTGGTCTGAGGATTACACAATTACAACTGTTGACTCTAAGACAAACCCATTGCTACTTGTTGGTAACGGTGGATTCCAGATTGAAAGCGCAGTTGCAAAGACATCTGTAACACTTAAGAAGAACCCTAAGTACAACTCAGGACCAGCTCTCAGCGGTTCAGTAGATACAGTTGTATTCAAGTTCATCGGTGATGGAACAGCTGCTGCACAGGCACTTGCAAACGGAGAGCTTGATGTTTACGCAGGTCAGGCAACTGCTGACGGTGTAGCAAAGCTCAAGGCAATCAAGAACGTAAACGTTGTCGGTAAGGACGAAGTTGCTTACGAGCACTGGGATCTTCACTACGACACAGTCCCAGATGAGGCTCCATACACAGGTTTGTTCTCTGTAAAGGATGGCGCTAAGTCAAAGGCTCTACGTCAGGCATTCTTGATGGCACTACCACGTAACGAAATCATGGAGAAGTTGATTGCACCAATTAACGGTGTAACAACTCCAATCGGTTCAACTTGGTTAGCTCCAGGATCTGCTGCATACGACAAGCTCGTAGCTGCTAACGGTTCTTCTTTCTACTCACGTGGAACTCAAGAATCTCGTAACAAGTCTGCACTTGCATTGGTTCAGAAGTACTATCCAAATGTATTGAAGAGCCCACTCAAGGTTCGCGTTCTTGTTCCAGGTAACAACCCACGTCGTGCTTCACAATTTGCTCTTGCAAAGGCAAACATGGCAAAGGTTGGTTTTGATCTAGTTGGTGACGTACGTACTGACTGGCCATCAAAGCTTGGTAACTCAGATTACGATGCTTACTTCTTCGCATGGGTTGCTTCAACTGTAACTCAGCGTCAGTCAGCTGAAGTCTTTGACTCTAATGGTGGAAACAACATCATTGGTTACAGCAACAAGGCTGTCGATGCAATCATCGCAACTCTTGATGCTCCATTGTCAGAGTCAGTTCTACTAGCTAAGTACATTCAGATCGAGCGTCTAACTAACGCTGACGCAGTCACAATTGGTGTGTTCATTCACCCAGGTGTTGTTGCAGTTAACAAGGATCTAAAGAATGTAAAGCCAGGCCCACTATCTCCACAGATGGTGTGGAACTACTGGGAGTGGACATACTAAGGATTAATCTCCCTAGTTAGCTTTACCTAGACAGTCCTTTGGACGCTCGGAGATCACTCTCCGGGCGTCCTTTGGCTGTATAGTCAGGCAATAATTTGAAAGTTTGTTCATTTTGAGGGGAATACTCGAACTATGGTGGCCTTTGTTCTAAGACGGCTCGGCGTCCTAGGTGTCATTCTCTTTGGATCAAGTTTTATTCTCTATAACATTGCCGCTATTTCAGGTGACCCAACGGCAGATCTGCGACTTAGCACTGATCCCAACCGTGATTTTTTAATCGCAGCTCTGACTCGCGAACTGCAACTCGATGTTCCACCACCACTGCGATACTTCTTATGGCTCAAGGGAGTCCTTGGAGTATTTGTTGGAAACCCTAATTTTGGAATTGGTAGAGATGGATCAGCAGTTGTTGACTCTCTAGCCCTAGCTATCCCAGTTACTTTGCGCCTTGTAGCAGCTGCAACACTCTTTGCTGCAGTGCTCGGCATCATGATCGGTATCGTTACCGCCCTTCGCCAATACAGCCGCTTTGACTACTCAATGACATTTGTAGCTTTCCTTCTTTTCTCACTTCCAGTTTTTTGGGTTGCAGTTCTCTTGAAGGAGTACCTAGCAATCTCATTTAATAACTTCTTACGAGAACCTCAGATTCCAATTGGTTGGATTATCGGTATAGGACTGGTGAGCGGATTATTCTGGGCTTCGGTTATTGGCGGAACACGTAGAACGTTTTGGCTTTCCTATGCTGCTGCCTTTGCTATTTCAAGCAGCCTCGTAGCAATCTTTGGAATCACAGGTTGGTTGCTCAACCCTTCACTTGGGCCAATAGTAATTTTGGCACTTTCAATTGGAATCGCATTTGGTGTTACACAACTTTCAGTGGGTCTCATCAATAAAGCCGCATTGCGAGCCTCGCTAACTATGGCCGGACTTTCAGTTGTGGCTTTTTATCCAGCTAACTGGGTTTTTGATAACTACCCAGGTGCACTGAGCATCTTCCTGATGGTGTGTGTATTAATCACAACAGCCGTCCTTGTTGGCCTTGCATTTTCTAAAGTTGATCGAGCTCCAATTGTTCGAACTTCAATCATTACTGCAGTTCTATCGGCTAGCTTGGTGCTGGTTGATAAGTTTATGCAGACCTGGAAGCCATACATGGAAACAGATGCCATTAACTATCGCCCTGTTCCAACTGTGGGACAGCGAAATGACCTGCTAGATACTACTGATTACTGGATTTCAAGTTTAGATATCGTGACTCACCTGTTCTTGCCAACATTAGCGCTGACTCTGATTGGTTTTGCCGGTTACATCAGATTTGCACGTGGAACTCTGCTTGAAGTGCTTAATCAAGATTACATTCGCACTGCGCGTGCTAAAGGTCTTTCAGAGCGCACAGTGATCATGCGCCATGCTTTCCGAAACACAATGATTCCAATCGCAACTATCTTGGTTGCTGACTTTGCCGGTGTAATCGGCGGAGCATTTATTACTGAGAGTGTCTTTGCCTGGTCTGGAATGGGAACGTTGGCACTTCAAGGAATTCGCGGTCAAGATCTCAACCTGTTGATGGGCGTTTTCTTCATCACGGCAACCCTTGCAGTTCTAGCTAACTTTGTCGCAGATTTGTTGTACTCAGCCTTAGACCCACGTATTCGAGTAGGAAGTGGTGCGTAAATCATGGCGCGTAAATCAAAGGCCAGCGTTGAGTCAACTGAAGTTCTTTCTGGTGAAAACGCAATTCAAAACAAAGAAATTGAAGGATTAAGCCAGGGACAAATTGTTCGTAAGCGCTTTTTCCGCCACCGTGCAGCAGTTATCTCATTATTCACAATTATTACAATTGTTGTGATGGCATTTACTGCATTGGACTTTAGATTATTTGGTATCTGGCGCATTCCTGGTTGGTGGAAGTGGACTCCGGAAGATTTGCCAGAGCTTCGCTTTGGTGATTGTCCAAATGACACTGTCGGTTGCCCAACAATTTCACTTCTCCCTAAGTCTTTAGGTGGACAGGGAATTGGACTCGGAACACACCCATTTGGTCAAGATGACATTGGGCGCGATTTCTTTGCTCTCGTCATGAAGGGCACACAACGTTCGCTCTCGGTAATGTTTATTATCGGTGGAATGGCTGCAACCCTTGGAATTATCGTTGGATCAATCTCTGGTTTCTATCGCGGCCGCATCGATGCGATTTTGATGCGCTTTGTGGACTTTATGATCACGATCCCAGTAATCATTATTGGCTCTGTTATCGGTTACCGTTTTGGAAACCTAGGAGCCACATTCCTCGCTTTCTTACTTGGTCTATTTGCCTGGACCGGCCTTTCACGTCTTGTGCGCGGAGAGTTTCTCTCACTGCGTGAGCGAGAGTTTGTCGATGCAGCCCGTGTTGCAGGAGCGACAAATAAGCGCATTATCTTTAAGCACATTCTGCCTAACGCAATCGGCGTCATTATCGTTTCGGTGACGCTTTTGCTATCAGGTGCTATTTTGCTTGAAACTGCGCTGAGTTATATTGGCTTTGGTGTGGTTCCACCAGATGTTTCATTGGGACTTCTAATTAGCCAGTATCAGGACTCATTCACAACACGTCCATGGCTGTTCTGGTATCCAGGTCTGTTCATCATTTCTATTGCATTGAGCATCAACTTTATTGGTGATGGTCTGCGTGATGCCTTTGATCCACGTCAGCGCCGCCGTATCTCTAAAAAAGAGCGCCAGGATTCAGCTACAGCTAGAAAGTTGGCACAGGCCAATGATTAATTCTCTAGATAAAACTAGCTGCTGCCCCGAACAGGATCAGTGCTGCCAAGATATAGAGACTTCTGTTATCGCTAATGACTTCAAACTCACTAGCACTAACTCCAGTGAAGTTCTTTCTTCGAATGTTGGCCATGTAAGCACAGACACCAGAGTCACTTTTAAGCGAGTCACCCACACGTCTGGGAGCATCAGCTCCGGGAAGAAGATCAGTCTTGTGCATTCTTCTACTGTGACGACCACTCGGCGCGGGAGCGGCCCAGGCGTAGTAAGTCCGCTCGTTAACGTGGATGGACATGCTGTATTTGGTTTCGATCTCCTCAACCAGATCCCACGTAGCGGTGATCTCTTTGGTTGGGTTACCAATCTTGATACCTTCATCAAAGAGCAGAACGTAGGGCTTAAGGAAGAGCAAGTAAGAACCGTAAGCGCCAGCGCCACAGATACCAATCGTCACCAGGATATCTCCGCCGTAGAAGAAGCTTTGAATAATGAATCCGACAAAGAAGGCGATAAGAACCCAGCCGCTAGCAATGGCGCTACCGGGTCTGAACTTTTCAACGTTTGTCATTGCGCAAGTTTCTCACAGATGGGGTCAACCAAATGAGTAAGCCAGTCTTAGAGATCAAGGATTTTAATGTTGATTTCTGGGTAGACGGAGTTTGGTATCCAGCAGTTATTGGAATGAACCTCACACTCGAGCCAGGAAAAGTAACTGCCATTGTGGGTGAATCTGGTTCTGGTAAATCAACTACAGCTCTAGGTTTGATGTCACTTCTGGCTTCAAATGCCCGTATGTCTGGATCTGTAAAAGTTAAAGATCAAGAGATGCTCAATGCTAAATCAGTGACTCTTCGCAGATTCCGCGGAAAAGAAGTTGCCTATATTTTCCAAGAGCCAATGACTGCTCTAAACCCTATCTACACAATCGGTTTCCAGATAATGGAGACTCTGCGTAATCACTTTGATATGGGTCCAAAAGAGGCACATGCTCGCGCTGTTGAGTTAATCGCCATGGTTGATATTCCAGATCCTGAGAAATCAATCGATAAATACCCTCACCAACTCTCAGGTGGACAGCGCCAGCGTGCAATGATCGCTCAAGCACTTGCCTGCGACCCAGGACTCCTAGTTGCAGATGAGCCAACCACAGCGCTGGATGTAACAGTTCAAGCTGAAATCCTTGATTTAATGCGTGGATTAAAAGACAAGCTGAACTCAGCGATTCTTCTGATTACACACGACATGGGTGTTGTTGCAGATATGGCCGATCACATCCTTGTTATGAAGGATGGAATTACAGTTGAATCAGGAACAGCTGATCAGATCTTTAATAAGCCAACACATCCTTATACCCAGCAGCTTCTTGGAGCAGTTCCAAAGCTTGGTTCTACAAAAAAGCGCGAACTTCCTTATAAGGAGAGCGCTAAGCCAGCACCAGTTTTGAAGTTAGAAAATGTCACTATTGAATATCCAAAGCGTGGGCGCATCCCAGCATTTGTGGCAGTTAAGAACTTCAACCTTGAAATCTATCCAGGTGAAATCGTTGGTCTTGTGGGTGAATCCGGTTCAGGTAAAACTACTGTGGGCCGTGCCTCCATTGGTCTGCTTCCAATCAAGGAAGGCTCACTTGAGATTGTTGGCAAGGACATTAGCCATGCGACTCAAAAAGAGCTTTTCACAATTCGTCGTCACACCGGAATTGTTTTCCAAGACCCTGCCTCATCCCTTAACCCACGTTTGCCTATTGGTGAATCAATTGGTGAGCCTTTGTTCTTAGCCGGTTTAGCTAAGGGTGCTGATTTAGCGCACAAGGTTGAAGAGCTACTTGATCAGGTTGAATTGCCACGTAGTTATCGAAACCGCTACCCACACGAGCTCTCAGGTGGACAGCGCCAGCGCGTTGGTATTGCCCGTGCTCTGGCTCTAACTCCAGATCTACTTATTGCAGATGAGCCAACTTCGGCGCTAGATGTTTCTGTGCAGGCAAGATTTCTTGACCTGCTGCAGGAACTACAGGGCAAGTTGAACTTTGCTTGTCTCTTCATTAGCCATGACTTAGCTGTCGTTGACATCTTGTCCCACCGCATTGCAGTGATGCAAGATGGATTGCTAGTTGAAGTAGGCGATCGTGATCAGATTTTGAAGAACCCTAAAAATGATTACACCCGCCGCTTGATTTCAGCTGTTCCTGTCCCAGATCCAAAGGAACAACGCATTCGTCGTGAGGCACGTTTAGCTGCAAAGAAGTAGATCCTGATGGATCTAGAACTTCTGGTTTATTCACTCGACCTAGTTTCCACCTTCGCTTTTGCATTAGTAGGCGCTCGCGTTGCTGCAAATAAAGGCCTTGATTACGGCGGCATTCTTTTGATCGCTGCCATTGCAGCCATCTCTGGTGGAACTCTGCGCAATATTTTTATAGGACAGCGCCCACCTTGGATTCAATACCCGTGGTTATTTCTACCCATCATTGCTGCGGTTGTCATAACAATTGCAATTGGTAAAAAACAAGAAGTAGGGCGCTTTGCACTCTCCCTGGACACATTGGGCCTGGCCGTGGCAACAGTCTCTAGTGCCCAGTTTGCACTCACCAATGAGGCACCAGTTTTAGCTGCCCTTGTATTAGCCATTGTTGGCGCAGTTTCTGGGGGATTGTTTCGAGATATTTTGTGCCAAGTCCAGCCGGTTCTTCTTCACCGCGAAACTGTGGGCACGAGCGCTTTTGCGGGGGCGATTTTCTATATTGCTATGACTTCCCTTGGTATCAATGAAGGTGTTACTGCCTTGGTTTCAGGCCTTGCTGTTGTTGCAGTTCGCGAAATTTCCATTAAATTCAATTGGAACCTGCCTAAAGTTATTTCCCGCTAGTTCTAGTCGTTGGCCTGGCCACTGCGGTGCTTATAGCGGCCTAAGAAATCATGCTTCATCTCGGTGAAATTGCCATCCAGGAGTGCTTGTCGCATCTGATCTACTAAGCGCACGATAAAGCGCTCATTATGGATTGTGGCAAGGGTTGCAGCGATGATTTCTTTACCGCGGAATACATGGTGCATATAAGCCCGCGTGTAGTGCGTGCACGTGTAACAGTCACATTCATCGTCAATGGCCGTGAAATCGCGCCTGTAGGCGCTATTAGATAGGTTAAAACGCCCTTCCATCGTATACACAGCACTTGTACGTGCAATTCTGGAGGCTAAGACGCAATCAAATGTATCTATGCCGTTTTCAACCCCCACAAAGAGATCTTCTGGTGCGCCAATACCCAATAAGTGTTTTGGCTTGCTTTCCGGCAGTACTTGATTGACCCAAGAAACGATTGTTCCCAGTGAATCTTTATCTAGCGCCCCACCAATTCCAAAGCCATCAAAGGACTGTCCAGATGATTCAAGGTCTCCCAAATCCCGCGCAGCTTTCTTGCGCAAGTCTTCATATTGAGCCCCTTGGATTACCCCAAAAAGGGCTTGATAGGGCTTAGTAGATCGCTCATCTGTTAATCGCTTGTGTTCATCTAAACAACGAACGGCCCAGGCCAGGGTTCTATCCATCGCTAGCTCTTGGTAGCGACGGGTGTTATGCAAAGTAGTGCACTCATCAAAGGCAAACATGATGTCGGCGCCGATTTCATGTTGGACCTTCATAGAAATCTCTGGGGTGAAGCGGTGCATCGAGCCATCGATGTGGGATTTAAAAGTCACACCTTCATCATCAACATGGGCCAGGCGTTCTTTGTTATCTGCGATGACATCATCTCGGCGAAATGTTTGGGCATCCATTGCCAGTACTTTTTTAAATCCCACACCTAGGGATAAAACTTGAAAGCCACCAGAGTCAGTAATTGTTGGACCAGGCCAGTTCATAAATTGGGCAAGACCGCCGGCCTCATCTAAGACATCAGAGCCGGGTTGTAGATAGAGGTGATAGGCATTTGCTAAAAGTGCTTGGGCTCCAAGATCTGCCATGGCCTCTGGAAGAACTGATTTAACTGTGGCTTTAGTTCCCACCGGAATAAAAGCTGGGGTTTGGATCTCGCCATGGGGAGTCGTGATAGTTCCAACGCGGGCCATGGAAGCTTCTTGGCTAGATTTAATCTCAAAGGAGAAATCCGTACTCAATGGCTCACCTTCCTAGAAATTAAAAGTAGTTGAAGCTTCAACTGTTAGCGTAGACTGATAACTATGGCAGGTGAAAACGCTACCGCACCCCAGTGGCTCAATACTGCCGAAATGAAGGCCTGGCGCCGTTACATCATCGCCAGCCGTCGTTTATTAGAGGCCCTGGATAGTGATTTAGATAGCCATGATTTATCAATGCCAGACTATGAAATCTTGGCCCTTCTTAGTGATGCCCCAGATCGCAAAATGCGAATGAGTGAACTCGCAGACATTGCCTTGCTCTCGCGCTCGCGTTTATCGCATCGAATGAAAGTGATGGAAAAGGCTGGCTGGGTAAAGCGCGAGGCATGCCCATCAGATAAACGTGGCTATTTTGCAGTGATGACAGCTAAGGGCTGGAAGGTAATTGTGGCCGCGGCCCCAGATCATGTGGAGAGTGTGCGCACCAGATTTGTTGATCATTTATCAAAGGCTGATTTAGAGGTTATATCAACGATATTTGCTCGAGTGGAGGAGTCACTTCGCAAAGATGGAAGTAATGATTAATTAATAAAATTGCATAAAAAAACCCGCCACATAAAGTGGCGGGTTTTTTTAATTGCTAATTACTTAGCAGCTGCCTTCTTGCGACGGCGCTTCTTTGGAGCAGCTGTTGCAGCTGCTGCCTTCTTCTTACGACGCTTTGGAGCAGCCTTCTTTGCTGCTGCCTTCTTACGACGCTTTGGAGCAGCCTTCTTAGCTGCTGCCTTCTTGCGGCGCTTCTTTGGAGCAGCCTTCTTTGCTGCTGCCTTCTTACGACGCTTTGGAGCAGCCTTCTTAGCTGCTGCCTTCTTACGACGCTTTGGAGCAGCCTTCTTTGCTGCTGCCTTCTTGCGGCGCTTCTTTGGTGCTGCTACTGCAGCAGCCT
>JBIIJO010000031.1:0-9502 GCA_044233685.1 Candidatus Planktophila sp.
TCAGTGAAGTTCTTATCAAGTTCAATTGATGCAGCTGGAATACCGGCTACTTCTTCAACGATCTCTTTAAGTCCTGCTAGTACATCTGCTGGTGCAAGTGCCATGTGATGTGTTCCTTTTCTTGAGCTAATAGTTCAATGGATCAACAGGTGGTAATTCTCTATGAAAGGAGTGCTTACTTACGAGTATTGACAGGCGTAAGTGTCATAAATCTCAGGGTGCAGGCGGTAGCTGCACGACCTGCCCCGCATAAACCAGGCCAGCCCCATAGCCAATGAGCAACGCTAATTTGCCGTGCATCTCGGGATGTTTTTCAAGCAGGACATCCATTGCAAGCGGAATTGATGCTGCAGAAGTATTTCCATTCACACGAATGTCATCTGCAACCAAAACTGTGTCTGGCAACTTCATTTCCTTCACCATAGTTTCAATGATGCGAATATTTGCTTGGTGGGGGATAAATACATCAAGATCATTAACGCCCAACCCTGCAGACTCCAAAGCCTTTAGACCGACTTTGCTCATGGAATACACAGCCCAACGGAAAACAGTTTGACCTTGCTGTGAAATATTTGGCCACCCTAATTGTGCAACGCCTTTATCTGGAGAGTTTCTAAATTCGGTATAAGCAGGATTAAGCAAAATAGCATCACGTGAGTCTGCATCTGAACCCCAAATTGTTGGACCAATTTTTGCTTTTGCGCTTTGTCCAACGACAACCGCACCTGCACCATCGGCAAAGATAAATGCAGTTGCACGATCATCAGGGTCAGTAAAGTCAGAGAGCTTTTCAACGCCAACGACTAAGACATTTTTCGAAGTTCCACCGCGCACCAAATCACTGGCCATGCCAACGCCGTAACAAAAACCAGCACATGCTGCACTGATATCAAAAGCTGCAGCTTTTGGATTACCAAGTTCATTAATCAACTCAGTGGCAGCACTAGGGGCCTGGTAGGGATAAGAAATAGTAGAAAGAATTAAGGTGTCGATATCGGCCATAGTGAGGTTGGCTCGCTTGAGTGCACTCTCACATGCAGCCTTGGCCATTGTGATGACAGTTTCATCAGGGCCTGCAAAGCGGCGTGATTCGATACCCGTGCGCTGCTGAATCCATTCATCGCTTGATTCAATACGATCAACAATTTCAGAGTTAGGAACTAAACGCTTAGGGCGATAGGAACCAACAGAGAGAATGGCACTGTTAGTCGTTGGTGATGTCTTGATAATCATGCGTGCCTTCCTGCGAATTCCTTAGCAGCAGATAGGTCATCTGCACTCTTAAGGGCGAATGTTTCGATCTCCGGAGCACCGCGCTTGAGTAAGCCAACCAGAGTTCCGGCTGGTGGCAATTCAATGACACCCGTAACTCCTAAGTTTTTAAGTCTTTGCATACATAAGTCCCAGCGCACTGGATTAGCAATCTGATTAACGATACGTGTGAGCACCTCGCCACCATCGCTCACCACTTCACCATCCTTATTGGAAATGACTGAGATTGTCGTTGGGGCAGTTTGAATGGTTGCTGCAAGTGTGCGCAAAGGTTCAACGGCAGGTTCCATAAAACTTGTGTGAAATGCACCAGCAACTGCTAGCGCGCGAACACGAGCCCCTTCGGGAGGATTTTCAGATAGCGCGGCAAGTGCTGCTAAGTCACCGGCTGCAACAATTTGTCCGCCACCATTATCGTTTGCAGCTACTAGCTTAAGTTCTTCTAATTTTTTTAAAACAACTTCGCGATCCCCGCCCAATACCGCAGACATTCCTGCTGGGGAGAGCGCTGCAGCTTTTGCCATCTCTATTCCACGCGCTCGCACCAAACGCAATGCATCTTCATCGCCGATTGCACCGCTTATAGCTGCTGCTGCAAGTTCACCAACTGAGTGGCCTGATGTGTATGCAAAACTCTTGATTCCAAGTGCGTGAGCGCCTAATAGTGATGCAGCCACGATAAGCGGCTGGGCATTGGCAGTGTCTTTAATTTCATCAGCATCTGCTTTTGTACCAAGTCCAATTAAATCCAAATCAATCCGCATTGACCATCGAGATAGAAGTTCATGAAACACGGGATTTGTCACCCAAGAATTAAACATTCCTGGAGTTTGGGATCCCTGTCCTGGAGCAATAATTGCTAACACGTTTATTACTTTACTCGAATGGGTTGCTTACTACCTAGTACGAGTAACTAACCAGACTTGAGCACTGTGCTGAGCAACAGTGATTTTTGCTTGCGGAGCTGCAATTGCAGGCTCATAGGTTGCAACATCTTTGGCGGCATCAAAGATGCATCGGAAAGCTTCGCCCCAGGTTTGATCAGGCAAAGTGAAAATGGTTTCAGCATTAGATGAATTCATGAGAAGTAAGAGACCTCGGTTTGGATCTGCTTCAACAAAAACAGTGATGCTGCGTTTTTCTTCATCCTGCCAATGGTCATCACCCATTTCGTGACCACCTAATGAGAACCAGGCGATATCTTTACGCTTTGTTCCTTCATCGACGTTTCCAGTAAAGAACTCTGAAGTTACATCAGCTAAATAGGTTGCGCGAATCTTTGCCAACTCTTGAACTGCAGCCAAAATATCTTTACCTTGTTCACTCAAATCCCAAGGCAATGCCCAGCCACCACCCAGAGTTGCTTCACTTTCATCTTTAAAATCAATTGGTAATGAGTAGCCGTTGTTTGAACCATTTTGTGTGCGACTTACTTCATCTCCCATATTGAGCATCGGAACACCAGATGAGAGCATCAGAGTTGCAAGCATCGATTTCTTGAGCCAATGTCTAATCGTGTTCACACCTAGATCATCTGTTTCACCCTCAATACCAACGTTCCATGATCTATTGGAATCACTTCCATCGGCATTGTTTTCTAAGTTTGCTTCATTGTGTTTAGTGTTATAGGTGACCATGTCATGCAGGGTGAAGCCATCATGGGCTGCAATGAAGTTAATGGATGAAGTTGGTCCTCGGTAATAGAAAATCGAGCTAGAACCACTGATGCTGTTAGCAATATCAGCTACGCCTTCACCATAACCTCGCTCTAGATCTCCGAGCCAGAACTGGCGCACTGAATCGCGATAAGCATCATTCCATTCGCGCCATGGATGCGGGAAGTCACCGAGTGAGTAACGAGAGATATCCCAGGGCTCTGCAATCATCTTGAGGTTTCGCAGCACTGAATCGGATTCAATGGCAGACATGAGGGATGAATTAAAGGCGCTATTGCTTGTGTATAGGGCTGTGGCTAAATCAAAGCGGAATCCATCAACGCCAATTACTTCTACCCACCAGCGCAGTGAATCAATGATTTGTCGAACCGAGTGGGGATTACTTGCCGCAAAAGTATTTCCGCAGCCTGTGACATCTATGTAATTTCCATTGGCATCTTGGCGATAGTAAGCCTTGTTATCTATTCCTTTGTAAGAAAGGGTTGGTCCACCCACTCCACCTTCAGCAGTATGGTTATAAACAACATCTAAAATCACTTCAATGCCTGCGTTATGGAGTTGATCAACTGCAACTTGGAGTTCTGAGATGGGATCACTAGTTGATGCGTAGTTAGCATTAGGAGCAGTAAATGCTAAAGAGTTATAGCCCCAATAATTCTTTCGACCTCGTGCATAGATGCCAGGCTCAGTAACCGATGCTGCTATTGGTAAAAGTTCTAGCGCAGTAGTTCCAATTGATTTTAAATGTGCAATCGTTGACGGATGACCGAGAGCTTTATATGTGCCCCGCTCATTTTCTGGAATTTCTAAATTCTTAGCCGTGAGGCCTTGCACGTGTGCTTCATAAATTATTGTCTTTGCCCATGGCACAAGAGGGCGATTGATCTCGCGAGCGCGGTGATCAGTAACAACGCTGTAAGGAAGCTTTCCCGCACTATCGCGATCATCGCGAATAGTGAGATCGCCAGTTCCCACACCATCGGTTGCGACATGGCCATAGATTTCAGGGACGTAATGAAGTTGCCCATCAAGTGAGTGCGTATAGGGATCAATCAAAAGTTTAGAAGCGTTAAAGCGAACTCCGTGTTCTGGTTGCCATGGTCCATAGACGCGGTAGCCATAGCGTTGACCCGGGCGAACGCCTGCTAAGTACCCGTGCCAGATTGGTCCGTTGCGATGTGACATTGCAAAGCGGGTTTCTACTAACTTGCCATTGACCTCGTTAAATAGGCAGAGCTCGACAGCATCGGCGGCGTTGGACCAGATGGCAAAGTTAGTTCCGCCTTCAGTAACGGTGGCACCAAGGGTTCGGGGATCAGCTGCAAGCACGGCGCAATACTGCCCTTAATAGATGGTATTTACTCGCACATTTAATTGGCCTTTCGGGTTACTGGCCAGTAACCTTGGCCACATGAAGATCGCAGTCTGCATCAAACAGGTCCCAGATTCATGGGCTGAGAAGAAGATGGTTGGTGGATTACTCGATCGCGCCAACGTCGATGCAGTTCTCAATGACTTAGATGAATACGCTGTTGAAGAAGCACTTCGAATTGCAGAGGCACATGGTGGCAATGAAGAAGGTGGCGCTAACACAGTCACAGTTATTTCAATGGGACCAGAGCGCGCAACTGAAGCTGTGCGAAAGGCCCTATCGATGGGTGCAAATGATGCGATTTTGATTAGTGATGCTGTTCTAGTTGGAGCAGATGCCGTTGTTACCGCAGAAGTTTTAGCCAATGTCATCTCTAAAGGTGAGTATGACCTTGTTATCTGCGGAACTGAGTCAACGGATGCTCGTATGAGCGTTGTGCCAGCGATGATGAGTGAGAAGCTGGGATGTGCTCAGTTAACTTTTGCCTCCAAAGTCACAGTAGATCCAGGCGCTAAGAAGGTATCGATTACACGAGTTACTGAAGCTGGCGTTGATGAAGTCCATGGAGAATTTCCTTGCGTAATTAGCGTTGTTGAAAAGATTAATGAACCTCGCTACCCATCCTTTAAAGGCATTATGGCCGCGAAGAAAAAAACAATTGATATTCGTGACTTTGCTAGCACAGGTGCTGAGTTCACAAAGTCATGGTCTGCAGTAATTGATGCAGCTCCACGTCCACCCCGTGCCACAGGTGTTGTTGTTACAGATGATGGCTCAGCTGGTCAAAAACTTGTGGATTTCTTGAGTGAGAAGAAGTTGATATGAGCACTGTGTTAATTCTCGCTGATTTTGCTGGTGATAAGGCCACCAAAGCAACGGTTGAAATAGCAACTGCTGGCGCAGTTATTGGTGAAGTAACCGCTCTTGTTTTAGCACCTGTTGGAAAAGGCGCAGCGCATGCAGCCTCTATTAATCAGGGACCTGTCACAAAAGTATTAGTGATTGAATCAGATGATTTTACAAAGCATGGCGTTGCAGCTTGCGCAGATGCGCTCGCACATGTCATCGGGCAAACCACGCCATCGGCAGTTCTAGTTGTTTCAAACGCATTTGGCAAAGAAGTTGCTGGACGCGTAGCAATGAAACTAAAAATTGGCATCATTACTGATGCTGTAGATATTGCATCAGATTGCACCGCAACTCAATTAGTTTTTGGTGGATCTACAACTGTGCACTCAAAGGTTGCCGAAGGAACTGGGATTATCACTGTGCGCCCAAATACCATCACTGCAAACTTTGCCGCGGCTTCACCTTCAATTGAAAACATAACTGCGCCAATCTCTGATTCTTCTAAGAAAGCAACAATTACTTCCTCGCAACCTCCAGTTAAGGGCGGTCGTCCAGAGTTAACTGAAGCCAACATTGTTGTTTCAGGTGGTCGTGGAACAAATGGAGATTTTGCATCGGTGGAAGCATTTGCAGATTCATTAGGCGCAGCAGTTGGCGCATCACGCGCAGCAACCGATGCCGGTTGGTATCCACACTCTCACCAAGTTGGTCAGACTGGAAAAACTGTGAGTCCACAGCTCTATGTTGCGTGCGGTATCTCAGGGGCGATTCAGCACCGTGCAGGTATGCAAACAAGCAAGAACATCGTGGTGGTTAATAAAGATCCAGAAGCCCCACTCTTTGAATTAGCTGATTTTGGTGTTGTGGGCGATCTCTTTGCCGTACTGCCTCCTGCCACTGAAGGCGTTAAAGCCCGCAAAGCCTAAGATTGGACCTATGTCCTCTATCTACCTAGACCATGCGGCAACAACGCCCATGGTTGAAGAAGCTTTAATTGCGATGACTGCGCAATTAGCACGCTTAGGTAATCCTTCAAGTCTGCACACACATGGACGTGCAACCAGAAAAACTCTAGAAGATGCCCGCGAAGTAATTGCAAAAGAAGTGGGTTGCTTGCCTAGCGAAGTTATTTTCACCGCATCAGGTACTGAAGCAAATAACACGGCACTTAAAGGTTTGTATTGGCAGGGCCGGGATAAAGGAAAGCATGTTGTGGTTATTAGTTCCATTGAACACCATGCAATTTTAGATCCGGCACATTGGCTAGAAGTGCATGAAGGTGCCGAAGTAATTCAAATCCCCGTCACTCACGATGGGGTTGTTGATCTTGAATTTCTCACTCACTTAGTTGCCACACGAGGAAATGAGATTGCAGTAATCAGTGTGATGCATGCAAACAATGAGACTGGAGTGATTCAACCGATTCGCAAAGTTGTTGATATTGCTGGAGAGATTCCAGTTCACACAGATGCCGCGCAGAGCTTTAAGAAAGTACCTCTTTCATTTGCAGAGCTTGGTGTTTATGCAATGTCATTGAGCGCTCACAAAACGGGTGGCCCTCTTGGAATTGGCGCGCTCATTTTGCGCCGAGCAGTTGAAATCCCAGCCTTACTCCATGGTGGGGGACAAGAGCGAGAAATTAGAAGTGGAACTTTAAATGCACCAGCAATTGTTGCCTTCGCTGCAGCAGCTAAAAGTAAGTATTACGATTCTGCGAAAATAAGTGCGTTAAGAGACTCTTTCATTGCAGGTGTGACCTCTGCTCTGCCTGAAGTTATTGTCAACGGATTAAAAGCAGATCGCTTACCTGGAATCGTCAATGTTACTTTTCCTGGAACACAAAGTGACACTTTGCTACTGCTCATGGATGCACAAAACATCTCCTGCTCAACGGGGTCGGCATGTAGCGCTGGGGTTCATGAAGCTAGCCATGTGCTCCTTGCTATGGGACACAACGAAGTAAGCGCACAGTCTTCATTACGCTTTTCATTTGGGGCGACTAGCACTAGTTCAGACGTGGATTTCGCAGTGTCAGTACTGCCTGATGTAATTACTCGTGGAAGGGCGGCAAATCTTTCATGAAGTTAATTGCAGCAATGAGCGGTGGTGTTGATTCAGCGGTGGCTGCTGCCCGCGCAGTTGAAGCTGGCCATGATGTTATTGGCGTGCACTTAGCGCTCTCTTCTAATCCACAAAAGTATCGTTCAGGCGCACGAGGTTGTTGCACAATTGAAGATTCACATGATGCTCGCCGAGCCGCAGATGTCATCGGTATTCCTTTTTATATTTGGGATATGGCAGAAGAGTTTCATGTTGGTGTTGTTGAAGATTTCTTAGCAGAATATGCAGCTGGTAGAACACCTAATCCATGCCTGCGTTGTAATGAAAAGATTAAATTTGCTGCTGTTCTAGATCGTGCACGCGCCATGGGCTTTGATGGTGTTGTTACAGGTCACTATGCAAGAACACAGATATCTGATTCCGGGAAAACACTTCACCGAGCAGTTGATCATTCGAAAGATCAATCGTATGTTTTATCGGTTTTAACTGTTGAACAAATTGAAGGTGCAATTTTTCCACTGGGGGACACAACCAAGGTTGATATTCGCAAAGAGGCAGAGGCACGTGGATTAGCTGTTGCACAAAAGCCAGATAGCCACGATATTTGCTTTGTTCCATCCGGTGATAACGCAGGATGGTTGCGCGATCGATTGGGAAGTGAAGTTGGCCCAATCGTTGATCAAGATGGTGTGAAAATCGGTGAACACAAGGGTGCTTACACATACACGATTGGTCAACGCAAAGGTCTAGGACTAACTGTTCCAACTGCAGATGGCTCACCACGATTTGTGTTAAAGATTGAACCAGTAAGCAACACTGTTGTAGTTGGTGCTCGTGAAGATTTAGCGGTGTCAACAATGCGTGGAGAGAGAGCGGTGTGGTGTGGCCCTGCAGTTACAGACAAACCTCAGCGTGGCTTTGTTCAAGTACGTGCGCATGGTGCAGCACTTCCTTGTTCATACTTCTTTGATGGAACCCTGCTAACCGCTCATCTAGATGAACCACTTTTAGGGTTAGCCACTGGTCAAGCAATGGTTATTTATGATGGTGATCGCGTCGTAGGTTCAGCCACAATTTGTGAGACTGAGTAATGAGTAATCAAGCCCGTCACCGCATGAGTGAACTCATGGGGCAAATACGAGATCACCAATTTAAATACTATGTATTAGATGCACCAACAGTCACAGATGCTGAATTTGATGGATTGCTCAAGGAGTTAACTGCCTTGGAAGCTAAACACCCTGAGCTACGTGAGGCTGATTCACCTACACAACACGTTGGTGGCGGTTTTGCTACGCAATTTGAACAACGTGATCACATTGAAAAGATGATGAGTTTAGATAACGTCTTTGATAGTGATGAGCTCTCAACCTGGTTTGATCGCGTTGAAAAGGAAGTTCCAACACCTACGTACTTGTGCGAACTTAAAGTAGATGGTTTAGCAATTAATTTGACCTATGAAAAAGGTCAGTTAGTTCGCGGACTTACTCGGGGCAATGGTGTTACGGGAGAAGATGTGACACTGAACGTTAAAACAATCAAGAATCTTCCACATGTACTTAAAGGCGAGAAGCTTCCAGATTTGATTGAAGTGCGCGGTGAAGTTTTCTTTCCCATCGCAGCCTTTCAGGAACTCAATGAGTCGCTAGAGGAATCAGGTAAGGCCCTCTTTGCTAATCCACGCAACGGTGCCGCCGGTTCACTACGTCAAAAAGATCCACGAGTTACGGCTTCACGCCCACTCTCAGTAGTGGTTCATGGTGTTGGAGCAAGAGAGGGGATTGCATTTGATTCGCAAAGTAATGCCTATGAAGTACTAGCCTCTCTTGGTCTACCTACAAGTGATCGCTTCAAAGTGTGTAAGAGCCGCGCCGAAGTTGAGAAATTCGTTAAATACTACGAAGAGCACCGCCATGATGTTGAGCATGAAATTGATGGAGTTGTAATCAAGGTCGATTCAATGAGTGAGCAGGCGCAGTTAGGCTTCACATCTCGTGCACCTAAGTGGGCTATTGCATTTAAATATCCGCCTGAAGAAGTAACCACAAAACTTCTAGATATCAAGGTAAGTATTGGTCGCACGGGTCGCGTAACACCATTTGCTTTTATGGAGCCAGTTAAAGTTGCAGGTTCAACAGTTACCAATGCAACTTTGCACAACGCTGAGGAGATTGTTCGCAAAGGTGTGTTAATCGGTGATGTTGTAGTTATTCGCAAAGCTGGCGATGTCATTCCTGAAGTCTTAGGAGCTGTAATTGAGCGTCGCACAGGC
>JBIIJO010000032.1:0-9374 GCA_044233685.1 Candidatus Planktophila sp.
CGCAGCTATTTGGCTCATGGCGCCTCCTTAGGCTTTGTCGCAGGTGAAATCTTTGGTAAATCTGTTGGAGGTTTTCCATTGGGATAGATGGCTGCTCCTGGCACAACTTTATTGCCCTTAACTCCAAAAATAGCTTCATAGATCTCTTTGACACCCACACCAGAAGTTGATGCACCGAAACCACCTTGTCCAACCATCATGACAACGGCAAAACGTGGTTTCTTGCTGGGTGCATAGGATGCAAACCAAGAAGTGTCATCTTTAAGAGTTCCGTTTGGATTTCGACCAAAGACTTGGCCCGTTCCAGTTTTTCCACTGACTTCAACTGGGAAACCTGCAAAAACTCCTGCACCTGTTCCACTAACGACCACTTCACGTAATGCGCCTTGCAGGAATTTAACAGTTGAAGGCGCAGTAGTAAGAGTTCCTAGTTTGTTTGGGGCAAAGGACTTAACAACTGTTCCATCTGTCTTAACGATGGCTTTAGCAATCAATGTCTGCCAAATGGTTCCACCGTTGCCAATTGCTGCATACATCTGAGTTAATTTCAGCGGTGTCACAACAGTGTCACCTTGACCAATTGAGAAGTTCACCGCATCTCCAGCGCGCACCTTGTCACCATCGACGCAGTTTTCAGCAGCAAGTTGAATAAGAAATGGAGTCTGCTGGGCTTTAGTGGCGCGAGTTTTGTAGTTGCAATAGAACTCTTTGTTCTGTTCAAACCAACTCTTCTTATAGTCACGATCAGCTAAACGCGAGCGTGATTCAGAGGGAAGATCAATGCCTACTTTTTCAGTTAATTGGAAGCTTTGCGCCGCTTTGAAGAAGTAGTCATTAGGGGGCTCTTTTGGTCGCAAACCACCATCGCGTAGCCATTCATCAAAGGCTATTTTGTACCAGATTGTGTCACAAGAGACCGCAATAGCTTTTTTCATATTCATACGACCCTGATTTTTGCTATCAAAGTTTTGAAATGCGCGTGTACCCACTTGCACCTCTGAAGGACAGTTATAAGAGGCGTTGAGGTCATATCCGGCAGCTGCTGCTGCAACAACGGAAACAGTTTTAAAGGTAGAAGCCGGAGCAAACAAACCTTGTAATGCTCGGTTAAGTGCAGGCACCGCCTTCTTCTCACTGAATAGATCTGATGCCTGTTGAACCGTTAAACCCTTTTCAAAAGCATTTGGATCATAGGTTGGGTAAGAAGCAAGAGCAAGAATTCGCCCAGTTCTAATATCCATAACAACTGCGGCCCCTGAATCAGAGGTGTAACCATTTGCTCGTCCGCGCTTAACAGCATCAGCTAAAGCCTGCTCTGCTGCTGCCTGTAATCTAATATCTAAACTTGTAACTAAGTGATCACCAGCAGTTGGCTTGGTGTTTTGACTCTCACGAGTAATTGCTTCTTTTCGATCAACAATCAGGGTTCTAATTCCAGGGATACCGCGCAGATAAGAATCGTATTGAATCTCAAGTCCAGCCTTACCAATTGACTCACTCCTGTAATACTGCTTACCCGTATCTTTTGTTAAATCTTCCTCAGTTAAAGGTCCGACATAACCAAGAACATGTGCGGCATTGACATTAACAAGACCTGGATAACTTCGGATTGAAATTGGTTGTGCATCTACGCCAGGGAATTGGTCGGGACGTTCAACGATTTGCAACGCAATATCTGGATCAGCCTCTTTTGTAATTGGAATTGGTTGGTATCTAGAACCTGTCCAACACCCTGCACGCTCTCCCACAGGTAGCTCTCCACACAGGCGTGTATTTGTATAAACATCGTTGTAATTGAGTTTAAGTAGCTTTGCAAGGCGTTTCATGACTTCAACGCCTTTATCTGGCTGCTTATCAATTTCAATACGATCAATGGTGATTGCTAAACCCACTTTATTTAGCGCCATTGGCACGCCATAAGCATCAACGATTAATCCGCGATTTGCAGGTGCCACGACATCGCGGCTTTGAATACTTAGTGCTGCGTCACGATATTTTGGGCCTGCAGCAATTTGTAGATAAAACAGACGTCCTAGCAGTGCTACTAGTAAAGAAACAATAAGAATCTGTACAACCAGCAGACTCAGACGTGAACGCTGGTTCATAGAACAGATCGCGTTTCAAAGACAAAGTTGTGCATAAATGAAAACACAGGCAAGACAATGGGCGTTAGCACCAAAGTCCAGAGTGAATTGCCAAGGAGCGTGAGAAGGATTTGTCCGAAGCTTCCTGTTGTAACACCCAATAAGGCGCTACTAGAAAGGAAAAGGAATGAAGTGGCTAGGTTTGCAACCACTACAAAGAAAACCACGCCAATTGGGTTTCCATTGATATTTCCATCACCGTAACCAAGATATGAAACGCCGTAACAAATAATGATCATGATTAGTGTCCATTGGCCCACAGGACCACCTGCACCGCCAGACATATCCATCAATATGCCTGCACCAAAACCTGTTAACGCAGCAATCTCTGGCGTACTAATTACCGCCCACACTAGAGCGAAGATTACAAAGAGTGAGAATCCCCCACCTGGAAGTTTAAATTGATTCACTACCGCTTCTTGGAAGACAAAGATGAAAAGAAATATAGGAGCTGAAAGTGAAATCTGTCGGGTCAACATGAACAACTACTCCGTTGGAGTCGGTGATGGTGTTACATAAACCGTCACCGTTGGAATGGGAGTTGGGGTTGGCTTAGGCGGAACTAGCGCATCACCTGGATTAGTGGATGAGGCTGCGACTACAACTGCTAGGACTCCAAGTCCACCAAAATTTGTGTAGTAGCGAACGGTGCCACTTTGAGCGATTTCCCCGGCAGAGTTATCAACGGCAGTTACATAACCAACTGGAACTCCCGGGACAAAGGGACGATTAGCCACACTTCCACGGGCAAGCAATACATCGCCAACTTTTACTGTTGTTAAATTATCAAGTAATTGCAGTGAACCTGAGCGTGAACCTCGGCCTGACAAAATGCCAATTTGTTGGGTTCCAGCAATACGAACACCGATTTTAAAGGATGGATCGGTTGCAAGCATTACTAATGCAGTTGTGGGGAATACATCTTTAACCACTCCAGCGATTCCAGTTTGTGAGAGCACAGTCATGTTTTTCTTGATACCTGCATTTGAACCAATATCAATAGTCACGGTTTGAGAAAAAGACTGGCTAGAGCCTTGGCTGATCACTTTTGCATTTACAACTTTATATCCAGCCTTGCCCGCTAAATCTAGAATCGATTCAAGCTGTTTGAGTTGGGCATCAGCATTCTTACGGTTGATTAAATCTGCCTTTAACTTGGCATTATCAGCGCGTAGTTTTTCAATTTGATTCCGTGTGCGGCCTAGGTGCGTCACATCGGTTACAAAGTTCTTAACTGGTGTGAGGATGAAATTTCCAGCCTTTTGGAAAGGCGAAAGAATTGTCTGAGTACCTTGACGCGCTCCATCTAGAACTGCAACTCCACGCAAATCTAAGGTGATTAGAAATAGCGCGGTAACAATTAGAATGATTAAGAGAAGACGGGTACGACCCTCTCCGCCGTAACGCATCTTCTAATAAACCTATCGACGAGGTTCGGAGATTAAGACCTTCTCTAAAGCCTCAAACTCTTCGATACATTTTCCAGAGCCTTCAACAACTGCATCCAATGGACGTTCAGCGATATGAATTGGCATTCCAGTTTCTTTACGAAGACGCTCATCAAGACCCTTGAGCAAAGCACCGCCACCAGTAAGAACAATTCCACGATCCATCAAATCTGATGCAAGCTCTGGAGGAGTCTTATCGAGTGTGCTCTTTACTGCGTTAACAATTGCATTGACTGGCTCTTCTAGAGCTTTGCGAATCTCTGCAGCTGAAACAACGATTGTCTTTGGTAATCCTGTTGCTAAATCGCGACCGCGGATTTCAGCATCGTTTTCACCAGCTAATGGATAAGCAGAACCGATTGCCATCTTGATTTCTTCTGCGGTGCGCTCTCCCAAAAGCAGTGAGAATTCACGCTTAACCCAGTTGATAATGGACTGATCGAGCTCATCTCCACCTACGCGAATTGAAAGTGAACACACAATTCCGCCTAGTGAAATAACTGCAACCTCAGTAGTACCGCCACCAATATCTACAACCATGTTTCCTGTTGGTTCGTGGATTGGAAGACCAGCACCAATAGCTGCTGCCATTGGCTCTTCAATGATATAAACCTTACGAGCACCAGCAGCATATGCCGCATCTTTAACTGCGCGCTGTTCAACACCAGTGATACCTGATGGAACGCACACTACGATTCTTGGCTTAGCCAAGTAACGACGACGGTGCACCTTTTGAATAAAGTAACGCAGCATGCGCTCAGTTGTCTCAAAGTCTGCAATCACACCATCTTTAAGTGGGCGAATAGCAACGATGTTTCCTGGAGTACGGCCAATCATCTTCTTGGCTTCAAGACCAACGGCTAAAATTCCGCCAGAATCTTGATTGACGGCAACAACAGATGGCTCATTCAAAACAATGCCACGCCCGCGCACATAAACAAGCGTGTTTGCAGTTCCTAGGTCAACGGCCATATCACGACCGATGAAAGACATTCTGCTCTGTCTGCTTTGTGAACTCATACTTTTGTACTCCTTGATTATTTAGGGAAGAAAATTTGAATCTCGCGCGCAGCTGATTCAGGTGAATCTGAGCCATGCACAATATTCTGAACAACTTTGGTGCCTTGATCACGAGCTAAGTCACCACGGATAGTTCCAGGTGCTGCAACTGTTGGATCAGTAACTCCAGCTAAAGAGCGAAATCCTTCGATGACACGATTACCTGAAGCAACCATTGCAACGATTGGTCCTGACATCATGAACTCAACTAGTGGTTCATAAAATGGCTTACCAATATGTTCTGCGTAGTGTTGTTCAAGTAATGCGCGATCTGCGTTAAGTAAACGTAACGCTTCGATGGAATAACCTTTTGTTTCAACACGAGAAATAACTTCGCCCACTAAACCACGACGGACTCCATCTGGCTTAACCAGGATTAGGGTTTTCTCAATGCTCACCTGCCTAGTCTATTAGGCCTTTTCCCCTGCTTGTGCCATGAGAGCCGCACGCGCAGCTTCTCCCTTACGGCCCACAATGATGGCTGCGGCCCATAGTCCTAGGAATATCACCCCAATAACAAAGAAGGATGGGACGAAGAAGCCGAAACTAATCATGAAAACCTGTAGGACAGAGCCGATGTATAAACCTGAACGTCGCTTGAGAATGCCGGCAGTGAGAAATAGAAGCAGTGAAATCACAGAGCCATAGATGAGGGCGGCGGTAGGTTGGTCTTTAGTTGCAAGCAAAATCGCAAAACCCAAAGTCATGCTCTCCATAACAAGAACTGTTGCTCCTAGAATTCTCATTTCGCAAACTTCTTTCTCAAATAGGTTCGAGCTTCACCGACTGTAACAACCGAGCCGGTCACAATAATCCCGACGGTATCTTCACTTAAAGGTCTAGTCGCATCCCCCACGGCGCGATCAAGTGCGGTGTGCAAATCCTTTACTTCAAATACTCGATCATTTCCAAAAACAGAGGTTGCTAGCATTTCTAAATCTGACGATGACATGGCACGTGAAGATGAACTTTGAGTCACAATGACGTGATCAACAATTGGTTCTAACTCTTGCAAGATCCCAAGGGCATCTTTATCGCCAAAAACACCCACAACTGCCACAATCTCATCAAAGTTAAATTCACTTTTCAGAGTCTGGGCAAGTGCTTTAGCACCATGCGGATTATGCGCAGCATCTAAAATTACAGTTGGATCGCGGTGAACTACCTCGCAGCGTCCAGGTGAAGTAACTGCAGCAAAGCCTGTACGCACTGCTTCAATATCTAGTGGTTGATCGCCAAAGAAAGCTTCCACTGCTACCAGGGCACTGGCAGCGTTAGCGGCTTGGTGCTTGCCACGGAGAGGCAAGAAAATTTCATCGTATGTGTCGTGCAAACCTTGAATAGTTAGTAGCTGTCCCCCGACTGCGATTGCCCTTGAGGCAACTGAATACTCAACGCCTTCGCGCACAACATCTGCGCCAACCTCTGCAGCTTTTCTAATCAACTCTTTAGCAGCCTCTGGCTCTTGCTGGGCAAGCACAACAAAGCCGCCTTCTTTAATGATTCCAGCCTTAGTAGAAGCGATTTCATGCAGGGTATTGCCTAGATATTCCATGTGATCAAAGCCAATCGGCATGATTACTGAGACATCTGCATCAACAACATTTGTTGCATCCCACTGCCCACCCATGCCAACTTCAATGACTCCAACATCTACAGGGTGTTCAGCAAAGGCGACAAAGCCAAGTGCTGTGATTGCTTCAAAGAATGAGATGGGGTGTTCAAACTTTTCGTCCATTAAATCTAGATATGCAGCTATATCGTTATAAGCAAAGATTAAATCTTTAGGATCAATGGGCTCGCCATTAATTGAAATGCGCTCACGATAGGTTTCAAGATGTGGGCTAGTAAAGCGCCCAGTGCGCAAACCATGGGCAAATAAAAGTGAATCAATCATTCGTGTTGTGGTGGTCTTTCCATTTGTTCCGCCCACATGAATTGTTGGATATGTCAGCTGCGGTGAACCCAAAATATCAACAAGGGCTGCAATGCGCTCTGTTGTTGGATCAATTCGAACTTCTGGCCAGCGCGCTAGTAGCGCTTGCTCAATAGCGTCAACGCGCTCTTGATCATCAGGAGAAATAATCATGCTGAAGGTAATGCGCCAAGTTGTGCTGTGAGGCGTTCGATATCAGAACTAGTTTTAGCTAGACGTTCACGGATTTCAACAACAACACTCTCAGGTGCCTTGGCCATGAATCCATCATTGTTTAACTTCACTTCTGCAGTCTGCTTATCCTTAATCGCTGCAGCTAAATCCTTTTCTAATCGAGCGCGCTCTGCAACAACATCGATTGATCCAGTTAAGTCGAACTCCACCTTTACTGAACCGATTTCAACCTTTGCACTGGGTGTAATCTCCCCAAGCTCAAGGCGCAAAACAAAAGCCATGGCAGATGAATAATCAGCGATTGCCCCCTTTGCCACAAAGCGCGCAGGAATCTTGAGTGAAGTCTTAATTCCTTGATCATTTCTAAACCTGCGAACATCAGTGATGATCTCTTGCATTTGGGTAACAAGCTTTTCTGAAGCCTTATCAACGTGGGCAGCATCTGCCACAGGCCACTTAGCAATAACGAGTGATTCTGCCCCAGTTAACGTTGTCCAGAGCTGCTCAGTAATAAATGGCATTACTGGGTGCAAAAGGCGCAAGAGTTGATCAAGAACATGACCCAGAACGCGCTTGGTCTTTTGTGTATCAGTTCCAGCAAAAGTTTCCTTTGAAAGCTCTAGGTACCAGTCACATAGGTCATCCCAGGCAAAGTGATACAAAATCTCACAGGCACGAGCAAACTCATACTTTTCAAGTAGTGAATCAACTTCAGAGACAGTCTCTGACAATCGGCTCAGGATCCACTTATCAATAGCGTTGAGTGAATCAACTGCTGGAAGTTCACCTTCAACAGTTGCGCCATTCATCATTGCAAAGCGGGTTGCATTCCAGAGCTTGGTAGCAAAGTTACGTGAGCCGCCAATCCAATCTTCAGCAAGGGCTTGGTCTGTGCCTGGATTAGCACCGCGGGCTAACGTAAAGCGCAGAGCGTCAGCGCCGTATTTATCCATAAACTCAATCGGATCAATAACATTTCCACGACTCTTAGACATCTTTTTGCCGAATTGATCGCGCACCAAACCATGCAACATGATTGTCTTAAACGGTGGCACACCATCCATAGCAAAAGTACTCATCATCATCATGCGCACTACCCAGAAGAACAAGATGTCATAGCCAGTTACTAGAACTGAAGTGGGATAGAACTTAGCTAAATCAGCGGTTTTTTCTGGCCATCCAAATGTTGAGAAAGCCCATTGGCCAGATGAGAACCAAGTATCTAGAACATCTGGATCTTGTGTGTAGCCGGCAGGTGCTGATTCACCTGGACCAACAACGACAACTTCACCATTTGGTCCATACCAAACTGGAATGCGATGGCCCCACCACAACTGGCGAGAAATACACCAGTCATGCATGTTATCTACCCAATCAAAATAACGAGGTTCTAACTCTTTAGGTTCAATTATTACTGAGCCATTTCGCACAGCATCAGCTGATGCCTTTGCAAGTGGTGCAACCTTTACAAACCACTGCTTAGACAAACGTGGTTCAACTGTTGTGTCACAACGTGAACAGTGACCCACTGCGTGAATATAAGGACGCTTTTCAGCAACGATGCGGCCCAGTGAGCGTAGTTTTTCAACAACAGCCTTACGCGCTTCAAAGCGATCCATGCCATCAAACTCAGTTCCGGTGCCATCCATAACACCGTGCTCGTTCATAATCACAACGAATGGAACATTGTGGCGAACGGCCATTTCAAAGTCATTGGGATCATGGGCTGCAGTTACTTTCACAGCGCCCGTTCCAAAATCAGGATCCACTAGCTCATCGGCAATGATTGGAATCATTCGGTTAACAAGTGGTAGCAATACAGAAGTTCCAACCATGTGCTTATAGCGTGGGTCATCAGGGTGCACAGCAACTGCGCCATCACCCATCATTGTCTCTGGCCTTGTAGTTGCTACGGTGATGCTTTGTTCGCCTTCACCGTAGCGAACTGAAACAAACTCACCAGAATCATCTTGGTGCTCAACTTCAATGTCAGAGAGTGCCGTTAGACATCGAGGACACCAGTTAATGATTCGCTCTGCGCGATAAATTAGACCAGCATCATGCATCTTCTTAAACAATGTAACTACGGAGTTAGACATCGCTTCATCCATTGTGAAGCGCTCTCGTGACCAATCAACAGATGAACCAAGGCGCTTCATCTGTTCAAGGATTGCACCGCCAGATTCGCCCTTCCATTCCCACACTTTCTTAACAAACTCTTCGCGCCCTAAATCATGGCGAGATTTACCATCTGTAGCTAACTGCTTTTCAACAACGTTTTGTGTTGCAATTCCTGCATGATCCATTCCAGGAAGCCATAGAACTTCAAAGCCCTTCATGCGCTTCATACGTGATAAACAATCTTGCAACGTTTGATCAAGTGCGTGACCGATATGTAAAACACCTGTCACATTCGGTGGTGGCAAAACAATTGAGAATGCAGGTTTGTTAGATGTTGCATCTGCCGTGAAGTAGCCAGCGTTGACCCACTTTTGATACAGGGTTGCTTCGATATCAGCTGGTGAAAAACTGGAAGCTAGGTCGCCGGACATAAGGAGCAGTCTAGATTATGCGCTCTTCTCCTCTTGACCCTTTGCTGCGCGTGAGCGCTTT
>JBIIJO010000033.1:0-8965 GCA_044233685.1 Candidatus Planktophila sp.
CATTAGCAGTGACTGGGAGAGTGCCACTGCAAGTGAAGGAAAACATCGCCGCGAGGCTAGTGGATTAATTGCTGCCTATTTACAATGGCACCTTGAGCGCGGTTTAAGGAGTTTGCCCATGGTAGAGCGAGTATGACAATTCATATTCCAAATCACGTTGCCGTTGTTATGGATGGCAATGGACGCTGGGCAAAACAAAGAGGACTACCGCGCACAGCAGGACATGAAGCAGGAGAGGCCGCACTTTTCGATGTGGTGCAAGGCGCAATTGAATTTGGCGTTAAAGAGTTAAGTGCCTATGCATTTTCGACTGAAAACTGGCGGAGATCACCGGATGAAGTGCGCTTTCTTATGGGCTTTAATCGCGATGTGTTAAAGCGCCGCCGTGATCAGATGAATGAGATGGGTGTTCGCATTCGCTGGGTGGGCCGCTCTAAGCGCTTGTGGAGCAGTGTTATTAACGAGTTGGAAGAGGCCGAAGAGTTAACTGCGAAGAACAAAACTCTCACCCTTAATATGTGTGTGAACTACGGCGGTCGGGCCGAGATTGTTGATGCCGCTGCTGAGTTAGCGCGCGATGTGAAGAGGGGTAAAGTAAAGGCTGATTCAATTACTGACAAAGTATTTGCTAAGTATTTAGATTCACCCAAAATGAGTGATGTGGACCTGTTTTTGCGCTCTTCAGGTGAGCAGCGCACAAGTAATTTCTTGCCCTGGCAAAGTGTTTATGCCGAGCTAGTTTTTATGGATGTGTTGTGGCCAGATGTAACACGCAAAACTTTGTGGAAAGCTATTGAAGAGTATTCCCAGCGCGATCGTAGATTTGGTAAAGCTTAAGCAGCTGGAAGATCGGTTGGGGTTGGGGCGGTCAAGTGCGCCTGGCACATTGCGCAGCGAGCGTTATCTAGTAAATACATCTCAATTTCATAGGTGTCTGGGCTAAATGATGCCGTGATCTTCAACAGATGTGAGCCGCATGCAGGACATGCACACGTTGGAATACCTCTGTAGTCGCCCATGATTTAACACTTTGAACAGATTCCGAAGATCTCGGCTGTGTGTCCAACCTCGCGGAATCCAAACTCTTCAGCCATTGTCTTGGCCCACTTTTCAATTGCTCCGCCTTCGATTTCAACGGTGTCACCACAGCTTTTGCATACTAAGTGATGATGATGAGTATCACCGCAAAGACGATAAATAGCTTCGCCATCTTCACGGCGCAGAAGATCAACAATTTTGTCATCAACGAGTGATTGCAATGCCCTATATACCGTTGTTAAACCGATGCCATCGCCTTCACGGCGCAAAATTTGATGCAGCTCTTGAGCGCTGGCAAAGCCACCAGTTCGCTCAAGAACTGCAATCAATTTGAGATCAGATTTATTCATTGTCTGAGTGCTGGTGCCCATCTTCTTCGGAATGACCTTCTTCGGAATGACCTTCTTCGGAATGACCTTCTTCAGAATGACCTTCTTCGTGGCCGTGCTCATCCTCTTGGTGAATTTCTTGTCCACTTCCATGAGCATGTGCATCACCTGAATGTAGGTAAGCCACTAGAGCCCACATAATCAAGACTCCCGAAATCGTTGCAACCATAGTCAATCGTGATGAATGACGTGAATGTGCTTCAGGCAAGATGTGAGATGTAGCAAGATAGATGACGATTCCAGAGAAAGCAGCAAGATAAAGCGCGATCAAATTGTTGCTCAAGACCAAGGTGCTTCCTAGTGCTGCACCTGAAACACGAGCTAGTGCATCAACACCGAGCAAGCCGATGCTCTTCTTTCCCCATAAGCCGGATTTGATCATGAAGGAAACGGTGTTAAGGCCATCGCTAAATGCGTGAACAAGTAATGCAATAAAGACCGCAAGACCTAAATCAGAGCTAACTTTAAATGCGACACCTAGCGCTAAACCATCAAGAAAAACATGGCCACCCATTGCGATTGCGCCAAAGGCACCAGTGAAGTTATGTGAGTGCTTGTGGTCATGACTGTAATCAGATTCAGCGGGTTCATGTGAACCAAAGATTCGCTCGTAGAAATGCAGAAGTAAGAAACCACCGATCAATGCAATTGAAACAGTTGGGGCATGAAGAAATTCCCCAGTTCCTAACTCAAAGACTTCTGGAAGAAGATCAAAAGCAACAAGACCTAGAAGTAGACCGGCTGATAAACCGAGGACTAGGTGGAGGCGATCCTTTGCCTTTAGGGCTAATGCCCCTCCAGCAAAGGTGGATATGGCGGTAAGGGCTGCGAGGATGATGGCTATGTTCATGACTGGACAGTATCACAAAATGGAAATGATTATCATTTCCAAATCTGAGCCGATACGCTCAACCCATGCTCGCAATCGCCAGATTTAACGTTGCCCTAGGCAATGCCGCCCACTTTGAGGCAGAACTCTCCGTTGCGCTGGAGGCGCTCTCGCAATGTGCTGGCTTTGTAAAAGGTGAAATTGGCCAGAATCTAGATGAAAGCTCACTTTGGACACTGGTGACCCATTGGGAAAATGTGGGTTCTTATCGCAGAGCTCTGAGCAATAACAACGTGAAGATGAATGCGATCCCACTTCTTGCACAGGCAATTGACGAGCCCGGTGCATATGAAAAGCCTTACTCAGAGTAAAATTCATCCACGGAAGTAACACCAGTTGCTTTTCGCCGACAGCCAGCCGGACGGAGATTATTGTGGCAACGGATCGTTTAGAAAATATCGTTGGATTATCAAAGCGTCGAGGATTTGTTTTTCCATCCTCTGAAATTTATGGCGGACTTCGTGCATCATGGGACTACGGCCCATTAGGTGTTGAGCTAAAAAATAACGTCAAGCGCCAGTGGTGGAAATCTATGGTTACAGGCCGCGAAGATGTTGTCGGTCTCGACTCATGTGTAATTTTGGCAAAAGAAGTCTGGGAAGCATCAGGACACGTTGCAACATTTAGTGATCCTCTTACAGAGTGCACCGCATGCCACAAGCGCTATCGCGCCGATCACTTAGAAGAGGCATATGAAGCGAAACACAAAAAAGCGCCTGCATCACTAGCTGATATTAACTGCCCAGCATGTGGCAACAAGGGTCAGTTCACTGAACCAAAACAATTTAGCGGAATGCTCAAAACTTATCTGGGACCAGTTGAAGATGAATCAGGGCTAGCGTTTTTGCGCCCAGAAACAGCGCAGGGAATCTTTATTAACTTTGATCAAGTAATGACGACTTCTCGCAAAAAGCCTCCATTTGGTATTGGTCAGATTGGTAAGTCTTTCCGCAATGAAATCACTCCAGGAAACTTTATTTTTCGCACACGTGAGTTTGAGCAGATGGAGATGGAGTTCTTCGTAGTTCCAGGAACGGATGAAGAATGGCACCAATACTGGATTGATACGCGTATGGCTTGGTATACCGGTCTTGGTATTAATCCTGATCGCTTGCGTATTTATGATCATCCAAAAGAGAAGTTGTCGCACTATTCAAAGCGCACTGCAGATATTGAGTACAAATTTGAGTTTGCCGGAACCGAGTGGGGCGAGCTAGAAGGTATTGCCAACCGCACAGATTTTGATCTCAAAGCTCACTCTGCAGCATCTAGAAAAGACCTGTCCTACTTTGATCAAGAAAAGGGAGAACGTTGGACTCCTTATGTCATTGAGCCTGCAGCAGGCGTTGATCGCTGCACGCTGACTTTCTTGATGGATGCATTCACTGAAGATGAAGCACCTAATAGCAAGGGCGAAATGGAAAAGCGTGCAGTGTTAAAGCTTGATCATCGCTTAGCGCCAATTAAGGTTGCTGTTCTTCCTCTTTCACGTAACGCTGATTTATCTCCAAAGGCCAGAGATTTAGCTGCGCAGCTTCGCAAAAACTGGGCAATTGATTTCGATGACTCAGGAGCTATCGGTCGTCGTTATCGCCGACAAGATGAAATCGGTACGCCTTACTGCATCACTATTGACTTTGAGACTTTAGAAGATCATGCAGTGACAATTCGCGATCGCGACACAATGGCGCAAGAACGTATCGCCCTTGATCAGGTTGAAGCTTGGTTGGCACCGCGATTACTAGGCTGCTAAAACCCCTTCTCCTGCCACTAGCAAGTGGTGATCATTTAATTGATCCACCCGTCGTGCTTGCACCAATGGCAGGAATCACCAACGCACCTTTTCGCACGCTCTGTCGTGAACAAGGTGCTGGTCTTTTCGTATCCGAGATGGTTACAGCTCGCGCTCTCATAGAGCGCCGCCCAGAAACCATGCGCATGATTGTTCCTGGTAAAGATGAATGGCCGCGATCTGTGCAGCTCTATAGCGTTGATCCAACGACTATGCGCGCTGCTGTGACAATGATGGGTAAAGAGAATTTAGCTGATCACATTGATATGAACTTTGGTTGCCCGGTGCCGAAAGTGACAAGAAAGGGCGGGGGAGCAGCCCTTCCCTATAAGCGCAAACTTTTTTCAAATATCGTCCAAGCAGCAGTTGAAGCAGCAAAACCTTTTGGGATTCCAGTAACGGTAAAAATGCGAATAGGCATTGATACAGATCACCACACGTATTTAGAAGCAGCGCAATCTGCTGCAGATTTAGGTGTTGCATGGGTTGCACTACATGCGCGCACAGCGGCGCAGATGTATGAAGGCAAAGCCGATTGGTCTGCAATTGCCCAGTTAGTTGAGCACTTAAAGCCAAGCGGAGTACCTGTTTTAGGCAATGGTGACATCTGGTCTGGAAATGATGCCGTTGAGATGGTCAAGCAAACAGGGTGTGCAGGAGTTGTAGTCGGTCGCGGTTGCTTGGGCAGACCGTGGTTATTTGCAGATTTAGTGAGTGCACTAGAAGGTGGCGAAAGAGAAAGTCTTCCACATCTACATCAAGTGCGCGAAGTAATGTTTAGACATGCGAACTTGATTGTTGAGTATTTAGAGTCTGAAGATCGCGGAATGCGCGATATGCGAAAGCACATGGCCTGGTATTTAAAGGGCTTTAGAGTTGCCCGCGAAATTCGCCATGATTTAGGAATGGTTTCTTCGCTAGAGGAGATGCGTGCTCTGCTGGATCAATTAGAAGATCAGCCTTATCCAGTTGAAGTGGGCGATAAACCACGTGGTCGCACAAGTCACGGCCGCCCACCAACTCTGCCTGATGGTTGGTTAGATGATCCTGATGAACTAGTTCATGTTGAACTAGAGGATGCATTTTCGGGCGGATAGATGTTTCTCTTTAGATGGATTCGTCGCACAATCACAGTGATCGTTCTCATTGCTTTGATTGCACCAGGCTATGCAGTTTCTCAAGTATGGCGTGCAGCAAATAATCCAATTGTGCGCCAAGCAGATGTCATTGTTGTTTTGGGAACAGCGCAATTAAATGGACGACCAGGTGAAGCGCTAGAAGCTAGGTTGAAAGAAGCAAAGAGAATATTTGATTTAGGGTACGCGCCAACAATAATTACTGTGGGCGCTGGTGCACCGGGTGATCGCACGACTGAAGCTGCCTCAGGTAAGTACTGGCTTCGTATGAACGGCATACCTTCAAAGAAAATTACTGCAATTGAAGAAGGCAGAGATACTTTAACGAGCACGAAGGCATATGCAGCGGTAATGAAAAAGAGATATGTCAGCGATGTCATCATCGTTACCGATCCTTATCACTGCAAACGTGCAATGACGATGGCAAATGATCAGGGTGTAGTGAGTACATGCTCACCTGTTCAAGATGGTCCAAATACGATTTCTGCCTCAAGTTACAAGTATTTATTGCGAGAAGCTGGGGCCTATTTGGTGCATATAACTGTGGGTCGACGAGGCATCCAAGTCAGCGATCATTTACCCGGTGCTGACATCCTCACTAAGGTTATGCCGTGAGCTATAGCCAGCATGATCAAGAAAGATTTCTTGATGAACCAGCAAAGCGTGCTGGGCGAACAGAGTTCATGCGCGATCGCGCACGTGTTATTCACTCAGCAGCACTTCGACGTTTAGCTGCAAAGACTCAGGTGGCAGTACCTTGGGAAAATGACTTTCAACGAACACGTTTATCGCACTCATTAGAGTGTGCACAAATTGGCCGCGAACTTGGTGAATCACTGGGCGCAGATCCAGATCTACAAGACACAGCATGCCTTGCCCATGATTTAGGACATCCTCCTTTTGGTCACAACGGTGAAGAGGCTTTGGCCTCCATTGCCGCCGACTTTGGTGGCTTTGAAGGAAATGCCCAGAGCTTTCGATTGCTAGTGCGCCTTGAAGCAAAGACCGTTGATAGTGATGGAAAAAGTGTTGGTCTGAATTTAACAAGAGCATCACTTGATGGAGCAACTAAATATCCATGGCCGCGTTCGCAGAATCCTCGCAAGTTCGGTGTTTATGATGATGATGTTGAAGTTTTTAACTGGATGCGAACTGGTGCTCCAGTAGATAAAAAATGTATTGAAGCACAAATCATGGATTGGTCAGATGATTGCGCCTATTCAGTTCATGACTTAGAAGATGCGATTTTTGCTAATCAGATTTCAGTAAAGAACTTTGATACAGACTTTGAAGAGTTGTACACAGTGATGGTTCGAGATTATGGAAGTGATGCAACACAACAAGAAGCTATTGATGCCCATAAGAGATTATCGGCGTTATCTGCTTGGCCACATTATTACGATGGAACACATCGTTCACTTGCCCGCTTAAAGGATTCAACAAGCCAGCTTATTGGTCGATTTGTTCTAGCTGCAGAGCTTGAGACTCGTAAAATTCATGGAGATGGCCCCCTCTCGCGCTATAGCGCAGACCTTGAAATCCCTCGCGAACAAATCATTGAAGTGGACTTCTTAAAGGCCATTGCGGGGCACTACTTAATCAATGCTGCTCACTCACAGGATCGCTATGCCAAGCAACAACTCATTGTTAGTGAACTCGTTGAAATGCTACGTGCTCGCGCACCACAGGAGTTAGATTCCTTTTTCCTCAAGAGTTGGAATGAGGCCAGCGATGAAATCGCTCGTATGCGCGTGATTATTGATCAAGTAGCGGCCTTAACTGACCCTGGCGCATATGCCCTCCATGCCCGTTTGTTAGCTTCTCGTTAAGATGAACCTATGAGCGGTCGTATTCGGGATGAAGATGTTGCATACATCCGTGACCGTGCACCTATTGATGAAATCGTAGGGGAGTACGTTCAGTTAAAAAGCGCTGGTGGAGGACAAAAGAAGGGCTTATGCCCTTTCCATGATGAAAAATCTCCCTCATTTCACGTAACACCAAGCAAAGGTTATTTCCACTGCTTCGGTTGCCAGACCGGCGGAGATGTCATCGCATTTTTGATGAAGATAGATCATTTAACATTTACTGAAACTATTGAACGCCTTGCAGATCGCATGGGTTACACATTGCGCTATGACGAAGGCGGACCATCCACTCCCGCCTTTTCTGCCGGTGCCCGCTCACGTCTTATTGCAGCAAATACAGAGGCTGCGCGTTTTTATCAAGAACAACTCAATACTTCTCCTAATGCTGCCCACGGTAGAGATTTACTGACCAAGCGCGGTTTTGATAAAGATGCATGTATGAAATTCGGTGTGGGATTTGCACCAGATGAATGGGATGCATTGACTAAGCACTTACGCGCTCAGGGTTACAGCATTGATGAACTTGAAACTGCTGGACTTTCAAAGATGGGACAGCGCGGACCAATCGATAGATTCCGCAATCGCCTTACCTGGCCAATTAGAGATATCTCTGGAGATGTAGTTGGTTTTGGTTGTCGAAAACTTGCAAGTGATGAAGAAGATCAAGGTCCTAAATACCTCAATACTCCAGAGACACCGGTCTATAAAAAGAGCCAAGTTCTCTATGGTTTAGATGCAGCTAAAAAAGAGATCGCAAAGAAGCGCCAGGCCGTCATAGTTGAGGGATATACCGATGTGATGGCTGCTCAATTAGCAGGGATCACAACCGCAGTTGCTACATGTGGCACAGCCTTTGGCGCAGACCACATCCGTATCTTGCGCAGATTGCTGATGGATGATGATTCATTTAGAGGCGAAGTTATCTTTACATTCGATGGCGATGCTGCCGGTCAAAAGGCTGCCCTTCGTGCATTTAGTGAAGATCAAAAGTTTGTGACCCAAACATTTGTAGCAGTTGAGCCAGATGGTTTAGACCCATGCGAACTACGTCAACAAAAAGGTGATTTAGCGCTGCGTGATTTAATTGCTCGCAGAGTTCCACTCTTTGAATTTGCAATCCGCGCTGAACTTGCTCATCACAAATTAGATAGTGCTGAGGGTCGCGTTAACGCTTTAAATGCTGCAGCACCTCTTGTTGCACAGATTCGTGATAAATCACTTCGCCCTGAATACACCCGACTACTTGCAGGATGGCTTGGCACAGAAGTTGAGATAGTTTCAAAGGCTGTTGCTCAAGGTGTGAAGAGCCAACCTAAGGTGAGTGAAAGTATTGAGCCAACAACTGAAGAGAACAGTAATTGGCGACCAGATCCCAATGAAGCACGTTTGATATTAGAGCGTGAAGTTCTAAAAGCGAGATTGCAAGAGGCATCACTTTTTACTGGAACTCTATGGAGTGATATTGAACCTGGTGCATTTACTCACCCGGCTTATAAAGAATTGCGCAAGACCATTGATGAAACTCCTTCACTTTCAGCAGAAACTATTAGTGATGAGCGCATTAAGACTTTGTTTACCGAGCTAACAGTTGAACCCATTCGCGCCGATGGAAAGCCAAGCGCTGCATACGTCGAGAGCATTGTTGCTCGCTTGCGTGAGGTTGCAATATCTCGCTCCATCGCAGAACTTAAATCATCACTCCAACGACTCAATCCCGTTGAAAATCAAATTGAATACAACGCAGCTTTTGCGCAATTAGTAGCCCTAGAAAACGCCCGTAGAAATCTGCATGATTTGGCGCTCGGGGGCCTTTAAAAACCCCTCAATTTCAGCCAAGGCCTGTGCGTGCGCTA
>JBIIJO010000034.1:0-8877 GCA_044233685.1 Candidatus Planktophila sp.
AAGATTTCTCTCGGGACACTAAAGTTCTCAACCTAAACACATACATCAAGGAGTAAATAATGGCCACGAGCAAAGTAACTACAGCAACATTTGATGCTGAGGTTTTAAAGAGCAGCACGCCTGTATTAGTGGATTTCTGGGCGGAATGGTGTGGCCCATGCCGTGCTGTGGGACCAATTCTTGAAGAGATTTCAGATGAATACGGTTCAAAGCTAAAGATCGTTAAGCTCAACACTGATGAAGAGTCAGCAATTGCGATTAAGTATGGAATTTCATCGATTCCAACTATGAATGTCTTTGTTAACGGCGAAATCGTGAAGACAATTGTTGGAGCTAAGCCAAAGCCTGCGATGTTGAAGGAACTTGAAAGCTTTCTCTCTTAAATAAAATGTCAGAGCTTTCTGAATCCGAGATTCGATCTTTTCAACAGGCCCGTGGTTTAAGTGTCACGGGTCTTGTTGATGAGGTTACTGCTCGCGCACTAGAAGAAGCGCGGTGGAAACTCGGAGATAGATCTCTCAATCTGCAAGAATCGCCATTAATGCATGGCGATGACGTTGCCGCTTTGCAATCGCGTTTAACTGAAATGGGTTTTGATTGTGGCCGAGTGGATGGAATTTATGGTCCTCGCACTGAATTAGCAGTTAAAGATTTCCAGAAATCAGTGGGTGCAACCGTTGATGGTAAATGTGGCCCAGCGACAATTATTGCTCTTATTCGTTTAACTAAAATTGTTTCTGGTGGTGCGCCATCAATCTTGCGTGAGAGTGCAAATCAGAAAAATCGCGGTCCAGCACTTGCTAATAAAACAATTGTTTTAAACCCAGATGGCGATGATCCACTTGTTTATGATGTTGCAGTTCGTACAGAAGGTCGTTTACTTGCACTCGGTGCTTCGGTTTTCTTAACTCGCGGTGAAAAAAATAATCCTTCTGAAAGTGAGCGAATTGCTTTCACAAATAACAGCAATGCTGATTTGATGATTTCACTTCATGAAGATAGTTATAAGAATGAAAACGCGCATGGTGCAGCAACTTATTTCTATGGCAGTGAGGCACATGGTGTGCACTCAATTGTTGGAGAAAGATTTGCTTCACTAGTTCAGCGCGAGATTTGTGCTCGTACTGATTTTGCTAACTGCCGCACACATGCCATGACGTGGGATTTATTGCGTTTAACTAAAGCACCAGCCGTTCGCATTGATTTGGGTTATAAAACTAATCCTGGCGATATTGGCCGTATGTCTCGTCCGGATTTTCGTGATGTGATTGCAGAAGCCCTCGTTATTGCAATTCAGCGCCTCTATTTAGCTGCTGAAGATGATGCAAAAACAGGAACTTTGCGTATTTCTGATCTGCGCAAAGCCGGTATCCGTCGTTAATAAGTGCTCGGCTACGTGCCGGCATATGGGAGACTTAAGCCATGTCTGAAGTAACGCCACGTTTTGCAACCGGAGCGCCTCAAAATCTAGAGGAGCGCTTTGCTGGACGTGCTGCGCATATGCAACCAAGTGAGATTCGCTCACTCTTTGCAGTTGCATCTAGACCTGAAATTGTTTCTCTTGCTGGTGGAATGCCAAATCTTTCAGCACTTCCAATGGGAATGATGGCTGATGTTGTTCAAAAACTTATTTTAAATAACGGCCAAGAGGCTTTGCAGTATGGAAGCGGACAAGGACATCCAAAACTTCGCGAACAAATCTGTGAAGTAATGGCGTTAGAAGGAATTCGCGCTAATCCTGATGATGTTTTAGTAACAACAGGTTCACAGCAAGCTCTAGATTTAATTTCACGTATCTTTATTGATCCAGGCGATGTTGTTTTAGCCGAAGCACCTTCATACGTTGGCGCTCTAGGAACTTTCCATCAATATGAAGCCAAAGTTATCCATGTTGAAACCGATGATTTGGGATTAGTTCCAGATGGTTTACGCGCTGCAATTAAGAGTGTTCGTGCTTCAGGACGTCGAATTAAGTTCCTCTACACAATCCCTAACTACCAAAACCCTTCAGGAGTTCTACTTCCTGCAGATCGCCGCACTGAAATCTTAAATATCTGCCGCACAGAGGGAATCTTTGTTGTGGAAGATAACCCTTATGGCCTTCTTGGCTTTGATAAGCCATCACCGAATGCCATGCGCGCTGAGGATTCAGAGAATGTTATTTATTTAGGCTCTTTTTCAAAGACGATTGCCCCTGGAATGCGTGTGGGTTGGGCGCTGGTGCCACCATCTCTTAAAGAGAAGTTAATTATTGCCAGTGAATCCTCAATCTTGTGTCCTTCAAATTTTTCACAGTTAACAATCTCTAGTTACTTAGCTGATCAACCTTGGCGCGATCAGATTGCATCTTTTTGCGATCTTTATAAAGTGCGCCGCGATGCGATGCTTGAATCATTAGATGAGCACTTCCCAGTAACAGCTAAATGGACAAAGCCTGGCGGTGGGTTTTACGTCTGGGTTACCTTGCCTGAAGAAATCGATACTAAAGCGCTAATGCCAAAGGCGATTGTTGCCAAGGTTGCATATGTTCCAGGTACAGCCTTCTATGCAGATGGTTTTGGTTCTTGGTCAATGCGTTTGTCTTATTGCTACCCAACACCAGAGCGCATCCGCGAAGGTGTGAAAGCTTTGGGTGGAGTTATAAAGACTGAGATGGCTCGCCGCGGCGGAAACCAACTTAATTAATTATTGATTGCCTTAGCAATTCGCTTTAGATCCTCAGCTCCAGCAAACTCAATAACTATTGTTCCCTTTTTCATGCTGCCTTGAATGGAAACTCGTGTGTCCAATGTGTCACCCATGGTGTCAGCAATTTCTTGAAGTTCAGGACTTGCAGACTTTGTTGCCTTTAACTTCTTTGCACCTTTTCGCTTTGGTGCTCCAGTTGAAATGATTTCTTCAGTTGCGCGTACGCTCAAACCTTCAGCGACAATTCGCGCCGCTAGTTTTTCAATTTCACTTGAATCACTTAATCCCAATAGTGCACGGGCATGTCCAGTGCTAAGTGCTCCAGTTATAAGTTTTTGTTGAACGGCAGTTGGCAGATTCATTAAACGAATGGTGTTTGAAATTAACGGGCGTGATCGTCCAAGTTTTGCTGCAAGTTCATCGTGTGTGCAGTTAAAGTCTGTGAGAAGTTGTGAGTAGGCCGCTGCTTCTTCTAGTGAGTTAAGTTGGCTGCGATGGATGTTTTCGATCAATGCTTCGCGCAAAAGTTCATTATCTGGAGTTTGGCGAATAATTACTGAAATTGTTTTTAAACCTGCAGCTTTAGCTGCGCGGAATCTGCGCTCTCCCATAATCAGTTCATAAGAACCATTTGCTTTCTGTCGAACAACAGGCGGTTGCAAGATGCCGATCTCTTTAATAGACGCAGTTAATTCATTGAGTGCATCCACATCAAAGTGTTGGCGCGGTTGACGTGGGTTAGCAGATATCAAATTGACATCGATTTCATTTTGAGTTGCAACTTCTTGCCCCGCAACAGTTAATGATGTTGGAATCAATGCATCTAGATTTGTGCCGAGTCCTCCACGACGTGCCATTATGCAATCTCACCTTCGCGCCTGTAATTAATTGAAACAACATTTGAATCAAAAGGTTTGCCGCGCTCAGCTAATTCACGAGCAACTGACATGTAAGCAATAGCACCTGGTGATGATGCGTCATATGTCATAACTGTTTGATTAAATCCTGGTGCCTCTGAAACTCGCACAGCACGTGGAATGGGAATATCAATTAATTCATTTGGATAGTGTTTGCGAATCTCATCTGCAACATCATTGGCAAGTCTTGTTCTGCCATCAAACATTGTTAAAACAAAAGTAGAAAGCTTAAGTGATGCGTTCAAACGCTTCTTAACTAATTCATATGTCTTTAATAGTTGTGATAAACCTTCTAATGCATAGTATTCACATTGAATGGGAATCAACATTTCTTTTGCGGCAGTTAATGCATTAATTGTTAATAAACCAAGAGATGGTGGACAATCAATAAAGATATAATCAAGTGGCTCACCTTCAGCAATACGTTGTGTTGCTAACTCATCAATGGCATCTTTTAATCGCATCTCGCGTGCAACCATTGGAACTAATTCAATCTCTGCTTGTGCAAGTGAAGTATTTGATGAAACACATTCAAGTGAAGGAAAACCTTTAACTTTTTGTATTGCTTGCGACATTGTTAAATCGCCCATGAGAACTTCATAGATTCCGGCGTTTTCTAGGTGCTCTACCCCCAGGGCAGTTGAGGCATTTCCTTGAGGATCTAGATCAATAACTGCCACCCGTAGGCCACCCATAGAAAGGGCGGCGGCTAGGTTGACTGTGGTGGTGGTTTTGCCAACCCCGCCCTTTTGGTTAGCTACCGTGATGATTCGAAGGGAGGCTGGTTTTGCCATCGCCTCTTTGAGGCGGCGAACGCCAATAACCTTCTTTGTTTCACGTGAATCAGTCACGTGGGCTAGTTAAGCACCTTTGCGCACTTCTACTATGCGTCCAAGCTCAATGCCGTCAAGATTTACCTCATGGAGCATGGCTTTTGGCACAGATTTCATCTCTTCCTCGGCAGATTTGCCCTTAATGGCCATAAGAGAGCCATTGGTCTTTAAAAGGTGCCAGCTCATTTTCTTCAACTTCTCTAAAGGCGCCACTGCCCTAGCTGTTACATAGTGGGCAGTTGTGCGCACATCCTGGGCCTGGCCACGGATAACCTCGATATCAAGGCCTGCCACAGCCTCCTTGAGGAACTCAACTCTGCGCTCAAGGGGCTCAATCAGGGTCACTTTAAGATCCGGACGGGCCAGAGCGATAACGATTCCAGGCAGACCCGCCCCTGAACCGATATCAAAGACTATGGAGCCCTCTTTGAGCAGGGAGGTCACGGGCAGGCAGTTGAAGATGTGGCGATTCCAGATCTTGTCCGCTTCCCGGGGACCGATTAATCCACGCTCAATTCCAGCGCTTTCAAGGAAAGTGGCATAGGCGTGAACCCGATCGATATCAGGGAAATATCGCTCGATCAGGGTTTCACGTGAAACCTGCATTTATGCTGGATAGATGACGACGTAGCGGTTTGGGTCTTCCCCATCAGATTCGCTACTTAGGCCTAGCTCTTGGATTGTGTCGTGGATGATTTTGCGCTCAAAGGCGTTCATTGGAGCTAGTTTGATTGAGGCACCAGTGGTCTTAGCCTCTTCTGCCATCTCATTGGCAAGCTTTGTTAGCTCCTTGCGGCGGTTAGCGCGAAAGTTATCGATATCAAGCATTAAGCGTGAGCGATCTCCCGTAGCAGTCTGAACTGCTAGGCGGGTGAGCTCTTGAATAGCATCTAGGACTTCACCTTCGCGGCCAACCAGGTGGTTGAGTTTTCCGCCAACAATGGCCAGTGAGGCACGGTCGTTTTCAACATCAATATCGATGTCGCCATCTAGATCTGCGATGTCGAGCAGGGCCTCTAGGTAGTCAGCGGCGATATCGCCCTCTTCCTCAAGTTTTGCCACACCTTTTACTGGCTTTGTCTCTGCTACTTCTTCTACCTTTTCAACAACTTCTGCTTTTGCCTTTGCCATTACGTATCTCCCAGTCGGGTTTGTAGTGAATTAATACTATTTGTACTGATTTGTCCTATTTCTTCTTCTTCTTTTTCTTTGGTTGGTTTCGTTGCCCTTTTACCTCTTCAGTTGGTGGGGCCACATCTGTTTCAGGTTCTACTACCCCGCCTTTACGGATGCGCTTTTTTTGCAGCTCTTCATAGGCAGGTGATCCTGGTGTTGGGTTTCGCTTAATGACATAGAACTGCTGTCCCCATGTCCAAAGGTTTGTTGTTGACCAATAAATTAAAACTCCCACTGGGAAGTTAACGCCAGTGATTGCAAAAATTACTGGGAATGCATACAACATAATCTTTTGCTGTTGCAACATCATGTTGTTACTTGAATCCATCTTTGGCATGCCCTTCATCATTAACTGACGTTGGGTTGTGAAAGTTGTTAGCGACATAAATGCAATCAAAATAACAGTAACGATCTTTACAGTTGTTATATCTGAACCTAAAAATGTTTGAGAAATTGGTGCGCCGAAGAACTCTGCTTGAGCAGCACTAACAACATCCTCTTGTGACAACACGCCGTGCTTAACGGGTGGGTTCTTACCAATACCGTTTAGAACGGTGAAGAGTGCAAAAAAGATTGGTGCTTGGGCAAGGATTGGAAAACATGAAGCTAATGGATTTGTTTTGTGCTCTTTATAGAGCTTCATCATCTCTTCTGATTGCTTTTGGCGATCATCCTTATACTTCTTTTGGATCTCCTTCATATGTGGTTGAAGGGCGGTTAATGCGCGCTGGCTTTTAATCTGCTTAACAAAAAGTGGGATCAAGATAATACGGATGATGATTACAAGACCGATGATCGCAAGTGACCATGACACACCGCTCTCTGAACCAAACAAAGGGGTGAGTAAATCGTGGATATTGACGATAACCCAAGAAACAGCGATATATAAGGGTTTTAAGATGCTATCCATTAACACTTACCTTCTCTTTCGAAACTACGTAGTCAACTCCGCCATGTGACCATGGGTTACACCGCACTAAACGCCAAGCGCTCATTGCAATTCCTTTTAAGCCATATGTTTCAATTGCGGTGACCGCATAACTTGAACATGATGGGTAGTACTTACACCGAGGTGCTAGTGATGGTGAAATCCATTTTTGGTAAAACTTGATGGGCGCAGTTAGGAGAGTTCTCATTTTGTGGCCGCGCGATCTTTAGCCTTGCGAACCAAGTTAGCGACAATAGTTGCAATCTCTGATTTGCAATCAGCCTCAGCTGAGTTGTTAAGTCCGCGGATTACCATAAGAGATCCAACTGGAAGGGATGTGTAGTTATCAAAAATACAGTGGCGGATTTTTCGGGCTAAGCGGTGGCGGGCAACTGAGCTACCAACGGCTTTGCTAATAATTAATCCCGCGCGGGCAGGTTGATCCAGTTCAGACATGTATAGGTAGCCGACAAAGTTGGTGGATGAGTATCGGATCCCACTCTTTGTTGCGCGGGCAAAATCCCCGCTCTCAGTTAAACGTGCGCTTTTGGCAAGCACAGGAGTTTTCCTTAAAAGTCTTTAAGCAGAAAGACGCGCGCGGCCTTTTGCACGGCGAGCTGCAAGAACAGCTCGGCCTGCACGTGTGGCCATACGGGCACGGAAACCATGCTTCTTGGCACGACGACGGGTATTAGGTTGGAAGGTGCGCTTTGTCATGTGAAACTCCTAAATAATTAAAATCTACTGCGGGCCAGAAATACGGGGGAAGCAAGGAGGTAACGGTAGAGGTCTGGGGATAAGCCGGTCAAACTCAGATCTAGGCTCACCCCATTCGCCTCATACTGTGGATAACCAGTTGCTTTTTTTCCCAATCCGCTCTACTTTTACGCCCTCCTCCACAGGTTTATAGCTTTTGGGGGTTTTATAAGGGCTCAACCTGGGGTTTAGACCACAGGCTGTGGATAACCCTGTGGATATCAGAGAGGGGCCAAAATGGCCGTTAAAGAGATTGAGTTAACGACTCTCTGGGATCGCGTTATTGAAGAGGTTGCCGTTGATGCGCCTCAACATCGAGCATTTTTACAACTTACAAAGCCTTTAGGTCTACTCCACAACAACGATCAAACAACTTTATTGGTCGCAGCCCCTAATCTTTTTGCAAAAGATGTTTTAGAGAGCCGCCTGCGCACAGTTGTCTGTGATGTTTTAACTCGCGAGCTCGGCGATAAGGCCAGCATTGCTGTGACTGTTGATGAATCTTTGGAATCTGCCGAACCACAAACTCCAGAAGTTGATATTGAGTTCGTTGCGCCCAAGGTTGGAACGGGTCGCGAAGAAGCTCCATCGAAAATTGCAGAGGTTTCACAACTTAACTCGCGCTACATCTTTGAAACTTTCGTTATCGGTGCATCAAATCGTTTTGCTCATGCAGCAGCTGTGGCAGTTGCTGAAGCGCCAGCCAAGGCATACAACCCTTTATTTATTTATGGTGAGTCAGGCCTTGGAAAAACCCACTTATTACACGCTATTGGGGCCTATGCAAAAGAGTTATACGGCAGTGTTCGTGTTCGTTATGTTTCATCAGAAGAGTTCACAAATGACTTTATTAACTCCATTCGCGATGACAAGGCAACTGCTTTCCAGCGCCGCTACCGCGATCTCGATGTTCTACTTGTCGATGACATTCAGTTTTTAGAAAACAAGGAACGAACACAGGAAGAGTTCTTCCACACTTTCAATACTTTGTATAACGCTAACAAGCAGATTGTTATCTCAAGTGATCGACCACCAAAGCAGTTAACAACTTTGGAAGATCGCCTACGTTCTCGTTTTGAGTGGGGTTTGATTACAGATATTCAACCTCCTGAGCTAGAAACTCGTATTGCAATTCTTCGCAAAAAAGCTGCGCAAGATAAATTGAATGCACCTGATGATGTTTTGGAATACATCGCTAGCAAGATTTCAACAAACATTCGCGAACTTGAAGGCGCACTTATTCGTGTTACAGCTTTCGCATCTTTAAATCGCCAGAGTGTTGATCTTTCACTTGCTGAAATTGTTTTAAAGGATTTAATTCCTAATGAGAACAACCCAGAGATAACGGGCGCCACGATCATGGCTCAGACTGCTGCTTATTTCTCACTTACTATCGATGATCTTTGTGGAACATCTCGCTCCCGGGTATTAGTTAATGCCCGCCAGATTGCGATGTATCTCTGCCGCGAGTTAACCGAACTCTCGCTTCCAAAAATCGGCCAAACATTCGGCGGGCGCGACCACACCACGGTTATGCACGCCGACCGCAAAATCCGTCAACTGATGGCTGAGCGTCGTT